>JBEKGC010000113.1:0-24354 GCA_050013055.1 Streptosporangiaceae bacterium
GCTGTCGAGCACCTCGGGCCGGTTGTGGCCGGCTAGCTCCGTCGCGGTCGCACCCGGCTCGACCAGGCTGACGCGCACGTAGCGGCCGGCTACCTCCTGGCGCAAGGACTCGCTGAAGGCGCCGACACCGTGCTTGGTCAGGGAATAGACGCCGTTGCCGTTACGGGCCGCCCGGCCCGCCACCGAGCTGACGTTCACCATGTCGGCGACCTGGCGCGGGCCGTCCCCGGCGGCGCGCAGCAGATGGGGCAGCGCGGCATGCGCGCAGTACAGCAGGCCGAGCACGTTGAGCTCGACCATCCGCTGCCACTCCGACAGCGGTGCGCCGGCCGCCGGGCCGAGCAGCATCACGCCGGCGTTGTTGATGAGCGTGTCCAGGCGCCCCAGCTCGGCGACCGTGCGCGCGACCGCGTCTGCCGCCTGCTGCTCCTCTGTGATGTCGCACTCCAGCACCAGCGCGGTACCGCCCTGGCCCCGGATACCGGCGGCGAGCGCCTCCAGCCTGTCCCGGCGCCGCGCCGCGAGCGCCACGGCCGCGCCCTGGGCGGCGAGCGCGGCGGCCGTGGCCGCGCCGATGCCGCTCGAAGCCCCGGTCACCAGCGCGACCGTGCCATCAAGTCCCGACTCCACCAGAACTCACCCCTTGCTCCCTGAGGACCATCTTGTTCCCTGAGGACCATCCCCGCCGAAGGTATCAGCCTCAGGAAAGGTGCGCGGTCGCAGCGATCGTGACGACGGCCAGGTCATCAAGGGTAGTGACGGCGCATGGGGGAACGCCGGCGGCGAGCAGTTGCGGCGGCAGGGCCTCATCACCAAGAAGGTTGCGCAGCAACTCGATGGTGATCCCGCCGTGGGTGACCACCGCGACCGGACCTGACGCGCCGGGCAGGCCAGCCAGGAATGCCTGCAGCCGCGTCCCGGCCTGCCGCGATGACACCCCACCGGGCGGAACGAGATCGCGGTCGCCAGCCGTGCGGGCCCACAGGGTCAGGAAGGCCTCGTACGGCTGGCTGCCGTCCCAGTTCAGGCGTTCGGCCAGCCGGGCATCGGGCCGGATCGCGAGCCCGGTGACCGACGCGATGCCGTCAGCGGTCTCCCGTGCCCGCCGCATCGGGCTGGCGTACAGGGCCTGCACCCCGCGGCCGTGCAGCCACCGGCCGGTGCGGTCGGCCTGCTCGCGGCCAGCCGGCGTCAGCCCGGGATCACCAGGCAACGGCTCTTTCTCCCCGTGCTGTACCAGGTAAGCCAGCGCCATGCAGATCATCTTGCCCGGCCCGGAGGCTGGCCCGCTATACGTGACCGCCGGGCGCATCGGCGTTCAGCTGTCCGGAGCGTCGAGCGGGAAGGCGTCCGGCATCGTGCCCGGCGGCCGCTGCCCTGGCCAGGTGACCGTCAACTTGCTGAACCACTCCCCCCGCGCCGAGGTCTTTACCTGCGAGAGCGTGACCGCTACCGGGTAGTAGGCATACGTGCCTGAGGCCGCGCAAGACGGCGTGCAGACATGGGCCCAGAACGTGCCCCGGCCGGTGGCGGTCGAGGCGCCCCACGTGGCCCAGGCCAGCTTCTGGACGCCCAGGCCGCCGTCGGCGCAGGTGAGCACGATCGTGGCCGGCCGGATGCTCAGCTGCTTGGGTGGCGCGCTTGTGCAGTCCGCGATGACGCCGGGGTCCGTGGCCCCCACCACGGGCGGCGGACTCGCGGCGGGCGGCGGACTCGCGGCGGGCGGCGGACTCGCGGCGGGCACCGATGAGGGAGTCGGCACCGGCGCTGCGGTGGCCGGCGAGGCGGCCGCTGCGCCTGAGTGGCCTGGCCCGCACCCGGCCGTGGCGGTCAGCATCCCGAGGATGGCCGCGGTGGTCAGTGTCATGCGCGTCGTTCGCATACCGCTTCTGACGCCCGAGCGACTCTCCTGGTTGGACGATCGAGTGGGGCGCCTTGGTTACTCGTGCTTGGCTCGGCTGACGAATCGGTCCCCGTCTACGAACACTGACCTGTTCCCGCGCCGATGCTGGTGTAGGTCGTGATACGACAGCGCTGCATGATGCGCGGAACCTCGGGAGAATCACGGAAGATTCGGCTTCTACGGATGATCCGGTACCCAATAGAGTACCTAATTCGCCACGAAAGCCGAATCATCCGTGAAAAAGTTCCATATATCGGACCGGTGATCGAATTATGATACTGGCGGGACGAAACGGACCAGCGGGGGAACACGGACCAGCGGGGGTGAGCCGGGGAGGGGGTACCGGCCGGATCGGGTCCGGCGGATCCGGGTTATCAAACGCTCGGTCAGGCCGGATGTCAGCCCGGCTGTCTATGGTGTTAGGCCTAGGTCCTGAGATCTCGACATCAGCCAGAAGGAGCCGTCGTGGCCGATCGCGCCATCGGCCCGGCTGACGGGCCGGCGCATCGGGTCGGGCTGGTGGCCGGGACCGAGGACTCGACCCCTTTGCAGTTCGCCGTGGCCCTGGATGAGGACTCCTACCTGCAGTTGGACGACGTGGTGGTCACGCTTCGGCCGGTGCCGGGAGTCGGGCCGGTGCTGACAAGCGGCATCGTCACTCAGGTCCGGGCCAGGCATGAGGGGGCGAGTTTCGGCTCGGACGTCTTCCTGATCTCTGAGGGCGTGCTGCCCGCCCGGAGCCAGGAGATCGCGGAGGTCAGCACGACGCGGGTTGAGCCTGAGATCTACGTGCCGCCGCGGCCCGGAGAGGTGGTGCGCCGCGCCACCGGGCAGGAGCGAGCTCAGGCGCTTTATTTTGATCAGATGACGCACCGGGTGCCGGCCGGGCGCGGCCGGGACGGGTTGCCCATTTACGTGAATATGGAGTTTCTTGACGGCACCAGGGGAGCGCACGTATCGATCAGCGGTATTTCCGGGGTGGCGACGAAGACTAGTTTCGCGTTGTTCCTCCTTCATTCCATCTTCCGGTCTGGTGTTCTCGGCGCCCGCGCGGTCAACGCGAAAGCCCTGGTGTTCAGCGTGAAGGGCGAGGACCTGCTGTTCCTCGATCAGCCGAATATCCGCCTGGACGACGATCTGAGGTCCGCGTACGCCGAGCTTGGCCTGCCCGCCGAGCCGTTCGCATCGACGGGCTTCTGGGCGCCGCCGATACCTGATGACCAGACGGGCAGGCCAAACGTGACCGGCCGGACCAGCGGCGTCGAGGCCTTCTGGTGGACGATCGCCGAGTTCTGCTCGCGGCAGTTGCTGCCCTATGTGTTCGCGGACGCGGAGGACGAGCGTTACCAGTACACGATCGTGATCCACCAGGTCGCCACCCGGCTGCGCCTGGATGCCGTCGGCTACGGCGGGGGCGGTGCCGTGCGGCTTGATGACGACGTCGTCACCACGTACGAGGAGCTGGTGGATGTCATCGTCACCCGGCTCACGGACGACACGACCCGGGCGGACTGGGCCGGCCCGGTCACGGGGGTGGGGACGATCAACGCGTTCATCCGGCGGCTGCGTTCGTCACTGCGGCCGCTGCGGCCGATTATCCGGGCGGACCTGACCGGGACGGCGCGCCGTCAGATTTCCACCCAGGATCAGCAGGTTACGGTGGTGGACCTGCATAACCTGCATGAACGCGCGCAGCGTTTCGTCGTCGGTGTCGTGCTGGCGGCCGAGACGGCACGCAAGGAGGACGCCGGTCCTGGCGGGCTCCTGTTCACGATGATCGATGAACTGAACAAGTACGCCCCCCGGGAAGGCAGCTCGCCGATCAAGGACGTGCTGCTTGACATCGCCGAGCGCGGGCGGTCCCTGGGCATCATCTTGATCGGCGCGCAGCAGACCGCGAGCGAGGTCGAGCGGCGCATCGTGTCGAACTCGGCCATCCGGGTCGTGGGGCGGCTGGACTCGGCGGAAGCCGGCCGCCCCGAGTACGGGTTCCTGCCCGCGTCCCAGCGCATCCGGGCCACCTTGGCCAAGCCGGGCGCGATGTTCATCTCCCAGCCGGAGATCCCGGTGCCGCTGGCGGTGGAGTTCCCGTTCCCGGCCTGGGCGACCCGGCTGTCGGAGTGCCAGGAGCCGCCCCGCTCCCCCGCCGCGCCCGCGGGCGGTGTCTTTTCCCGGCTGCCCGCCGCGGATGACGATATCCCGCCGTTCTAGCCAGGCCCGCGTCCGATCAGAAGGAACGAACGACCGTGAAGTTCATGCACACCGCCGACTGGCACGTCGGCAAGACCCTCAAGGGTCATGACCGGCTCGACGAGCAGCGTGCCGTCCTGGCCGAGATCGCCCAGGTCGCCGAGGCCAACCAGGTCGACGCGGTGCTGGTGGCCGGCGACGTCTACGAGTCGTCGGCGCCGTCCGCCCAGGCGCAGCATCTGGTGGTCCAGACGTTGCTGAGGCTGCGGCAGTCGGGCGCCGAGGTCATCGTCATCTCAGGTAACCATGACCACGGACCCACGTTCGAGGCATACCGGCCGCTGATGGGCGTGGCCGGCATCACCTTGACCGGAGCGGTCCGGCCCCCAGGTAAGGGCGGGGTGATCCGCTTCGTGGCCCGCTCGGACGGGGCGGATGTGCAGCTGGCGGTGCTGCCGTTCCTGACCCAGCGCTACGCCGTGCGGGCGGCCGAGATCGTCGCGCAGACCCCGTCGGAGAACGTGCGCGCCTACGACGAGATGATCCGCCAGATTGTCGCCTCGTTGACGAGCGGATTCAGCGACGCCACGGTCAACCTGCTGATGTCGCACCTCACCTGTGTCGGGGGCGTCTTCGGCGGCGGCGAGCGGTCCGCCCAGTCGATCTTCGAGTACAGCGTCCCGGCCACCATCTTCCCGGTCTCCGCGCATTACGTCGCGCTCGGGCACCTGCACAGGCGGCAGTCACTGCCCGCGCACTGCCCGGTCCATTACAGTGGCTCGCCGATCGCGGTGGACTTCGGTGAGCAGGACAACACCAGCGTCGTCTGCGTGGTCGAGGCGCGGCCCTCGGTCCCAGCCCGCGTCACCGACATCCCCGTCACCTCGGGACGACGGCTGCGGACCGTCCGCGGGACCCTGCCAGAGCTCGAAGCGCAGGCCGGTTCCTTCGGGGATGACTACCTGCGGGTATGGCTGCGCGAGCGGACCCGCGCGGGGCTGCGCGAGGACACCGTCGCGATCATGCCGAACGCTCTGGAGGTGCGCATCGACCCGGCCTTCGCCGAGCCGTCCCGCACCCAGCGGCCCGAGACAACCTATGCGGTACGGAGCCCGGGACAGCTCTTCGCCGATTACTGCGCGTCGGTTCAGGTCGAGGACCCGCGGATGGCGGCCCTGTTCGGGGAGTTGTACGACGAGGTCACCGCGGCGGGTAACGCCGACTGACGCCGGAGGGATCGCTATGCGCCCGATCACGCTGGACATGGACGGTTTCGCCTCCTTCCGGATGCGGACCCATGTCGACTTCACCGACGCCGATTTCTTCGCCCTGGTCGGACCCACCGGCTCGGGCAAATCAACGGTCATTGACGCGATGACGTTCGCCTTGTTCGGGTCGGTGCCTCGCTGGGGCCGCAAGGGAATGGTCTCCCTCGCGCTGGCCCCGACCATCTCACGGGGAACGGTCAAGCTCGTCTTCGAGGTGGCCGGCCAGCGCTACGTGGTGGCCAGGGAATTGCGCCGCA
Organism: Streptosporangiaceae bacterium; assembly: GCA_050013055.1. Lineage (GTDB taxonomy): Bacteria > Actinomycetota > Actinomycetes > Streptosporangiales > Streptosporangiaceae > Palsa-504. Next base: position 5,619 of record JBEKGC010000113.1, read on the forward strand.
TCGGCAGCCAGGTCAGTCAGCGCGCGGCCAGCCTGGAGCGGCTGACCGACCCGCGTGGCCTGGCCCAGCCCGGTGATCCGACCGATGTCCTGGCCAAGGACCTGTCGGGGGTCAACGACGCCGTCGAGCGGATGCTCGGGCTGTCGTACGAGGATTTCTGCCAGTGCGTGGTGCTGCCGCAGGGCCAGTTCGCGAACTTCCTGCACGCCAAGGCGAGCGAGCGGCAGGAAATCCTGCTGCGCCTGCTCGGCGCCGAGCACTACCGGCAGATGATGGTGCGCGCGAACCAGCAGGCCAACGTGGCCGGGCAACGAGCCGACGCGATCGCCGAGACGCTGACCAGCCTGGCCGACGCGACGCCTGAGGCCGAGCGGAGCGCGCGGGCCGCCGAGACGGCCCTGGCCGCGCTGGGCCAGCGGGTCGAGGCGATCCTGCCGCAGATCCGCGCCGGGCAGGAGGAACTATCAGCCGCCACCGACCGGCTCGGGCAGCTGGAAGCCGAGCAGGCCTGCCTGGCGGCCGTGTCCGTACCGGCGGGGGTCGCTCACCTTGACGCAGGCCTGGCGGCCAGCCGGGCCGCGCTCGGGCAGCTCAGGGACACCGAGAGGCTGGCTGAGCAGGCCGACCGGGTGGCCAGGGAAGCACTGGCGCAGGGCCCGCAGCGAGCGCCGCTCGAGCTCGCTCGCGACCAGCGCGCCGAACGCAGCCAGCGGATGTCCCGGCGGCTCTCCTGGCAGCACAACGCCGCCCGCCTGTCGGCTCTGTCCGCCGCGGCCTCGGCCCAGGTGGACGCGGCCTCGGCGCACCTGGAGCAGCTCCGCGGCCAGCGGGATGAGGCCGCACGCGGCGCGGAGGCGGACCGGCAGCAGGTGGACCGGCTCGGTGCCGAGCACGCCGCTCTCAGCTCCGTGTCGGTGCCCGAGGCAGCGAACCGGCTCGACGAGCAGCGCCGGACCGCCGCTGATGCGCTGACCGCGGCGGCCCGGGCCCTGCGGGAGGCGGAGCAGGCGGACACCGCCGCCCGCGCCGCCCGCGATTCGGCCGTGCCGGAGGCGGCGCTGCAGCAAGCGTCGCGTGATGTACGCGACCTGCAAGATCTCGGCGGCGACCTCGCATCAGCCCGGCTCGGCCGGGACCGGGCCCACGCGGGGCGTGCGGCGGCTGAGGACGCACTGGTGTCGGCGGAGGATCTGCATCGCGGCGGCCAGCGAGCCATGGATGAGGCGCGCCGCGCGCATGTCCTGGCCGACCTGCGTCCGCACCTGGTGGCCGGGCAGCCGTGCCCGCTCTGCGAGCAAACCGTGGGCATGCTCCCGTCCGTTTCGCGGGTCCCGGAAATCGATGCCGCGAAGGCGCGTCTTGATCGGGCCGAACGGGCCTTGGCGGGGGCCAGGGACAAGGTGAAGACCGCCGGCCTGGCCGAAGCCAGGGCCGAGGCCGAGCTGAACTCCCTGGCTGACCGCAGGACTCGCCTGACCACCGCGCTGGCCGCCGCGCTCGGCGGCCCGCTGGCCGGCGCGGGCCTGACGGCCGTCACGGCCCTGCTCGCGCACGAGCACGGCGGCGCCGGTGAGCACCTGGTGGCGGACGCGGTCACGCAGCTCAGCACCAGCCTGCGGGCGCGGCACGAGCTTGACCAGGCCGCGAACAAGGCCGCCGCCGCGGTGGGCGGCGCGCGCGCGACGCTCAGCTCCGCGCAGACGGCCGCGGAGCAAGCCGAAGCCGACCTGGCCACGGCCCGCACGGCGTTGCGCGCGGCGCGCGATCCGCTGGTCGGGCTGGGGGCACCGCACGTCGACGACGCCGCCCTGGCCGCCGGATGGGCGAGCCTGGCCCGGTGGGCCGGCCAGCAAGCCGGCACGCGGGCGGCGGAACTGGCCCGGGCACGCCAGGCCGCCGCGGCGGCGGCCGGAAGGCACAGGGAGCTGGCGGCTGCTTTCGGCCAGGACGAGCTGGACCTCGCCCGGCTGCGCGCGGACGCGAGGAGCGCAGCGCTGGCCGACCAGGAGGCCAGGACGCGGCTGGCCGAGCTGACCGAGCGCATCGCGGAACTTGACCGGCTCCTGGCCGACGCTCCCGACGAGGAGCAGGTGATTGAGCGGCTCGCCCAGCGCGACCGGCTGGAAGCGTCGGCCGCCGCGGCCGAGGGGCGGCTGCTCAGCGCCCGGGCCGGCCGAGCCGACGGCGAAACGGCGCTCACCGCGCTGGAACGGGCCGAAGCTGCCGCCCGGGCCCGCCTGTCCGCGGCCCGCGACCAGGTGGTCACGCTCGGCGCGCCGGCTCTGGAGGGCACCGGCCTGCTGGCCGGGTGGACAGCGCTGGCGACATGGGCGGCCAGCCAGGCCCGGTCACGCAGCCAGGACATCACCGCCGCATCCGGGCGAGCCGCCGCGGCCCAGGCGAACCTGACCGGGCTGACCGGCCGGCTGCGCGACGACCTGGCGGCAGCCGGGATCGACCTCGCCCCGGAGACAGCCGCCGCCAGCGCGTCCTCGGCCGTCGCCGGAGCGCTCGAGCGGGCCCGGGCCGCGACCAGACGCGTGCTGGAACGGCGCGCTCAGGCGGCAGAACTGACCGGCAGGCAGCAGGCCGCGCGGCGCGACCAGCAGGTGGCCAGGCTCCTCGGTGACCTGATGCGTTCCGACCGCTTCCCCCGCTGGCTGGTCGCGGAGGCGGTAGATGTCCTGGTCGCAGACGCGTCGGCGAATCTGGCCGCGCTGTCCAGCGGCCAGTTCGACCTCAGTTACGAAGACGGAGATTTCTACGTGGTCGATCACACCGACGCCGACGCGCGCCGGTCGGTGCGCACCTTGTCGGGAGGCGAGACCTTCCAGGCCTCCCTGGCGCTCGCGCTCGCCCTGTCGTCCCAGATCTCCGCGCTCGCCGCCACCGGCGCGGCCCGGCTTGACTCCATCTTCCTCGACGAAGGATTCGGCACCCTGGACCCGGACACCCTGGACGTGGTGGCCACCACGCTGGAGACCCTCGCCCAAGGCCACCGCATGGTCGGCGTGGTCACCCACGTAGCGGCGCTCGCCGAGCGAGTACCGGTCCGGTTCAAGGTCTCCAGGGACGCGCGGACCTCGAGCGTGATACGGGAAGGGCTCAGCCGCGAGGCGGCCGGGATATGAGCGGGAACGCGATGCAGTTCACGGTCGACGGGTGGGACCCTGGTTACGGCACCAGCCTGGAGCTCGAAGATGACCTGGACGAGTCCACCGCCGTCGTGGACGTCACCGTCGAACGGCCCGCCGTCCGGTGGCAGGCCATTGACCCTGAGCCCGGCGGCCTGGCTCCCGGGGCGCTGCTCTTTGTCGACGGCGTCCGCCGGGTCGAAGCTCGCGTCTGGATAGCGGACGGCTCAGCCGTCAACGGCCAGCCGGCCCAGGCCACCGCGGCGCTGTGCGCGTCGTACGCGGCGGGAGTGGTGTGCTGCTGCGGGCCGCGGGCCCACCTCGTCCAAGCCGGCATACGGCGCGGCCTTTTCACCGTGGCGCCGCACGCCAGCGACATCGCCACCTGGGCGGGCACCTACGGGGCCTGTCATGTCGCGGGTAAAACGGCCGGGGCGCCGCTCATGGTCCGGCTCTCCCAGGCCCTCCAACGTCATCTGGCCGAGATCGAAGTGGTGACCGCGGTGCAGGCACGGGCCGCCGTCCACGAACACGGCGTGCCGCCGGGTAGTGACCTGCTCGTCGTGGACGGGCCGCTGCGCGGACGCCAGCATCTGCCGCGCGCCCTCGGGTACATCAAGTCCCATCGCAGCACCTACCTGCCGCCGGAGCTGAATGCGCTGGTCGCCACGCTCTTGCCCGGACAACGCACGCCGGTGTTCCTGATGGGCACCAGCTGGGACAGGCACAGCTGGTATCTGCGGCTGCCGGGCCCTCCCGGGTCGCCGTGGGCCGGAGTGGTACGCATCGAATGCTCGGCCGACCTGCCCGTCTCCGAGGTGACCAGGCTCGCGGCCGTGAGCCAGGAGTGCCTCGGAAGGTTCGCCTCGGCCGACTATAAGGACGCCCGCGCTCCGCAGAACCTCTACCCGATCGCGGGCCTCGAGCGTGAACTGCGGCGCCGCCTGGGAGACCCGAGGCTGTTGTACCGAGCCCTGCGCCTGGCCGCCCACGGGTCAGGGCCACAGGCCGACGGTCCCGGCGAAGGCCGCCGTGATACGCGAGGTGGTGACGTCCAGCATGTGCTGCACGGCCTGACGGCCGGGTAGCACCAGGTCATCGCTCCAGGCCAGGAGGGCACGCAGGTCGGAGCCGAGCTCGGGCTCGATCTCGGCCCAGCGGTGCGCGGCGAACGCGCGGTCGGTCGTCCAGGTGGCGTCGTGGATGCTGACCAGCCCGGCCACGGCCAGCAGCGTCTTGCGGGCCAGCCGGCGTCCCAGCCGCCGCGGCTCCTCCCCGGCGGCAAGCGCGTCTCGCCAGCGGGCGGCGTGCCGGGCAATATCACCGTTCAAGCCGCGTGCCGCCCGGGCATCCGCCGGGAACCGGGGCAGGCCACGACGGTAGTCAGGGCCAGCGAGATAAAGGCAGTAGTGGCGCAGGAAAACCCGGAACCCGTACGCCCCGTCGGACTCGCCGGCTAGGTCCTCCGGCGTCGCGGCCGCGATCTCGACCCCCCGGCACAGACCGCTGAACTGGCCGGACAGCTCGCGGCCGAGCTCCGCGGCCCGCCCTGGGCCCAGCCCGACGGTCAGCAGGTCAACATCCGATCGCGGCTGCCGTGCCTGGCCGGTGGCCACAGATCCGTACAGGTAGGCCGAGACATCGCGGCCCGCCGCCGCGATCACTCCGACGGCTGTGCTCAGGACCGGCTCGAAAGGCGGCGGCACCCGGGAGCGCGCCACCCCCGTCGTGATCGTCCCGTCGGCTGCGACTCCCTCACCCGGATCACGCACGAAGCCGGCCCGCCTCAGCTCCCGGAAACCGCACGACAGCACGTTAACAGCGCCCGCACCGAGCCCACGCCAGGCCGCCTGGTGGGCCCCGCCCGGCACCCCCCAGCGACGCGGCCCCCGCCCGCACCCCCAGCGACGCGGCCCCCGCCCGGCACCCCCAGCGATGCGGCCCCCGCCCGGCGCCCACCAGTTGCCCCATAAGCCAACGTCTGCCCCAGGCATGCGGCCTCGGTATCGCGTTCTGCGAATGCCGCGTGCCCGCGGCAATGCTGGTGCGGTTCTTGGTACGCCAGCGCCCCATGATGCGCGAAGCCTGGGAGAATCACGGAAGATTTGGCTTCTGCGGAGGATTTGGTACCTGATAGGGCACCAAACTCGCCACTAAGGCCGAATCTTCCACGAGAAGATCTATTTATCGGACTGGAGATCGAATTATGTTACTGGTGGGGCGGCGCGGATCGGCGAGATAGCACGGGGCGAGGGCGAGCCGGGAGAGGGCACTGACCGGATCAGGTTGGCGAATCCGTCTCAACGCCCCCGCACCGACGACACCTCGTAGCCGCGGGGCGAACGTTACTAGCCGCGCGGGGCGAACGTTACTTGGCGCGCGGCGAACGTTACTAGCCGCGCGGGGCGAACGTTACTTGGCGCGCGGCGAACGTTGCTTGGCGCGCGGGGCGAACGTTACTAGCCGCGCGGGGCGAACGTTGCTTGGCGCGGCTCTAGCTCGCCCCGGCCGCTTAACCAGGGGGGAGCCTTCCTCCGCCCAAAACCGATTAAACTAGTCGGAAATATTAACTTTCCTGGGACTGCTGTTATCCTGGGCTTTGCCGGGCTGATATGGTTCTGAGGAGGTGCTTGCCAGTGCCTGCCTCGCGCCGCCGGAGTCGCGTTGGCCCGGGTCGGCTGAAGAGCGGGCTCGGTCAGGTCGGCCGCTCTGTGAGTGGGTGTTTGGCGCAGCACTGACGGTGCGCGGTACACCCGCACCTGTGCCTGCAGGCGCTGAAGGCATCCTGCGGCGGCGCCCGCGGCCCTGAGGAGATACGCTAACGTCCCGGCCGACGGGATCTCAGCACCGTCGTGTGTGGATCCCCGCTGAGAGGGCAGACGACGAGCATAGATGACCGGAGACGACCAGGCACCGACGACGAGCGAGGCCACGCTTGATCACCTTCGAAAATGTGACAAAGCGTTACTCCGGGGGAACGGTCGCGGTCGACGATCTGAACCTCGAAATCCCGGACGGCCAGACCATGGTGCTGGTCGGGCCGAGCGGCTGCGGCAAGACGACGACGCTGCGCATGATCAACCGGCTGATCGACCCATCCGAGGGACGGATCCTGCTCGACGGCCGCGACGTCGCGCAGACCAAGGCCGCCCAGCTGCGCCGGGGGATCGGCTACGTCATCCAGCAGAGCGGCCTGTTCCCGCACCGCACGATCGAGGACAACATCGCCACCGTGCCGCTGCTGAACGGATGGGCCAAGGCCAAGGCCAGGAACCGGGCCAAGGAGCTGATGGACCTGGTCGGCCTGGATCAGGCGATGGCGCGCCGGTACCCCCACCAGCTATCAGGCGGCCAGCAGCAGCGAGTCGGGGTCGCCCGGGCGCTCGCCGCCGACCCGCCCATCCTGCTCATGGACGAGCCGTTCAGCGCGGTCGACCCGATTGTCCGGGCCGCTTTGCAAGATGAGCTCATCCGGCTGCAGGGCGAGCTGCACAAGACGGTGGTCCTCGTCACGCACGACGTGGAGGAGGCGATCAAGGTCGGGGACCAGGTCGCCGTGTTCTACCCACACGGGAAGATCGCCCAGCTCGATAAGCCCGAGCGCCTGCTCGGCTCCCCGGCCGATGATTACGTGGCGCAATTCCTCGGCTTCGACCGCGGGATCCGCCGGCTGGGCTTCTTCCCCGCCACGGCCCTCGACCTCGAGACCGAGACCGTCCTCAGCGAGGACGCCACGATCGAGCAGGGCCGCCAGGCCGCCAAGCGGGCCGGCGAGTCGTGGGTCCTGGTCACCGATGACCATCGGCGGCCACGCGGCTGGGCCGCCCTGTCGGAGCTCGAAACCCGCGACGGGGAGGAGAGGCTCCGCCAGCTAGCGCTGACCCCCTACGGCCATACGTTCCGGGTGGAGCAGGATTCGCTGCGCGCGGCGCTGGACGCGACCATCCTGTCGCCCACCGGGCTCGCGGTCGGCGTGGACGGCGAGGGCTCCGTGCTGGGGACCACGTCCTATCAGCGGCTCCGGGCCGCGGTCCAGGCCGCGGAGGAGACCGCCGACGACCAAGGTGCCCGTCCGTCATGAGCTGGGCCTGGGAGAACCGCGCGCTGCTCGGGCACTATCTGGGTCAGCATCTGTACCTGGCCCTGATGCCGGTCCTGTTCGGCATCATCGTGGCCGTCCCGGTCGGCATCATGTGCGTGCGCTACCGCTGGACCTGGCCGCCCGTCCTCAGCCTGACGAGCATCTTCTATGCGATGCCCTCGCTGGCGCTGTTCCTTGTCCTGATCGACTACACCGGCCTGACCGACTGGACGGTGATCATCCCGCTCACCTTGTTCTCGCTGTCGGTCCTGATCCCGAACGTGGTGGACGGCCTGCGGTCGGTGCCGCCGCCGGTGCGCCAGGCCGCGGACGCGATGGGCTTCGGCTCACTGCGCCGCGTCATCCAGGTCGAGCTGCCGCTCGCCACGCCGGTCATCATCGCTGGCCTGCGGGTCGCCACCGTCTCCAGCATCAGCCTGGTCAGTGTCGGCCAGCTGATCGGCATCGGCGGCCTTGGCTACTTTTTCATCGACGGAGAGCAGCGAGACTTCCCGACCGAGATCTACACCGCGTTTATTCTCATCCTCGTCCTGGCCCTGCTCGCCGACAGCATCCTGGTGCTCCTGCGCCGCTGGCTGACCCCCTGGGAGGTCAGGCGCAAGGGCCGCCGCATCCTCACCATTACCCGAGTTTCCAGTGCCGGAGGCGCGCCATGAGCTGTCGTGCCGGAGGCGCGCCATGAGCTGTCGTGCCGGAGGCGCGCCATGAGCTGTCGTGCCGGAGGCGCGCCATGAGCTGTCGTGCCGGAGGCGCGCCGTGAGTTACTTTCAGATCGCCTGGCAATGGCTGACCTCGACCCAGCAGTGGCACGGTGCCGACGGCATACCCGTGCGGCTCGTTCAGCATCTCGAGTACACAGGCATCGCACTGGGTATCGCCCTGCTCATCGCGTTGCCGGCCGGCCTGGCCATGGGCCACCTGCGGCGTGGCGGTTTCGCCGTCGTCACCGTGGCGAACTTCGGCCGCGCGCTGCCCACCCTCGGCCTGCTTGTGCTGATCTTCGTGCTGACCTCCGGATCGCCGGCGTCGTGGCTCGTCCCGCTGGCGGCCCTGGCCATCCCGCCCATCCTGGTCAACACCTACGAGGGCGTGCTCGGGGTGGACGCTAACCTGACCGACGCGGCCCGCGGGATGGGCATGACCGAGTGGCAGGTCCTGCGCAAGGTCGAGATACCGGTCGCGACACCGCTCATCCTGCTGGGCCTGCGCATCTCCGCGATCCAGGTCGTCGCGACGGCCACCATCGCGGCCTACATCGGCCTCGGCGGCCTGGGCCGGTTCATCATCGATGGCCTGGCCCGGGACGAGTACAACGTGGTAGCCGGCGGAGCCGCCGTCATCGTCGTGCTGGCGCTCGCCATCCAGGCGCTCTTCACGCTGCTCCGGTGGCTCATCGTTCCGGTGGGTCTGCGTCGTCAGGCGCAGACTTCTTGATAACGTCTTTTCCGTCCAGAATTGAAGGGAAGACCCTTATGCGCAATAACTCAGCTCGGCGCGCGGCAGCACCGGCGCCGAACAGGACCACGATAAGAACGGCCGCGGTCGCGGTCACGGCCCTCGCCTGCCTGACCGCCGCCGCGTGCAGCAGTAGCAGTAGCAGCAGCACTAGCGCCAGTGGCACCAGTACCAGCGCCAGCGCGTCATCCAACCCGCTGACGCCCTCGACCAGCGGCACCGTCGTCGTCGGCTCGGCGAACTTCCCCGAGGATGAGCTGATCGCCCAGATCTACGTTGACGCCCTCCAGGGCAAGGGCATCAAGGTCACGTCCAAGTTCAACATCGGGGCCCGCGAAGTGTACTACCCCGAAATCGAAAAGGGCGCGATCACCATCATCCCCGATTACAACGGGGCGCTGCTGACCACGTCCGTGGACCCGACCAGCACCGCCGCCAGCACCGCGGCGGTCAACGCGGCCCTGACGGCCAAGCTGCCTTCCACGCTGGAGATCCTCAACTCGGCGGCCGCGCAGGACAAGGACTCGATCACGGTCACCCAGGCGACCGCGACCAAGTACCACCTCACATCCATCTCCGACCTGGCCTCGGTCGCGAAGAGCTTCGTCATCGGCGGACCGTCTGAGTTCCAGACGCGGGCCGACGGGGTGCCAGGCCTGAAGAAGATCTACGGGCTGACCTTTAAGTCCTTCCAGCCGCTTGACGAGTCCGGACCCATCACCCTCACCGCGCTGCTGGGCGGCAAGGTGCAGGCCGCGGACGTCTTCACCACCACTCCGCAGATCATCACCGACCACTTCGTCTCGCTGGCCGACCCGAAGAACCTCTTCGCCGCGCAGAACGTGACGCCCCTGGTGTACAAGAAGGGCGTCAACTCCACCATCGTGAGCACGCTCAACGCGGTCTCCGCGGTGCTGACCACCAACGCCCTGCTGCAGATGGACAAGGCCCTCATCATCGACCACGCCAGCTACACGCAGGTGGCCAGCGGGTTCCTCTCCCAGGAGGGCCTGAAGTAACGGGTACCGTGACTCACCTGGAAACAGGCGCGAACCAGATACCGGCGTGACGGTACGCTTCTGGCCCGGACGGGCACATGACGGATCAGGCCCCGTGCACCGGCCGGGCCAGGAGCGCCGCATAGGTTATCCGCGCTGGCCAGGAGGGCCGGGCGAGATCACTGGCCGGCGGGCGGGGTATGGATGAGCTTCTTGTTGACGAACTCGTCGATCCCCAGCGGCCCGAGCTCGCGGCCGACACCGGACCGCTTGGTGCCGCCAAACGGTAGCTCCGGACCGCCGAGCTCGGCCGTGTTGATCCAGACCATTCCGACGTCGAGCCGGTCAGCGACGTCCTCGGCCAGCTTCTCGTCGCGGCTGAAGACGACCCCGCCCAGCCCGAAAGCGCTGCTGTTGGCCAGCTCCACCGCCTCATCGGCGTCGGCCACCTGGTAGACCACGGCCGCCGGGCCGAACAGTTCCTCCCCGTAAGCCCGCATGTCCGGAGTCACGTCGGACAGCACGGTCGGCTCCACGAATGCTCCCGGTCCATCGATGCGGTGCCCGCCGAGGTGTACCGTCGCCCCCTTGCTGACCGCGTCGTCGATCTGCTCCATCAGGTTGCGCGCCGCCTGCTCGGAGGACAGCGGCCCGTAGTTCGTGGCCGGGTCGGTCGGATCCCCGGTCACGTAGCCGGACATCGCCGCCGTGAACTCGCGCATGAAGTCGTCGTAGACCGCACTGGCCACGATCATCCGCTTGGATGCGTTGCACGCTTGGCCGCCGTTCTCCATCCTGGCCGCCGCGGCCGTCTTGGCCACCTTGGGCAGGTCGGCGCCGTCCAGCACGATGAACGGATCCGAGCCGCCCAGCTCAAGCACGACCTTCTTCAGGTTCTGTCCGGCCAGGGCGGCCACGGCCGACCCGGCCCGCTCGCTGCCGGTCACCGACACCCCCGCGATGCGCGGGTCGGCGATCATGCCGGCGGCCTGCTCGTTGCTCGCGAAGATGTTGATATAGGCGTCTTCCGGCAGCCCGGCGTCACGGAAGATCTGTTCCATCGCCAGGGCTGACTCTGGGCACTGCGGCGCATGCTTGAGCACGATGGTGTTGCCGGTCATCAGGTTCGGCGCGGCGAACCGGGCGACCTGGTAGTACGGGTAGTTCCACGGCATGATGCCAAGCAGCGCCCCGATCGGGGTCCTGCGCACCCAGGCGGTACCCGGCAGGTTCGTCTCCAGCGGCTGGTCCTTGAGCAGTTCCGCCGCGTTGTCGGCGTAGTACTTGTAGATGCCGGCGGTGAACCGCAGCTCTCCCTTCGCCGCCTTGGTGATCTTGCCCATCTCCCGGGTGATGATGGCGGCCAGCTCGTCGGCGCGGTCGCGGTACAGCTGGGAGACCCGGCGCAGGATCTCGGCGCGCTCTTCCATGGGGGTACGCCGCCACGAGGTGTAGCCCCGGTCGGCTCGGGCCAGCACGGCGCTGACCTCGGCGTCGGTCGCCGTCGGGTACTCGCTTTCCACCTTGCCCGTGGCGGGGTTCACTACCTGGTACATCATCGGGGCTTGCCTCCATCGCAACATCGGGGTCAGTCCATTAGACGCCAGGACGTCACGCCGCGGAATCAGCGGCCCCGGACGAAAGGCCGACGCGGCCTGCCGCGTCACCGGCCCGGCTACCCCGCGGCCGGGCGCGTGGACGCCGGCGGCATAGGAGCACATCGCGCGTGAGCAGCCCATCCGTCTGTGCCCTCAGTGATCAGGGAGGCTGCTGCCAGCGGCCGCACAGCTATTCATGCGCAGCCACAGCTACACCTGCGTAACCACAGGAAACCTGCAGGCCCGCCAGCAGATGGGCACAGAAACCCATCAGTACCTGTGAGCAGATTGAACGCAGAAGCCGCGGGCATCGTGGCGTCGGCCTGATCAAAGGAGCACGCATGCGAAGACTCTGCTCGTCAAGCGGTTGCCTGGCCCGCGGTCGACGGCAGGCCGGCCCGCGGGGCTAGCGCCCGGACGATCGCGACCACCAGCACGTCCTTGCGCCGCTGGTCTTCGGGCAGTTCGGCGAACGGTACCAGGCACGGGTGCGTCTTCGCCCCCTCGTCCTTCACCTCGCCGTACCGCCAGCCGTCGGCGCGCAGCCTGGCGCACCAGGCCTCGTGAGTCTGCTCGGGCGTGAGGCCGCGCAGCACTTCCTGCACGGCGTCGATCGAACTTTGCACCTGGTATTCGGAGGCCTCGTCCCACGGCGGGGACGGCCGCCGATCGCCGTGGACGATCTGCCATTCCCGGTTGGCGGCGTGCACCACCCGGGCTATCTCTTCTTCCGCCGCCCGCGGCCCGCGGTGAGCCGAGGCGCGGGGAAGCCGCTGCATCTGGGCCCGCAGCACCGGCAGGTCCCAGCGGTAATGGCCGCCCGCGGTGCGTTCCGCGGGGACCACCAGGTCGGCCGCGGCCCACCTGGTCAAGGTGGCCGTGCTGATGCCCAGCTCGCGGCTGGCTTCTCCGGTCGTGATGTACGGCTGGCTTCTCCGGTCGTGATGTATCTGCTCATGCCCACCAGGATAAGCGTCTCTTAAGTTGAATGCAATGTTTATCGTGCAAACGACGCATGTGGCAGGCGACGGTTCTGAGGAATCCTCGCCGGGTTGCGCTACTGGCCTGGAGCGTGCGGAGCGCCAGGTACGCGCAGCCCGGTCGGGAAGCCGTCGATGCTCGCCAGGTTCTTGTCCCTGTGGTACGCCTCGAGCCCGTCGGGCCCCTTCTTCTCAGCCCACTGCGCCATCAGCTGCCGATCGTCGGCGTACTCCATGAACGGCACTCCATAGCCGCAGGAGGTCTGGACCTGATCGACTCTCATGTCGAAGATCTGCCGTGCGCCCGGCATGGGCGGGAAGAGCCCGATGCACTCGTCCCAGGCCGGCTGGTCGGGCTGTATCTCCGTCGCGGTGCCGTACAGCCTCAGGATCAACGGCTGACGCTCGAACGAGCAGAACATCAGGGTCATCCGGTTGGCGTGCAGGAGATGCGCGGCGGTCTCATTGCCGCTGCCGGTGCCGTTCAGCCAGATGACCCGATTGGGCCCGAGGACACGAAGGCCGTCCAGCCCCTTCGGCGAGATGTTCACGCGTCCCTCGCGCGCTGCCGTCGCCACGAAGAACATGTGCTGGGCCGCGATGAACTCCGCTAGCCGATCACTGATCTCGCCGTACTGCTGCGCCATCTGTACTCCCATCGGGCTGCCCTGCCCCCATGATAAAAGTCAGGCCGCGCCGGGCCGTGACGGCCGGCCAGGGCTACCCGCGCAGCGCGAGGATGTTCCCAGTACCGTCCCCGACGTACACCCGGACGCCGGTCACGGCGATGCCGGACTCGACCACGCCAAGCTCGCCGGTGTAGGACCAGACTTGGTGCCCGGTCCCTGGGTCGAGCGCGTACACCGCCCCGAGCCCGTCGACCGTGAGGCCGGCCAGATAGAACAGGCCGTTGCTGGCCGCGGGCCGGGCCAGGCTGTTGCCGCCCACGTCGAATTTCCAGGCGTAACGGCCGTCGCTGGCCCGGAACGCGTAGAGGTACGTACCGCTGACCATGGCGACCATGCCCCGGCTGGCGGCGGGCGCCGCCTCGACCACCGCAGGCGGTGCCCCGATCACCTGGGGCGGCGCAGTCCTCCAGCGGGTCGCGCCGGTGGCGGCGTCCAGGGCATGCAGGGTACCGCCGCTGTCCGGGACGTAGACGACACCCCCCGTCACGGCCATCGGCCGCAGTGCCTGCGTGGTGACCTGCGTCCGCCACGCCTGGGTCCCGTCCTGGCGGAACGCCAGGACACTGCCTGGATTGTCCCCGGTATAGAGCAAACCGCCTGCGCCGACCAGATCCTGGTTGAGGTCGTACTCGGTGGTGACCTGGCGGTGCACCGCGCCGGTGCGTGCCTCCAGCAGGTAGAGCACGTTCATCTCCCCGGCCAGGGAGATCAGGCCATGACCCGGGACCGGTTCCGACACGCTCGCCGGCCCGACGGAAAAATGCCAGCGCCTCGCCCCGGTGACCGCGTCCAGCGCGTACAAGGTGCCGTCCATGTCGGCGGCATAGACCATGCCGTCGTAAACGACCGGGCCGGTCTGAACCTGGTTGCCTGCCTGGTAGGCCCACAGTCTCGCGCCGGTGACCGCGTCCAGCGCGTAGACCCAGTTGGCGTTGGTGCCCGCGTACAAGACCCCGTTCGCGACGGCCAGGTCGGACTGAACCTGGCCGCCGGCCGGGAAGCTCCACAGTGGCGTGCGGCCCGAGCCTGACGTGCCCGGCTTCCCCGTGCCCGGCGCGCTGGGTGACCGGGACGAGCCGGCGCCCGGCGCGGACGGACCGCCGGGGAAACCGAACCGCCAGCCGCCCGCACCGAGCCCGGCCGCGGAGACGGCGCCCAGGGTCAGCAGCCACCGTCGGCTGAGCCCTCGGGCGGGCTGGGAGCGTCGGCCGCCGCCAGCGGGGGCCGCAGGCGGCGGGCCAGCGGGGGCCGCAGGCGGCGCCACCACGGGTATCGGCGCCCGCGGGGACGAGCCCACCACCAGAGCCTGCAACTCCGCCTCAAGCCTGGCCTGGTAGGCGGCCAGGACGGAAGCGACGGGACCGGGCCAGAAGGAGGTTCCCGACGGTTCCGGTCCCAGGGCGCCGCCGATGACCGAGGCCAGGGCGGCTAGCGGCGGCGGGGCGGAAGGGTCTTTGGCCAGGCAGGCGACCACCAGGTCGCGCACCCGGGATGACATCCCGTCCAGCACGGGCTGGCCGTATACGACGCGGTAGAGCATGACGGCGGCGCTGCCGTCGCCGAACGGCCGGCGCCCGGTAGCGGCGAAAGCGAGCACGCAGCCCAGGGAGAACACATCGCTGGCCGGGCCGACCCGGTGGCCTTCCGCCTGCTCGGGCGACATGTACCCGGGGCTGCCGAACACCTGGCCCGTCGCGGTCAGCGCCGAGCCGTCCGCGGCGTGGGAGATCCCGAAGTCGATCAGCCGTGGCCCGTCCGCGGCCAGCAGCACGTTGGACGGCTTGAGGTCGCGGTGGATCACGCCACTGCCATGGATGGCCCGCAACGCCTCGGTCAGGCCCGCCGCCAGCCGCCAGAGCGCGTCCTCAGGCAGCGGGCCGTGCGCGGTGATCACCTCGTGCAGGGCCGGGCCGGGGACGAACGCGGTGGCCAGCCAGGGCGGATGTTCGTCCGGCCCGGCCGCGACCACCGGCGCGGTGTAGAAGCCGCTGACCGCGCGGACCGCGGCGACCTCGCGCCGGAACCGCGCCAGGAACGCCTGGTCGCTGGCCAGGCTCGGTTGCACCACCTTGACCGCCACCGCCCGCCCGGCGGGCGAGAAGCCGATATAGACCACGCCCATGCCGCCAGCGCCGAGCCGGGCCCGGAGCCGGAACTCACCGGCCGTGCGCGGGTCATCCGCAGACAGGAGCTTCATCTGCTTCCGCCACCCCACCGGTACCTATGACATGTCATGGCCCGCTGGTCCCGCTGTCGACCCAGGCCTCACGGCCTCCATCCTGCTGCTCCCGCCGACCGCGCATCGGAGAAATGCGGATTTAGGCCGTCTGTCTTTTGGCGCTAGCTGCCCCGCGACACCAGGATCACGGCAACGGCAAATCCCTCTCAGCGGGCCGCGCGCCCGAGCAGCTTGTCGATACTCCGGCGCTCACGCTTGGTCGGACGGCCCGCGCCGCGATCACGGGCAGGCACCGCGACAACCTCCTCGCGGGGCGGAGCGGGAGGGCTGTTGTCGATATAGCACTCGCCGGCAACAGCCGCGCCGGCCCGCTTGGTAATGACCCGCAGCACGACCACGACGCGTTCGCGTCCCTCGTAGCGCAGCCGCACCTCATCACCGGCCCGTACGGCATGCGCGGGCTTAACCCGAACCCCGTTGACCCTGACGTGCCCGGCCCGGCAGGCACCGGACGCGGCCGAGCGGGTCCTGGTCAGCCGCACCGACCAGATCCAGCTGTCCACCCGCCCGGTCTGATCACCTGCCACCCAGCCAACTGTAACGCGAACACGCTCGTCAGCTGGGCCAGCCTGATGTCTTCCGCGAAGGAGCGGGAGGACCGTCACCATGTTCGGGACTCTTGTCCACTCGGAGCCCGCGCGCATCTGCCGGTAACCCTGGAAAGTAGGGTGGCGGCATGCGAATCGTGATCGCGGGCGGCCACGGGAAGATCGCGCTCCTGCTGGAGCGCCTGCTGGCCGGGCGCGGCGACCAGGCCGTGGGGCTGATCAGGAACCCGGCCCATGTCACCGATGTGCACCAAGCTGGCGCCGAAGCGGTTGTCTGCGACCTGGAGGCAGCCTCGGCCGGTGAGGTTGCGGTGCTGTTGTCCGGGGCTGATGCGGTGGTCTTCGCGGCCGGCGCAGGCCCGGGCAGCGGCGCCCCGCGCAAGGACTCCGTCGACCGGGCCGCCGCCGTGCTGATGGCCGACGCCGCAGAACGGGCCGGGGTCCGCAGGTTCGTGCAGATCTCCTCGATGGGAGCAGGCCAGCCGCCGCGGTCCGGCAGCGACGAGATATGGGCCGCCTACATCGCGGCAAAGACCGCCGCCGAGGCCGACCTGCGCGACCGGGACCTGGACTGGACCATCCTGCGCCCCGGCGGCCTCACCGACGCTCCTGCCGCCGGCACGATCCGGCTCGCGCCCCCGCCGGTTCCCGCGGGCACGGTTCCCCGCGCCGACGTCGCCGCAGTCATCGCCGCCCTGCTCGACGAACCAGGCACCCGGCACCAGACCCTTGAGCTGACCGGCGGAGACACTCCGGTCGTGGCGGCTGTGCACAGTATTTCCTGATCATTCCACCGGGACCGCCACGACGACCTCCCCGGAATCAGGCTGCTGCTAGCTTCACAGGGCATGGCTGCAGCGGCGCTGACGGTATCGCGGATGCGGTCGGCGCTGACGTGGCGCGCTGTAGACGGAGACCTGATCGCGGGCGAGGTGCGCGCGCGGCTCCGGCCCGATAACCGCTGGTTCTTGTACTTCGACACCTGGCGGGCCGACGCCTGGGCGCCGCTAGCCGATGCCGTTGCCCGCGATCTGGGCCGTGACCTCTACGTCACCCTGGAAGACGCGGAGTATGAAGCGCTTGATGCCTGCGCGGAGGCCGGATTCGCCGTGCACCGGCGGGGGAGCTTCTACCGGATCCCGGCCGATCCTGCGGTGACCGGGCTGGCTGGGGCCGTGCTGCCGGCCGGGTTCGACGTTCTGTCCGCCGCTGATGCTGATATCACCCGGCTGCGGCGGCTGGACGACGCGCTACGGCAGGACGTTCCCGGCTGCCAGGGCTGGCGGTGGGATGCCCGGCAGTTCCGCGCCGAGACGTTCAGCTCGTTCTTCGATCCCGCCACTTACCTTGTCGCGGTCGACTGGGCTAGCGGAGAATACGCCGGGCTGGTGCGGATCTGGCGCAACCGGGCCGGCCCGCGCCTGGGACTGATGGCGGTTCTCGCCCCGTACCGGCGGCGCGGTGTCGCCAGGGCGCTGCTCGGCCAGGCGTTCGCCGTGCTCGCCGGCCAGGGGGCCACGAGCGTTACCGGCGAGGTCGACGACACGAACGTCGCGTCCGTTTCGTTGCTGACCGGACTCGGCGCGAGACGGTACGGCGGCAACGTGGAGCTGATCAGGCGGCAGCCGGGCTCAGCGTAGGGCTGGATCTCCACCTGCCGGTAGGCACCAGCGCCGGCTGGGTGCTGCGACTGCTGGCCTGGCTATTCGCGGCGCTGTCCAGCACGGGCTTCACCAGCGCGGTCCGTAAGACCTGATCTAGATCTGAAATTCAAACACTAGATAGATATTTTCAGAAAAGCTAGAATAATTATCTACCGGCGACATGGCGAGATGGAGCACGAGCCATGTCGGTGTCTACTGAAAGGCCCCATCCATGAATTCACAACGTGCCAGCGACGTCACGGCAGAACGACCCGCCAGGTTCGCGGGTGACAAGCTCGACGGGAAGGTGGCGCTGGTCACGGGAGGAACCCGGGGCATCGGAGCCGCCATTTGCCGAAGCCTCGCCTCCCAGGGAGCCTCCGTGGCGGCGGGATATAGCCGGAACAAAGAGGCGGCCGAGGCTTTCCGCGCCGACTTCACCGAGGCATTCGGCGCTCGCTCGGTGATCACGCTGCATTCCGGCAACGTCGGCTCCGCTGACGATTGCCGGCGTGTCATCGCTGAAGTGCTGGATCAGCAGGGTCGCATCGACATCCTCGTCAACAATGCCGGCATCACGATCGACAAGACCCATGCCAAGCTGACCGACGACGACTGGAACCACGTGCTGGCGGTCAACCTGTCGGGTGCGTTCTTCCTCGCCCAGGCCGTCCTGCCGCACATGATCGAGCGCGGCAGCGGCCGGATCGTCAACGTGTCCTCCATCATCGGGGAAATCGGCAACATCGGGCAGGCAAACTACGCGGCCTCCAAGTCAGGCCTGTTCGGGCTCACCAAGACGCTCGCCAAGGAAGTCGCTTTCATGCTGGAACGTTCGGGAAAGCTCACGGACGACGCGCTGGCCGTGACGGTGAACACCGTTACCCCCGGGTTCATCGCGACCGAGATGGTCGAGTCCATACCGGAGAAGGTCATCGACAAGATCAAGGGGCAGATCCCGATGCGGCGACTGGGCCGGCCCGATGAGGTCGCACGCGTCGTTCACTTCCTTGCCGCCGACGCCTCCTCCTACATCACCGGACAGGTATGGGGAGTCAACGGCGGAATGGACATGTGATGTACCCACCTTAGGCTGGCTGGCGACGTCCTCCCTGGCTTGGCTCAGATGGACGCGGGCTGGGGGGCCGGGGCCTGCTCCACCCGGGGCGCGGTGGCCGTGTCATCCTGACTGGCCAGGTACTCCGCCATCGTGCGTTCCCGGCCATAGTGCCGTTTCATCCACAGGTAGGTGAGGAAGGCAACCGGCCCGAACAGCGACTGCGCGGGGACGAGGATGTCAAGGTTGGCGTTGCTGAGGTTGAAGATGAACGGGATGAATGCCGTCGCGAA
>JBEKGC010000114.1:0-15473 GCA_050013055.1 Streptosporangiaceae bacterium
ACGTTCCTGCTCGCCTCCCGGGAGGAGAGCGGCTCGCCGATCGATGTCTACTCGCCTCGCTCCCCGCTGGGCGCCGCCATCTCGGGCAAGAAGGTCGGTGAGCGGGCGACCTACTCGCTGCCGAACGGCCGCCCCTGCACGGTGGAGATCCTGGAAGCCGTCCCGTACGTAGGGGCGTAAGGATAAACCCTTAGGCCGAACGGGCCGTGGCGGGTCGGCCACGGCCCGTTCGGACTTCCCGGGTGCTGACGCTCGCGGTTACGACACGAGCTCCGGCTGCTGGCTGGCGGCTTCCCCGCCCGGCGCGCCCGAGGTCGGGGTCCGGCCGCGCAGCGGGACTTCCTTCAGCAGCAGCGCCAGGACGAAGATGAGCAGCGCGGACGGCGCCGCCCAGAAGAACACGCCCTGGACCGCGTGCGCGATGGCGTAGAACACGTCGTGCCTGATCGGCGCGGGCAGCTTGTCGACCACAGTGGGGTCGAGCTGGCCGCCGCTCGCGTTGATGTGCACCCCGGAGCCAACCGCCGCGTGCAGCGACGCGGTCAGGCGGGTGGCGAAGATCGCACCGAACACGGACACGCCGAGCGAGCCGCCGATCTGCTGGAAGAACATCCGGGCGCTGCTAGCCACGCCCATGTCCCCCGGCTCGACGCTGTTCTGCGCGATCAGCGAGACCATCTGCATGAGGAAGCCCATGCCCAGGCCGAGCACCACGTAGTACAGGCCCGAGGTCAGCCGGCTTGTGTCCACGCCCAGCCTGGTCAGCAGGAACATCCCGGCCGCCATGATGGCGCCGCCCAGCACGGGGAACAGCTTGTACCGGCCGGTCCTGGTGGTGATCTGGCCCGACAGGATGGACGTGATCGTCACCCCGACCATCATCGGGGTCAGCATCAGCCCGCTGACGACGGCCGACGCGCCCTGGACGGTCTGCTGGTACAGCGGCAGGAACGTCATCGCGCCGAACATGGCCAGGCCGGTGAAGAACGTCAGCCCCATCGTGACCGAGAAGTTCCTGTTCCTGAACACGTGCAGCGGGAGGATCGGCTCGGCGGCCCTGGTCTCGGTGACCAGGAAGCCGACCGTGGCCGCCACGGCGATCACGGCGAGGCCGATGATCTGCACCGAGCCCCAGGCGTACTCGGTGCCGCCGAAGGTGGCGAACAAGATGACGGCCACGGCCGCCACCGCGAGCAGCGCACCGCCGAGGTAGTCGATCGTGTGGCTGACCTTTTTCGCCGGGACGTGCAAGACGATGAGCAGGTAGACCAGCGCGGCGCCGCCGAGCGGGAGGTTGATGTAGAAGATCCAGCGCCAGGAGAAGCTGTCGGTGATGAAGCCGCCGGCCAGCGGGCCGCCGATCGTGGCGAGCATCATCACCACCATCATGTAGCTCATGTAACGGCCGCGTTCGCGCGGCGCCACGATGTCGCCGAGCGTGGCCATCGCCCCGACCATCAGGCCGCCCGCGCCCAGGCCCTGCAGCGCGCGGAACGCGATGAGCTGCACCATGTCCTGCGACAAGCCGGACAGCGCCGAGCCGATCAGGAAGATCACGATCGCGAAGATGAAAAGCTTCTTGCGACCGTACATGTCGCCGAGCTTGCCGTAGAACGGCGTGGTCACGGTCGAGGCCAGCACGTACGCGGTGACCACCCAGGCCAGGTGGGTCACCCCGCCCAGGCTGCCGACGATCCGCGGCAACGCGGTGCCGACGATGAGCTGGTCGAGCATGGCGAGCAGGATCGCGAGCAGCAGCCCGGGCAGCACGATCATGACCTCGCGCCGGTCCGCGTAATGCGTACCGTCCGTCGGTCCCGTACCGTTAGCCCCGTTAGCCCCGTTAGCCCCGGTGGACCCGTTGGCCCCTATGGACCGGTTGGCCCCGATGGACCCGTTGGCCCTGTTGGTCCCTTTATCCCCTGTTGCCTCGGCCACCCGCGCGCTCCTTCCGACCCGTCCGCACCCCGGGCCAGCCGTTGACTTACCGGCCGGCAAGTTATTAGCCTAAAATCGCTACTTACCGGCCGTCAAGCAAAATAGCGGCCCCGGCCAAGGAAGAGATAACGATGCACGACGCGGGGCCTAAGCCACGGACCGATACCCGGGCCCGGGTCCAGCAGGTGGCACTTGAGCTGTTCGCCGAGCGAGGCTACGAGAAGACGTCGCTGCGCGAGATCGCCGAGCGCCTCGGGGTGACCAAGGCCGCCCTGTACTACCACTTCAAGTCCAAGGAAGATATCGTCCACAGCTTCACCGACGACTACTTCACCGAGTTCGATGCGCTCGTGGCGTGGGCCAGGGAGCAGCCGCGGAGCGAGGCGACCAGGCAGCAGGTGCTCGACCGTTACGTGGGGATCGTGCTGGCCGGCCACGAGGTCTTCCGTTTCCTCGAGCAGAACCGGGCGTCGGTCGAGACCATGCACGGCGGCAAAGACCGGTTCTCTCGCTTCCGTGACCGGCTTGACGATCTCGTCGACGTGCTGGTAGGCGTCGGCGCACCGCTGCGGGACCGGGTGCGCGCCAGCACCGCCGTGATCGCGGTCGGCGCGACCTGCCGGTTCTACCTGCAGCAGATCGAGGACCGGGACGAGCTGCGCGCCATCGTGCTCGAGATCACCAACGACCTGATCAGCTGAAACGCCGCCCCGACCCCGCCCCGACCTGGGCCGCACCGCAGGCGGCCCGGCTAGGGGAAGAAGGTCAGGAACGCGCCGGAGTCAGCCGGCGGCGGAGGGGGAGGCGGAGGCGAGGCGGATGAAGGCGTGACCTCGACGTCCACCCAGTAGTTCGGGGCGCCGCCGGTGTCGTACGTGCCGGGGTAGCTGAAGGCCGACCCCTGGTTATAGGTGCTCTGGCCGGGGCTGCTGGCCGCCGTCTCGTTCGGCGCAAAAAGCGGACCGTTTGAGATCCCGCCGCTGCCCAGACCGGTGGACCAGTAGTTGATCGTGGCCGAGTTCCAGGAGACCGGATCGGCCGCGCCGTTGACCACGGCCACCTTGTAGGACAGACCGGGGACCAGCGTGACGCCCGCGCTGCTGTAGTCGCATGAGATCCAGCCGCTGCCGGCCGCGCCCGACCACGACGGCGAGCTCTTTCCTGTGCCGGCCACCACGCTCTGGGCGGAGACATCCCAGATTCCGCAGCCGGTCGGAAGCTGGGTCGTGCCCGGCGGGCTGTAGAACCATATCCTGTCGAGCGCGCAGTATCCGCTGAGCGTGAACTCCGTCGCGAGGGTGAAGTTGGCAGCACTGTCGGTTATCCGCCCCGGCGGGTTGGGGATGCTGGGCCAGAGCCGGTAGGAGGTCCCGGCCGGTACCACGTCCGAGACCTGGAGATCGACCCAGAAGTTTCCTGATGCGTAGCTCACGTTCGGCATGTGCGCCGTCGGATCAGAATAAGATGTGGAGAAAAGACCCTGATTAGCCCAGTTGCTGGGCGACGGCGCCGATCCCGAAGTATCAGAATAGGCGGATAGCGGGCCATTCGTAATGCCTGCGCTATAAGGGTCACCCGACCCGAACTGGTTGTTAGTGTTGGGAAATCCCCCGGCACTGACAAAGCCCGTTGCCGCGACATAGGGGATACCTGGGGACAGCGGGATCGGGGTGCCGATCGCGGTGTAGTTCCAGGCCCCGGCGGTCAGCGTCGCGGAGGTGACTGCGCTGCCCTGGATCAGCAGGCCCGCGTTCGTGTCGTCGACCTGCCAGAGGGCGAACGACTGCGCGCCGGTCTGCTGGCCTGAAGCGCAGACCCACCACCAGAACCCCTCAAACCAGAGGTTTCCCGCAGCGACCTGGAAGGCGGTGCCGGCGAGAAAGTTTCCGCTGTAAGAAGCCGCCGCGGACGGGCCGTTACCTGGACGCCCGCCGACGCCGTCCATCAGCCGGTATGTCGTCATCGGCTGAGCCGGCGGCGCGGTGCCGTCCGGCCCGAGCTGCGACCAGCTCGCGGGACCGGAAACAAGCTGCAGGCGAACGACAATCTCAGCAGCCAGCCGACCTTGGGCTTGGCATGCTCAACGGAACTTCGAACCACTTTGATCCCCCCAGGATCGCCGCGCAGGGCCGACGCAGGTTAATCTGAAGGTGACGATAGCACTTTAGTGCTGCGAAACGGCATTTTCGGCCACATGGACTCATCGGTGCCACGGCTAAATCCGCAGCTTGCGCCGCCTGTCCGTCACGCGGGATCCGCGGTCGGTAACGATACGGCAGGCAACCGGGGCGCGGTGCCCCGGCCGGGATTACCTGGCCGGCCAGTTCGCCGCGGCCCGGACCAGCGGCAGGACACGGTAAGGGACCTGGGCGGCCAGCGAGATCAAGGTAGCCGAGCGGACCACGCCCTCGGCGGACACGATCTTGTCCAGCACGCGCTGCAGGTCGGCATTTGACCGGGCCACCACCCGGCAGAGCATGTCACCCGCCCCGGTGATCGTGTGCACCTCGAGCACCTCGGGGATCGCGCCGAGCCGTTCCGCCACCGGGTCGTGCCCGCCGGCCTGCCGGATCTCGATCGTGATGAACGCGGTTACCTCGTAGCCGAGCGCGGCCGGGGCCACCTCGGGACCGTAGCCGATGATCACGCCGCGGTCGGTCATCCGGTCCAGCCGCGCCTGCACCGTGCCGCGGGCCACGCCGAGCCGCCGGGACGCTTCGAGCACGCCTACCCTCGGCTCGGCGGCCAGCAGTTCGATGAGCGCGGCATCGAGCCGGTCGATAGCCGCCGGGTCACTGGTAGTCATACTGTTCAGAGATACCACTGCCCGTTCGGTATAAATAGACAATATGACTAGCTAATTCGTGCCTGGTTGCACATTTTGAGTCCTCAACCGCATGCTAGCGCTATGACCACGCCAGCACATGACAACTTTCCCATCATCGGCATGGACGCCGTGGTCTTCGCGGTCGGAAACGCGAAGCAGGCGGCACACTACTACTCGACCGCGTTCGGCATGCGGCGGGTCGCCTACCGCGGTCCGGAGACTGGCTACCCGGACGAGGCGGCGCACGTGCTTGAGGCGGGTGGCGCGCGCTTCGTGTTCCGCGGCCCGGCCCGGCCCGGCACCCCGCTCGGCGCCCGGGTGGCCGCGCACGGCGACGGCGTCGCCGACCTCGCGTTGCAGGTCAGCTCGGCCCAGGACGCCTACGAGTACGCGGTCGCGCACGGCGCCCGCGGCCTGCGGGCGCCGCACATCGCCGAGGACGACTCGGGCAAGGTCGTGCTGGCCACCATCGGCAGCTACGGCGACACCAGGCACACGCTGGTGGAGCGGTCCGGGTACTCGGGCCCCTACCTGCCCGGCTACTCACCGGCCGAGCCGATCGTCACGCCCGGCGAGCGGCCGTTCTTCACCGAGATCGACCACTGTGTGGGCAACGTGGAACTCGGCAAGATGGACGAATGGGTGGACTTCTACCACCGGGTCATGGGCTTCACGAACATGAAGGAGTTCGTCGGGGACGACATCGCGACCGAGTACTCCGCGCTGATGAGCAAGGTCGTCGCGGACGGCAGCCGCAAGGTGAAGTTCCCGCTGAACGAGCCCGCCGTCGGCCAGCGCAAGTCCCAGATCGATGAATACCTGGAGTTCTTCGGCGGTCCCGGCGTCCAGCACATCGCGCTGACCACCGACGACATCGTGGCCAGCGTGCGGGCCATGACGGCGGCGGGGGTGGAGTTCCTGGCCACCCCGGGCAGCTACTACGACGCGCTCGGTTCCTGGGTCGGCGACACCCGGGTGCCGACCGGTCAGCTGCGCGAGCTTGGCATCCTGGCCGACCGGGACGAGGACGGCTACCTGCTGCAGATCTTCACCCAGCCGGTGCAGGACCGGCCGACCGTGTTCTTCGAGCTGATCGAGCGGCACGGCTCGCAGGGGTTCGGCAAAGGGAACTTCAAGGCGCTGTTCGAGGCGATCGAGCGGGAGCAGGCCAAGCGCGGGAACCTGTAACCGCGGGGCACGGCGCCGGGCGGCGGGGCCCGCGGCCAGGGACGGTCAGCTGAAGGCCAGGGTGTAACCCGCGGCGCGCAGCGCATCGATCACGTCGCCGCAGTGCCCTGGTCCGCGGGTCTCGACCTGCAGGACCACTTCCACCTCGCCGACGTGCAGCCGCGGGGCCAGCCGCTCGTGCCCGACCTCGAGCACGTTGGCACCCAGATCGGCCAGGTCGGCCAGCAACGTGGCCAGCGACCCCGGCCGGTCGGGCAGCCGACAGCGGAACGCCAGGTAGCGGCCGGCCGCGGCCAGACCGCCCCGGAGCAGCTTCGACAGCAGCAGCGGGTCGATGTTGCCGCCGGACAGGACCACCACCACCGGCGGGGTGAAGTCCCGCGCGTGCTCGAGCACGGCCGCCACTCCGGCCGCCCCAGCCGGCTCCACCACCTGCTTGGCCCGCTCCAGGCACAGCAGCAGGCCGCGGGCCAGGCTCTCCTCCGAGACCGTGACGACCCGCTCGGCGAACCCGGACAAGATGGCGAACGGGATCTCACCCGGCCGGCTGACCGCGATGCCGTCGGCCATGGTGGAGGTGCCCCGGATCGATACCGGGTGCCCGGCCGCCAGCGAGCCGGGATACGGGGCGACGGCCTCGGCCTGGACGCCGACGACGCGGATCTCCGGGTCCAGGCTCTTGACCGCCACCGCGATGCCCGCCGCCAGGCCGCCGCCGCCCACCGGGACCACGACCGTGCGCACCTGCGGGCACTGCTCGAAAATCTCCAGGCCGACGGTGCCCTGGCCCGCCACGATGTCGTAGTGATCGAACGGGTGGATGAAGACCGCGCCGGTCCGCTCGGAGTAGGCCAGGGCCTCGGCCAGGGCGTCTTCGACGTTACTGCCGTGCAGGATGACCTCCGCCCCGTAATCGCGGGTCGCCTGCACCTTCGGCAGCGGCGCCCCCTGGGGCATCACCACCGTGGCCGTGCAGCCAAGCCGGCCGGCCGCGAACGCGACACCCTGAGCGTGGTTCCCCGCGCTCGCCGCGACCACGCCGCGGGCCCGTTCGGCGTCGGTGAGCCTGGCGATCCGCAGGTAAGCGCCGCGGACCTTGAAGGAGCCGGTACGCTGCAGGTTCTCGCACTTCAGGAACACCGGCCCGGACGACATCTCGGACAGCACCCGGGAATGGAGCACGGGCGTATCGGAGATAACGTCACGGAGCAGCTTGCGGGCGGCGGTCACGTCATCGGGACTGACCACACCAGATGTTGTTGCCACGGGATGCAAGTGTGCCATCCCGGCGCGGGCCCGGCGGCCCGGGCCGGCCGGCCGGCCCGGATGCGAAGATGTGCGATCACGACATACTGTCGAATGGTGCAGCAACACAGCCAGCATCCTCACGCAAGTACGCCAACCAACCCGGCGACCCCGGCCGGCCCGGCCCGCAGCCAGCCTCCGAGCCCGGCCACCCTGGCCGAGCTGCGAGCTAGCGGCCACGAGTACCGCGGGGTCAAGGACGAGATCAGGCAGAACCTGCTGGCCCGGATGCGGGCCGGGCAGGACCCGTTTCCCGGCATCGTGGGGTTCGGGCAGACCGTCCTGCCGCACCTCGAGCGCGCCCTGATCGCCCGGCACGACATCATCCTGCTCGGCGAGCGCGGCCAGGGTAAGACCCGGCTGATCCGCACCCTGTCCGGCCTGCTCGACCAGTGGACCCCGGTCGTCGCGGGCTGCGAGATCAACGACCACCCGTACCACCCGGCCTGCGCCCGGTGCCGGCGGCTCGCCGCCGAGCTTGGCGAGGACCTGCCGGTCAGCTGGCGGCACGCCAGCGAGAGGTACGGCGAGAAGCTCGCCACCCCGGATACCAGCGTCGGCGACCTGATCGGCGACATCGACCCGGTCAAGGTGGCCGAGGGGCGCACCCTCGGCGACCCGGAGACCATCCACTACGGGCTGGTACCCAGGACCAACCGGGGCATCTTCTCCCTGAACGAGCTGCCCGACCTGGCCGAGCGGATCCAGGTGTCGCTGCTGAACGTGCTGGAGGAGCGCGACATCGGCATCCGCGGCTACGCCCTGCGGCTCCCGCTCGACCTGCTGCTCGTGGCCAGCGCCAACCCGGAGGACTACACCAACCGGGGCCGCATCATCACCCCGCTCAAGGACAGGTTCGGCGCGGAGATCCGCACCCACTACCCGCTGGAGCTGGCCGACGAGCTCACCTTGATCCGGCAGGAAGCCGACATCGTGGCCGGCGCGGAGCTTCCCGACCACCTGGTCGAGGTGATCGCCAGGTTCACCCGGGGAGTCCGCGAATCCCCTGCCGTCGACGCCCGCTCCGGGGTTTCCGCGCGGTTCGCCATCGCCGCGGCGGAAAGCGCGGCCGCGTCCGCCATGCGCCGGTCCGCGCTGGCCGGAATCATCGATGAGACGCCGGTCACCCGGGTCTGCGACCTGCCTGCCGTGGTCAGCACGCTGCGCGGCAAGGTGGAGTTCGAGGTCAGCGAGGAAGGCCGGGAGGAAGAGATCCTCGGCGCCATGCTGCGCCGGGCGATCGCCGACACGTTCCGGTCCCGGCTGGGCAGCGTCGACCTCTCCGGCCTGCTCGCCAAGTTCGAAGAGGGCGGCACCGTCGAGTCAGGGGAGCTGGTGCCCGCCACCGACCTGCTGCAGCGGATCGGGGAGGTCCCCGGCCTGGCCAAGATCATGGCCAGGCTCGGCATGGACGGCGGTGAATCCTTCGGCCACGCCGCCGCCGCGGTCGAGTTCGCCCTGGAAGGGCTCTACCTGATGCGCCGGCTGTCCAAGGACAGCGCGGGCGGCACGACCGTGTACCGGACCTGACACCCGTGGCTAACTACCGCTACGGCCGGTACACCGACGGCCCGGACCCGCTGGCGCTGCCGTACGACGTGCGCGGCGCCGTCGACGAGATGGGTGACGCCATCCTGGCCGGCGCGGAACCGGCCGATGCGCTGCGGGACCTGCTCAGAAGGGGCCAGACCGGGCGGCGAGGGCTGGATGACCTGCTCCGGCGGGTCCGGGACAGGCAGCGGGAAGTCCGCGGCAGCGGGCGCCTGGACGGCATCCTCGAGCAGGCCCGCGCCCTGCTCGACACCGCCGTCGGGCAAGAGCGCGCCGAGCTTTTCCCCGACCCGGGGGACGAGGCCAGGATGCGCGAAGCCGACCTGGACGCGCTGCCCGCCGACACGGCCCAGGCGATCAGGCAGCTGGCCGGCTACGACTGGCGGTCGGCGGCGGCCCGCCAGACCTTCGACCGGCTCAAGGACCTGCTGCGCAGCGAGGTGCTCGACAGCCAGTTCCGCGGCATGCGGCAGGTGATGCAGAATCCTGACCCGGAGGCGATGCGGCGGGTCAAGGACATGCTCGGCGACCTGAACCAGATGCTGGCCGCGGATGCGCGCGGGGAACACACCCAGGACGACTTCGACCGCTTCATGGAACGTCACGGTGAGCTGTTCCCCGACCACCCGCAGAACCTCGAGGAGCTGATCGACTCGCTGATCAGCCGGATGGCCGCGGCGGAGCGGCTGCTGCGCTCGCTCAGCCCGGAGCAGCGCGAAGAGCTCGCCGGGCTGATGGCCAGCGCCCTGGACGACGCGGGCCTAGCCGCCGAGATGGCCCGGCTGGCCGACGCGCTCAGGTCCAGGCGTCCCGAACTCGACCGGGCCGACATGGCGGCCGGCGTGCAGATGTCCGGCTCAGAACCGCTCGGCCTCGGTGATGCCACCACGGCGCTGGCCGAGCTCGCGGACCTGGCCGAGCTGGAATCGGCGCTCGGCCAGGACTACCCGGGCGCGAGCCTGGACGACATCGACGAAGAGGCGGTCAGGCGCGCCTTTGGCCGGCAGGCGGTGGACGACGTCGAGGCCCTGCGCCGGATCGAGCGCGAGCTGGAACGGCAGGGTTACCTGGCGCGCAGCGGCGGGCACCTCGAGCTCACCCCCAAGGCCGTGCGCAGGCTCGGCGACACGGCGCTGCGCCGGATCTTCGCCGATCTGAGCTTCGGCGGCCGGTCCGGCGACCACGACCAGCGGGACGCCGGCCAGGCAGGCGAGCTGACCGGCACCACCCGCCCCTGGGAGTTCGGCGACGAGCAGCCCCTCGACGTCCCCGCGACGGTCCGTAACGCGGTGCTCAGAGGCGGGCGCCGCGAGCCCGGTGGCGCCGTCAAGCTCTCCTCCCAAGATTTCGAGGTGGCGGAGACCGAACGGCGGACCGCGGCGGTGGTCTCCCTGCTGGTCGACCTGTCCTATTCCATGCAGCTGCGCGGGACCTGGGCGGCGGCCAAGCAGACCGCGCTCGCGCTGCACGCACTGCTGCGCAGCAAATATCCCCAGGACGCCGTCCAGGTCGTCGGCTTTTCCAACTACGCGCGCGAACTGCACGAGGCCGAACTCGCCGGGCTGGGCTGGGACATGGTGCAGGGCACCAACCTGCACCACGCGCTGCTGCTGGCCGGACGGCACATCGACAAGCACCCCGAGCACGAGCCGGTCGTCCTGATCGTGACCGACGGCGAGCCGACCGCGCACCTGCAGCGGGACGGACGATCCTGGTTCGACTGGCCACCGTCGCCTGAGACACTTGAACTCACCCTGGCCGAGGTCGATAAGATGACGCGCAGGCACGCGGCGCTGAATATCTTCATGCTGGCGGACGACGCCAGGCTTAGCGCGTTCGTTGACAACGTAGCGAGAAGAAACGGTGGCCGCGTGCTGCAGGCGGCACCCGAACATCTCGGGGAGTATGTCATCCGTGACTTCCTACGTACCCGCGGCGCCAGTCGAAGGTAGATTTTCCCCGTCGGCTGACGCCCCCGCTTCACCGCAGCCGGCCGGCAACTAACGAAGCTTTACCGCATGCCCCAAACCAGGAGGAATCGTGAGTGCTACGAGCGGATCAGTCGAGAGGTCGTCGGGTAGGACGATACTCGCGGTGATTCTCGGCATCATCGCTTTGATATTCATCGTGGTGGCCGTTATCTACCTGGCCGAACCGGCCAAGTCGCTGCCCAGCTTCATCCCCGGGCACATTGCAGGCTCCACCGGCCATCACCCGCTGAAGGCGACCGGCTCGCTGGTAGTGGGCATCGTGTTCGCGGTTGGCGCCTGGTTCGCCCTGGCCTATAAGCCCAAGCCGCAGGCCCCGGCGGCCAACGACGTGCAGAGCTCGCCCGCCGGGCGGAACTGACCCTCTGCTATCCACTCGCCTCCAGGCTTGCGCGGGGGGCTCCCCCGCCGATGACCTGCGCCGGTCACTCAGTCACTGAGCGCCCGGCGCAGGTCGTGGATCAGGTCATCGCAGTCCTCGATGCCGACCGACAGCCTGATCAGGTCAGCCGGGACCTCCAGGGCTGAGCCGGTCACCGACGCGTGCGTCATCCGGGCCGGATGCTCGATCAGCGATTCCACCCCGCCGAGCGACTCGGCCAGGGTGAACAGCCGGGTCCGGCCGCACACCCGGACGGCGGCGTCGGCACCGGCCAGCAGCCGGAACGACACCATGCCGCCGAACGCCCGCATCTGCTCCTGCGCCGTCTTGTGGCCCGGGTGCGAGGGCAGGCCCGGGTAGTACACCTCGGCGACGGCCGGGTGCTCAGCCAGCATCTGCGCGATCCGCACCGCGTTGCGGCAATGCCGGTCCATCCGTACCGCCAGCGTCTTGAGGCCGCGCAGCGTCAGCCACGAGTCGAACGGCCCGGGGACGCTGCCTGTCGCGTTCTGCGTGAAGGCGATCCGCTCGCCGAGCTCGGCGTCGGCGAAGACCACCGCACCGCCGATGACGTCGGAATGCCCGCCCAGGTACTTGGTCGTCGAGTGCACCACCACATCGGCTCCCAGCGTAAGCGGCTGCTGCAGATACGGCGACGCGAACGTGTTGTCCACCACAAGCAGCGCCCCGGCCTCGTGCGCGGCCTGGGCCAGGGCGCGGATATCGGCGATGTTCAGGAGCGGGTTCGTCGGCGTCTCCACCCAGATCACCTTGACCGGCCGGGCTGCGAGCTGCTCGCGCACCGCGGCCAGGTCGGACAGCGCGACCACGCTGTAGGTCAGCCCCCAGCCGGCCAGCACCCGGGCGAACAGCCGGTAGGTCCCGCCGTAGGCGTCGTCGGGGATGAGCACGTGATCGCCGGGGGAGCACACCGTCCGGAGCAGGCAATCCTCCGCCGCCAGGCCGGAGGCGAAGGCCAGCGCGCCGGAGCCGTCCTCCAGCGCGGCCAGGCATTGTTCCAGCGCGGTCCTGGTGGGGTTGGCGGACCGGGCGTACTCGTAGCCGCCGCGCAGCCCGCCCACCCCGTCCTGCTTGAACGTAGATACCTGGTAAATGGGCGGGACCACGGCCCCGGTCAGTAGGTCAGGCTCCTGGCCTGCGTGAATGGCCAGAGTCTCGAACCCGTCCAGGCTGGTCATGACAGCGTCCCTTTCGTAACGTTTCGGCGGAGCGCCGGGCTGGTGCGGCGCGCTTCAGGTGTTGGCGGCGAGGAAGGTCAGCAGGTCCTGCCGGGTGAGCAGCCCGCAGGGCTTGCCGTTCACGTGCACCAAGGCGGCTCCGGCCTTCTCCAGGGCGAGCACCGCGCGAGACACCGGCTCGCCCGAGCCGACGCTGGGCAGCGGCGGCGACATGTGCCCGCCCACCGGGTCAGAGGGTACCGCCCGGCCGGCCACCAGGGCGTCGAGCAGGTCGCGTTCCACCACAGATCCGACCACCTCGGCGGCCATCACCGGCGGCTCCTCCTTGACCACGGGCAGCTGGGAGACGTCGTACTCGCGCAGCAGCGCGATGGCTGCGCCGACGCTTTCTTCCGGATGAATATGCACGAACTCGGGCAGGCTCCGCTCTTTGGAGGCCAGCACGTCGGCGACCAGCGGCTCCGAGGTCTGCGCGGACAAGAAGCCGTAGTCGGCCATCCACTCGTCGTTGAAGATCTTGGAGAGGTAACCGCGGCCACCGTCAGGCAGCAGCACCACGACCACGGCCCCGGGCCCGGCGGCCTCGGCCACCCGCAGCGCGGCCGCGGCCGCGAGCCCGGACGAGCCGCCGGTCAGCAGCGCCTCTTCGCGGGCCAGCCGCCGGGTCATGCCGAACGACTCCGCGTCGCTGATCGCGATGACCTCGTCGCAGACGGACGGATCGTAGGTAGCCGGCCAGATGTCCTCGCCCACGCCCTCCACCAGGTACGGGCGCCCGGATCCGCCCGAGTAGACCGAGCCCTCCGGGTCAGCGCCGATGATCCGCACCGCCCCGGCCGAGATCTCCTTCAGGTACCGGCCGGTGCCCGTGATGGTGCCACCGGTGCCGATGCCGGCCACGAAGTGAGTCACCGTGCCGTCGGTCTGCGACCAGATTTCCGGGCCCGTGGTGGCATAGTGCGAGGCCGGGTTCTGCGCGTTCGCGTACTGGTCAGGCTGCCAGCCGCCGGGCGTCTCGGCGGCCAGGCGGCGGGCGACGCTGTAGTAGGAGTCAGGATGATCGGGCGCGACCGTGCCGGGGCAGACCACCACGTCGGCGCCGTAGGCGCGCAGCACGCCGATCTTGTCCTGTCCCACCTTGTCGGGACAGACGAACACGCACCGGTAGCCGCGTTCCGCCGCGACGATGGCGAGTCCGACCCCGGTGTTGCCCGAGGTGGGCTCCACGATGGTGCCGCCTGGCCGCAGGTCTCCCGCCGCCTCCGCCGCGGCCACCATCCGCATCGCGATGCGATCCTTGACCGAGCCGCCTGGGTTGAAGTATTCCACCTTGGCGAGCACCGTCGACCCGGGAATCCCGCGGGTCACCGACCGCAGCCGGATCAGGGGGGTGTTTCCTACCAGCTCGCTCAGCGAGTCGTGCACCTGCATGGTTGTTCCCTCTTCCTGACCTGGCGGGCCGGTCTCGCGGGTCCGCACCGAGGTTACCGGATTCCGTCCCGATGGCCCGCGCGGCTTCTTGCTCCCACCAGCGACGTAGTCTGGATGCACCCTACGCGAGGAGGCTCTGTCATGCCCGAAGCAGTGATCGTCGCCACCGCACGGTCGCCGATCGGCCGGGCCGGCAAGGGCGCACTGGCTCCCATCCGTCCGGACGACCTGACCGCGCAGATCGTGACGGCGGCGCTGGCCAAGGTGCCGCAGCTCGATCCCGCCGACATCAGCGACCTGATGCTCGGCTGCGGACTGCCCGGTGGCGAGCAGGGGTTCAACCTGGCCCGCGTGGTCGCGGTGCTGCTCGGGCACGATCACCTGCCCGGTACGACGGTCACCCGGTACTGCTCCTCATCACTGCAGACCACGCGGATGGCCTTCCACGCGATCAAGGCGGGCGAGGGTGACGTGTATATCTCGGCCGGGGTGGAATGCGTGAGCAGGCTGGCCAAGGGCAGCAGCGACTCCGTTCCCGACACCCGCAATCCGCTCTTCGCCGACGCCCAGGCACGTACCGGACGAGCGCAGGCCGGCCAAGCCGGGCCCTGGCATGACCCGCGCGAAGACGGGCTCCTGCCCGACATCTTCATCGCGATGGGCGAGACCGCGGAAAACGTCGCCGGGCTGCGCGGCATCACCCGGGCGGAGCAGGACGAGTTCGCCGTGCGCTCGCAGAACCTGGCGGAGAAGGCCATCGCCGACGGGTTCTGGCCGCGGGAGATCACGCCGGTGACCCGGCCCGACGGCACCGTGGTCGCCGCCGACGACGGGCCCCGGCCGGGCACCACGCTGGAGAAGGTGGCCGCCCTGAAACCCGTCTTCCGCCCGGACGGGACCGTGACCGCAGGGAACTGCTGCCCGCTCAACGATGGCGCCGCCGCTGTGGTGGTGATGAGCGACGTCAAGGCGGCCGAGCTCGGCCTCACGCCGCTGGCCCGAATTGTCTCTTCCGGCCTGACTGCGCTGTCGCCAGAGATCATGGGCCTGGGCCCGGTGGAGGCCTCGCGCCAGGCCCTGACCAGGGCTGGAATGGCGATCGAGGACATCGACCTGGTGGAGATCAACGAGGCGTTCGCGGCTCAGGTCATCCCCTCCTACCGCGATCTCGGCATAGATATCGGCAAGCTCAACGTGAACGGCGGCGCCATCGCGGTCGGCCACCCGTTCGGCATGACCGGCGCGCGCATCACCACGACCTTGCTGAACAGCCTGCAGTTCCACGACGCGACGCTGGGGCTCGAGACCATGTGCGTGGGCGGCGGCCAGGGCATGGCGATGATCTTCGAACGGCTGAGCTGAATACGTACGCGGTTAACTTTCCTGGCACCAGGGGGTTGCCAGGCGGCGCGCGATGAGGCACTCTCAGCACAAGAGGAGCTTCCATGGAGGTGCCCGTTGTCGCTGACCCACTCACCGAATCTGCACAGTAGTCTCATTGCGCGCATCCCGGTCGTGACCGGGCGCGACCTCGCTGAGTGGTTCCACCGACTCGAATCCGGCCCCGCGTTCCTGCGCTGCGACGAGCGCGCCCACTGGCTGGCCGATGACGCCGGCATCTCGCACGGCTACGCCAACGCGATCGTGCACGAATACGAGATGCG
>JBEKGC010000115.1:0-15446 GCA_050013055.1 Streptosporangiaceae bacterium
GCCGCGACCGCGGCGATCCATCTCGACCTGTACCTGACCGGGTACCGGTCCATACCGACGATCGGCTGGCTGTTCCTGCTGCAGGTGATCGCCGCGTTCGCGCTCGCCGCCGCGGTGCTCGCGACGGCATTCGCCCGCGGGGACGGGCTGGTGCCGCGGCTCGTGGCGGCCGCCGGGGCCGGTTTCGCCGTCGCCACGCTCGGCGGGTACCTGCTGTCGCTCTGGATCGGCCTGTTCGGCTTCAGGGAGGTACGCACCACGGCCGGGACCGTCGCGGGCGTGATCGAGGTAGCCGCCTTCGCGGCGCTGGGGGTGGTCGCGGTCGCGCCCGCGCCCCGCGCCGCCCGGGTGGGCAGTGCCGCCGGGGCGGACGTCGCGGCCAGGTCCGCGGGCGGCGCCAGGCCGGGTCGCGGGCCCGCCGGGATGCGCGCTGTGCTAGCGGCTGCCGGCGCGCTGTCGCTGATCGCGCTGGCCGTCCTCGGTGGCTCGGTCGCGGTCGCGACGAGCGCGCCGGCGGGCAGCCCGGCGTCCGCGCCGGGCACCCCGGCGGTGCTGAAGACGGCCACGATCGGCGGGGTGACCGTGCTGACCAACGCCAAGGGGTTCACGCTGTACTGGTTCGCCCCGGACACCTCCGCGCGCTCCGTTTGCTACGGCACGTGCGCCGCGTACTGGCCCCCGGTCACCGGCGCCCCAGTCGCTGGCCCCGGCGTCACCGGCCGGATCAGCACGATCAGCCGCACCGGCGGCGGCACCGAGGTGACCTACGACGGGCACCCGCTCTACACGTACGTCGGCGACACGGCACCCGGCCAGGCCAGCGGGAACAACCTCGACCTGAACGGCGGGTTCTGGCACGAGGTGACTGCGGCCGGCTAGCGTCCCCGGGGCGCCAGGCCGCGTACCGCGTTGCTGAGGAACTTCCCCTGGAACCGGGGCGCCGGTAACAATGGACCCGTCAGCACCGCCACGGCGTCCAGCTTCCTGAACGCGGCCGGCACGAAAGGCGGATGACGATCAGCGAGCGGACCGGGGCGGGCCGGCGGGACCGGCGAGTCCTGGCGCGGGTCTCCCGTGCCGCGTGGCGGCTGGAGCAGGCCGAACGGGAACAAACGTGGGCGGCTGGTCTCGGCCCGCGCCGAGGGGATCTCGATCCGCGCTCTGGCCACGGCGATCGGGCTGTCACCCTCACGGGTGGACCAGATCGTGGCCGATGCCGACCCGGATGCGCTGGACGCGGCGAGCTGCGGGCAGCGGGCTGGGGACCGAGCCGTTCTCTCTCGGCCGGGAATGTCTGGCTGTCTCATGGGCAAGCACCCCTTGCCGTTCGGCATTGTGACTTTTAATCCGGAAGCGGATCGCCGGGCCGGGGAGATGGTCAGGCCGGTCGCGCCAGCGGCGAGCAGGGTGAACACGACATCGCGGCGCAGCCAACGATGGCGGCGGTCTGCACCATGGGGCTTCGTGAGTCCCGGTAAGGTGGCGGCCGGTAACTGCTGCCAGCGGCCGCTAACCCTGGTTGACCTGCGCAAGCTTACTAGCCATCGCCCGCCAGAACGGTCCGCAGCTGGTTAAGGTTCATGGGTGCTAGGGACAGGCTGGACTGAGGTCGTCGCCTTGGCCG
This sequence comes from Streptosporangiaceae bacterium, assembly GCA_050013055.1. GTDB lineage: Bacteria > Actinomycetota > Actinomycetes > Streptosporangiales > Streptosporangiaceae > Palsa-504. The sequence goes on from JBEKGC010000115.1 coordinate 1,625, forward strand.
CGTCCTTCGCCATCGCGGCCGTGGCCACCCCGGCCGGTATCTCCGGCGCGGTCCTGTTGCTTCCATTCCAGGTCAGCGTCCTGGGGACCCCTAGCCCCGCCGTCACCCCCACCAACCTGCTGTACAACGTCATCGCCACCCCTGGAGCCCTGTACCAGTACTGGCGCCAGCACCAGACCGGCGGCCGCCTAGCCCTCACGCTCATCGCCGGGACCCTTCCCGGCGTCATCGCCGGATCCGTCATCCGCGTCGAGCTGCTCCCCGGACCCCGTCTCTTCGACCTGGTCGTGTACGGGTCCTGCTGCCGCTCGGAATCTGGCTGACGGCAACCCGGCCGGCGCATCGCCACGATCCGGCCCGGCCGCGCCGTGAGATCCCGGCTCCCGCACTGATCGCGCTGGCTGTCGTCGTGGGCTGCGTCGGCGGCGTCTACGGGATCGGCGGCGGCTCGATCCTGGCCCCCGTCCTGATCGGATCCGGCCGCCCGGCCGCCGAGGTCGCCCCGGCCGCCCTCGCCTCCACCTTCGCGACATCAGTCGCCGGCGTGGTCACCTTTACCATCTTGTCCTTGCACCAGCAGCATTCCCCCGTCGCGCCCGACTGGCCCACCGGCATCGCGCTCGGCCTCGGCGGCCTGGCCGGCGCCTACACCGGAGCCCGGATCCAGTCCCGGCTCCCCGACGCGCTGATCCGCCGCGCCGTCGGCATCCTGGTGATCGTGATCGGGGCCCGCTACCTGTGGTCCGGGCTGGGCTGATCTCACCCTGGGTGGGCGCAGTCGCCAGGTGATGACGCGGAACATCGCAACCCCTCTTGGTGATGACCCACGTGTCAACAGGCTGACCGGGTCGGGGTCAGCGCGGGCGTGGTCTTTCGGCCCGTCGCGCCTATCGTTCACTGGGCCCGGACGGCCACCAGAACCTTGTCCCCCGCACGGACCACGAAGCCGCGGACGCTGGCGGCCTGGAATGGCACCGACGCGGGATACCACGCCGCCTGATGGCCTGCGGCGATGGTCCAGCCGCCCGCGGCCACGTCCTGCCCGCCCGGTCCGGTGACCAGCAACTGGCACCGGGTCCCGGCGGCGACGCCGGTGACTTGCACCTCCATTTCGGTGCCCCACGGCAGGGGCGTGTACCGGACGGCCGCCCAGGCCCCGGTCACCTGATTCGCGCCGTCAGCCGTGACGGCCCACCGGGGCGCCGCGGCAGCTGGAGCGCGGGCGGCCGCCGGATACAGCGCGTGCAGCCCGGCGGCGGCCGCGAACCCGGCAACCGAGGCCGCCGCAGCGGTCAGGCACCATTTGCGGCGGCGGATCCCTGATACCCGGCGGGCCAGCACGGTCAGCGGCGGGCTCGGCCCCAAGGCGGCGACGTCCGGCGCCAGCCGCAGGGCCTCCCCGGCGGGCACCCGGCGGAGCAGCGACGGCAGTCCCGCGAGCCCGGCGAGTTCGACACGGCACCGGGGGCACGCCGCCAGGTGACGCTCTACCAGGGCACGCTGGGCAGGCTCGATCGCGCCGAGCAGATACACGCCGAGTTCCTGACGGGCCTGCGCGCATTGGCCGTCGCCGCTCACGTCCGGCGCCCGGGTATCCCCGGATGGCCCTTAGCCGCCCGTGCCGCCGGGGCAAGGCGTGGCTGCTGGCGGTATGGGCCAGAGGGGAGGTGTGCGGGGCTGGCGGTGGCCGGGCACTGCCTGCCGCCGGCAGGTGGCTCCTGGTCAAGGACCGCCTGGCACGACACCAGGCGGCCCATAGCGGACAAGTGCCCCATATTTGCTGAAACGTCTGCGCCTGCCTGGTGGTTCACCTTCCGCCGGGGCAAGCGGGGTCATCCCCGTTTGGTTCGTGCTGCCGCGCGGCGGTTAGCCGGTGTGGTGGCTGATGAGGCTGCCGACACCGAAGGTGATCGCGACGGCGACGGCGCCGAGGAGAAGCTGGCGCAGGCCCGAGCGCAGGACGGGCCGCCCGGTGAGCCTCCCGACGGTCATCCCGCCGGTGATCAGGGCCACGGCGGTAATGCCCAGGCTGGCGGCCAGCACCGGCCAGCCGAACAGGTAGGGCAGCAGGGGCACCAGCGCCCCGAGGGAGAAGGCAAACAGGGACGCCACCCCGGCCAGGACGGCGGAGGGTAGTTCCGCCGGGTCAAGACCCAGTTCCTCGCGGGTGTGCAGGCGCAGCGCGGTGTCAGGGTCCTTGGAGACCGCTGCGGCCATCCGGGCCGCGGTGCCGGGATCAGCGCCGTACCCGCGGAAATACTCGGCCAGCTCAGCTTCCTCCGCAGCGGGGAAGCGGGCCAGCATGGTGCGTTCCAGTGAGACCTCGGCGTGCACTAGCTCGTTCTGGTTCGTGACGGAGATGTATTCGCCGGTCCCCATCGAGAACGCCCCGGCGACCAGGGCCGCGACCCCGGTCAAGATGATCGTGCGGGCCGGTACCCCGCCGCCGCCCACGCCCGCGATCAGCGAGGCGTTGGTCACCAGGCCATCGACCGCGCCGAACACGGTCGGCCGCAGTGAACCGCCGGAAACGTCGCGGTGCCGGTGCGACCAGCCGGCTCCCGCCGCGGCGGCACCGGTCGCCCGGGACGGCTCCTGGATCTGCTCATCGGTCATCTAGCCCGTATCCCATCATCGCCGGGCCAATACTCAACCAGAGCGGCCGCGTGCCGTGACATCCGCGTCCACCTGCGCTTCGGCTTCGACCCGCAGAATACGAGCCAGTCAAGCGGACACGGAACCGGGACCCGTACGGCGGCCCGGCCGTGACCCGGGCTTCTCAGGCTGCGGCCCGAGCTGTCCAGGTGAAGCTTCGCATACCGGGGACCTGCCGGGTGATCAGGAGGGCGACCAGCTGGCCCAGTGCGTCCGCGCTGGCGATGGTGAGGCCCGGGTCGGCCGAGCCCTCGATCTCGACCGGCGAGCACATTACGGGCGAGGCTTTTCGGTCTCCCTAGACGGGATCATGCGCGGGCTTTCCCGGGATGGTGAGTGCGAGCTCAGTAGCCGTAACCGCCGCCGGTGCTGGCCTTGGCCGAGGCGCCCGCTACCGGGGTAGCGCCCGAAACCGTCATCTCGTGCCATACGCCGCCCGAGGCGTTGATCCCGTTGCCCTTGGCCTGCCCGGGAGCGGTGTCCGAGGCGAAGGTGTAAAGCGGATGCCCGTCGTAGGCGGCCTGGGTGGTGCCATCTGACCTGGTGATGGTGCTGAGTTTGCCGGTGACGCCGGACATGGCGGTGGCTGGGCCCTTGACTGGCGGCCAGTAGGTCGCGCACGATCCGGTGCACTTGGAGGCGGTTGAGGTGTCCGGGACGAACCAGTACAGGGTGAAGCCCGCAGCATTGGTCAGCACCTGCTGGCCGCCGATGGTCTTCGCCGCCAGGGTGGTCCCGGCCGAGCTTGCGGCAGGAGCCGACGAGGCCGCGCTGCCGCCCGCCGCGGCCGGGGTGCCGCCTGAGGTGGCCGAGCTGCTGCCCGAGCTCGCGCAGGCGGACAGGGCCAGTGCGGCGGCGGTCAGGCCGGCCGCGCCCCATATCTTTCGCATTCGATTTCTCCCCTTTTGCCATGTATTGATCTCCCGTAGAGGTCACGTGCCAGCTGGCCGTTTGGTTCAGCGGCTGCGCAGGCCAGCGGAAATGCACGGTCCGCATTAGCCGGTGGACGTGTCCGCCAGCTCGGCCTGCCCGGCGGCCGGGAACCGGGTGTGCATCCTCCGTTCGGTAGCGACCTCGGCGTGGACCGGCTCGTTCTGGTTCCTCACCGGCACGTACTCCCCGGTGCCCATCGAGAACGCCCCGGCCACCAGCACGGCCACGCCGGTCAAGATGATGGTGTGGACCGGCGCCCCGCGCCCGCCAGCCTCGCGATCAGTGCTTATGCATCTCCTCGCCATCGGCTGGATTATCCCCTAGCGACGGGAATGCAGGATCACGGGCAGGCCGGCGGCCGGGCCCAGGGTGACCCGGTACCGGACGGCGGGCCGGAAGCCGGGCCGGTACGGATGGTCCAGGACCCGGCAAGTACGGCCAGGGCGGTTATGGCTTCGGCCCAGCCCGATTGCGGGCCGATATGCGCTGGCGGGCTGGAGCTGAAGGGCAGGCAGGCGTACTTAGGGAACGGCATGGAGCCAGACGGGATAGCAGGCGCCGGTGGTTACCGCCCGCCGCGCTGCTGCCACTGCAGCCAGCCGGTCAGGGTGAGCATCACAACCCCGGCGCCCTCGACGACTAGCACGGTGTAGGCCAGCCCGGAAGAGAACGTGAGGTGGAAGCCGAAGATGCCGCTGGTGCGGGCCAGCAGGAAGCCGGCGATGGTCCCGGCCATCAGCGCCGCGGCGGCCATCACCACGAGCAAGTGCCGGGTGAGCAGCAATATCACCGCGGCCAGCAGGCACAGGGCCACCTGGACCAGGAACAGCACATCCAGCGTCTTGACGTGCCGGTAGGCGATGTCCCACAGGTGCAGGTGAATCAGCCCGGAAGCAACGAGCAGCGTGGCGTCGCCCAGGTAAAGCAGCCACATCAGCGCGCTGCGGCTGCTCCGGCTGGGCGTGCGGGTGTCCTGGATGGTGGTCACCGTGGCTCCGTCCTGATCGAGGTGAAGGGCTCGGCCAGCTGGCTCATCATGGTGCGGGCCAGGCGCGGCCGGCGGCCGGATTGCTCGACCGGGACCGGCCGTCCGGCCAGCCCGGTCTCGATGACGGCCCGCTGTGCTGTCCGGCCGGGGTATACCGCCCGGCGCGAGAGCGCGTCCCAGATCGCGAAGACGGTGCCGAGGTTGATATCCAGCCGCCCGGTGGCTGAATGGTGGATGCGGTGGTAAGCGGGGCTGACCAGGATCCGGCCCGCCCGGCCGTAGGTCCAGCGCACGTTCGCGTGCGGCAGCGCGCCCAGGCACGCGTAGACGGTGAACACCGCGGTCGGCGTCGCGGTGTTGGATTCCACGGCCAGGATCGGCACGGCGGAGAGCAGGAAGCTGACGTGGACCAGCGGATGCGCCCGGTAGGTGGTCAGGATGCTCAGTTCTTCCTGGGAGTGGTGCACCGCGTGCAGCCGCCACAGCGCGGTCAGGCGGTGGTTGGCCAGGTGCGTCAGCCAGTCCACCGCGTCGATGCCGAGCACCGCGAGGGCGACGAAGCACCAGCCGGGCACGCCCGGTGCGCGGGGCAGCACCAGCCACGGCTCCACCCTGGCCAGCAGCCCGGAGAAGCCCGCTCCGAGCAGGACGATCAGCGGGACCACGAGCAGGGCGTAGAACACCGCGTAACAGGCATCGAGCAGGTGCCCGCGGGCGAACGGGCGCCGCCGCTGCGCCGGGCGGATCTGCTCGATGACGCAGATGACCAGCACGAAACCCAGCACAGCGGGCCCGGCCAGCTCGAACCGGCCGGCATCGAAGGACCGGGCCACCCCGGTCTGTCCCAGGGCGGTCCAGCCTCGCCAGCTCAGCCAGGCGGCCAGGGCCGCGATCGCGATCGTCGGCAGGTACAGCCTGCGGCCCGCCCGCCTGCCCGTCCCGGGGACCGGGCCGGCCTGGACCTTGTTGACCTGCATAGTCATGAAAACGTAAGAATTCGCGGGCAGGTTCACCGCCGCCTCGAGCCCGGCCACGGGTCACAGAATCGCGTGAACCGGGAGGCCCGCGCAACGTGTCCCGGCTGGTGAACCACTTCCGCCGCTGGCCCGTGATCTTGGGCAAGGGGACGAGTGGAGGTGCTGCGTGTGGTCGTTCGGCAGACCGGGGTACCAGTACGCCTGGCGTGGCGTCTGAACCCTTCCTCGTTCGTCCTGGCCGCGATCACGGTCTTCCTGCTGTGGGTTGCCGTCACCGGGTTGCTCGGCCAGGGCAGCCTCGGGACCGTGCTCTCGGCGGGCTGGGCCGAGCTCGCCGCCCCGCTGCTGGTGGGGCTGGTCGCCGTGACCGGGATCTGCGAGCGGATCTGGCCGGCCGAACCACGTCCGGTCCTGGCCCGCGGCCACGTCCAGGACGCGTGCTTCCTGACCCTGCACGCCATCGTGGTGATCCCGCTGATGACGCTGCTCAGCGTCGGGGCGGCGACCCTGATCGGCGGGCACGCGCAGTGGATCGAGCTGCGGCCGGCCCAGGACTGGTCTGGCTGGCTGCTCGTCCCGGTCACGATCGTGGCCATGGACGCCGCGAACTGGCTGGCCCACTACGCCGACCACCGGTTCGATGCGCTGTGGCGCTTCCACGCCCTGCACCACAGCCAGGAGGAGCTCAGCGTGCTGACCTCGTTCCGCGCGCATCCTCTCATGCACACGACCGGGTTCCTGCTGGCGTCGATCCCGGTCGTCGTCCTGATGCCCGCGCGCCCGATCGACCCGGTGCTCATCACGGCCTACGTCTGCGTCGGCACCCTGCAGCATGCCAACCTCCGCTGGACCTTCGGCCCGCTCGGCCGGGTCCTGGTAAGCCCGGCCTACCACCGGCTGCACCACGCGGCGGACATCCAGGATGCGAACCTCGGCGTCGTGCTGACGATATGGGACGTCCTGGCCGGCCGGGCGAGGTTCCCCTCTCGCGCCAGCCGCGTCGGCCGCACCGGCCTGGACGGCCGCCCGGTCCCGGTTGAACAGGACGACCCGGCAGCGCGGCCCCTGCGGCTCATGGCCTGCCAGCTCATCGAGCCCTTCAAGGCCCAGCGCTGACCTTGACATAGCGGAGGGCGCAGGATCGCGACGCAGGTGATTTGGGTGACCACGTGAAGGTGGCTCGCGTTGCCGGAGCGGTCGGCATCACTGCGGCTCGGGGCGGTGTGGTCCCGGACCGCAGACCAGACGCATAACGCCGACGGCAAGCACATCGCCTACCTGAGATCCGACCACGGGTCATCGGCCTGTTTCCGTGCCGATCCGCCTGCCATGCTCAACATCGCTGGCCTGCTGTCCCGCCGACCTCATCTGCATGCCGCTGCGAGTGCCTCATGGTGGCGGCGATTGCCACGATCTACTCGGGAAGCTGGTCGTCCGGGCGATCACGTGGCCTGATATGGCCAGCGGCCGGTGCGCAGGTAACGGCGCGAGAGCCTGCGGTGCCAGGCGGCTAGGCGGCCAGGCGACGGCGCAGGCTGACAGCGGCTATGGCCAGGCCGGCCACCGCGATTACCGGGCCGGCCACCGCCCAGAAGGTGTCGCCGGACATGGCGCTTCCGCCGATGACGCCAACGCCCTGGAGCGTGAAGATGACCCCTGCCAGCGTGATGAGAACTCCTACGCCGGCGAGGATGATCGTCTTCATGATGGCTGCCTCTTTCCTGGCCCGCTGGATGTGGCCCTGTGTATGCCGTCATCCTTGAGACGGCCTGGGTTTCCCGGAGCCACCCCGGCGCTCAGTATGTGGCGGGCGGGAGGGTTACCGTGACAGATGAACCGAGGCTATCTTCCAGGGTGATGTCGCACGAGTTCTCGGCGCCGCACGGATTGTTGATATGGGCGCTCAGCGCCAGGAGGCCGTCATTCCAGGTGCTGGTGTTCGCCTGGGCCGGGATGAGCAGCTTCCCGGTCGAGGTCAGGACCACCGAGTACAGTGCGCTGACGTTGACGTCGAACCCGTCGGCGTACAGCCGGAACTGGTGCCCGTTGTAGCTAACTCCCGTTACCACAGGCCGGTCTGAGCTGCGGGTGCCGATGGTGATGGTGAGCTGCTGGGTTCCTGCGGGCCCGCCGCCGATGTCCTGGGTCGGGGTGAACTGGACGGTGAAGGGATACGTCCCGGCCCGGGTGGGCGTACCGGTAACTGTCCATTCCGTATCCGGCAGCTGCAGGCCCGGTGGCAGGGAACCGCTGATGATCGCCATCGTGTAGTCGTCCCCGTAGAACTTCTCTGCGTTCGGATTGGCTACGGTGCCGGTCATTATGTTCAGTCCCGCGGCGAACGGCATTCCGACGTTCCCTGGGCCGACCCTGGCCGCACGGAACGGCCGGTGCCCGGTGCTGGCCGGATGCGGTGAGAGCGCCCGGCAGGAGGCCAGCGGAGATACTCATCCGTTACGTACACGTACCGGGCCGCCAGGCGGTTCAGCCTGTCGTGCAGCCGGGTCGTCCTTAAGGCTGCGCGCGGGTCACTGGCGGCTCGCCTGCCCGGGCAGTGACGGTGAGTAGGCCCGATGAGTTGCGCGTGCACCATCTCGCGCGTCTGCTTTCATAGGGGCCGCGTGCACCGTGGGTGCACACACGCATGCGCGCAACTGACCCAGCGTGAGCGATGCGACTGGCCAGCAGGCGCCGGGGGTTCCCGGAGGTAACCGCGCCGCCAGCGGTCCGGTGACCCAGAACTGGCGCCGGCTACCGGCGGCGACGCCGGTGACGTGGACCTCGATCTCGGTGCTGTGCCGCCCGGATACTCGATCGAGTGGCTGGCTTGCGCTACCGCCAGCAGGCTTGATGCGGTGATGGCTGGCTGGCCGGGTGCTGCTCAAGATCGTCTGCCTGCTGATGTGCCGGATGCTCGGTGTGGCTGTCCAGGCGTGGTTCGCCGCGCTGGCTCGGCTCATTCCCCGCAGGCGCTGGACAAAGATCTTTGCCGTGACATCCGCGACGCCGCTGGCCTGGCACCGCTGCGACTTGTACGTCGCCGATGCCGGGCTCGCTGCCGTCAGCGCCGCGTCACCGTGCTCACCACGGCCGCCAGGGTGAGTGCCGCTCTGGTTGTTCGTCTCACGCTCTCCTCCTATCGGTCCAGCCCGGCCGCAACCGGGGTCCGGAGGTCTCGCCTGACCGGAAGACGCCCGTTTCGTTGGCATGCGCGACTTGATTAGGCGGGGCACGTTCGCCACGTGAGGGCGTGTCCAGAAGTTTGCCTTGTGTCTACCGCTGGAGCTGAACTGGCCGGGCGGCCGGCACGTGGGTAAGGGTATAGGGCGGGCGGGCCGCACTGCTTTCCGCAGTGCGCTGCCGCCGGGATTGACTTGTCGCGACGGCCCGAGCGGGGCAGGGGAGGCGCCATGCAGTTAGCGACCAACATCCCGCCTGTGCCTTCTCCTGCAACCTTGGCCGTACGCGGCGAGCGATCTCAGATGTCACGAGGAGGACATCATGCAGCATGCTCAATCGCGCACCCGGTCACGAAGGTGGATCGGGCGGGGCGCCCTGGTGGCGCTGGCCGGCGCGGCCGTGTCCGGGATTTCACCCGCGCTGCCCGCGCTGGCCGCCACCTGGTCGTCGCCGGTCTCGCTGCCAGGGTCGTGCGGCAACTCGGTGGCGGTCAACCAGGCCGGGGCCATGGCGGCCGGCGGGACCTTCACGGCCGCCGACGGCACCACCCACGTCCAGGTCTGCACCAGTACGAACGGGAAGACCTGGCAGGCGGCGGACCTGGGCCAGGGCGGCAACACGCCGAGCTCCGGGCACCGCATTGCCGTGGCGGTCACCCCGGGCGGGCAGACGGTCGCGGTCTGGGGATACTGGCCGTGCCCGACCTGCACCGCCGTCGTGGAGGCGGCTGTGCATCCGGCCGGCGGCAGCTGGGGCGCGCCGGTCACCCTCAGCACCGGCTTGGGCCTGGCCGAGTCCGACGGCGGACTGGTGATCGGCGCAGATGGCGCCGGCAACGTCATCGCCGGCTGGTCCACCAACCCCGGTGATGCCACCGACGCGGTTCTCCCGGCCGGCAGCAGCAGCTGGGGGCCGGCCACGACGCTGTCGATCGAAGGCAGCGTGGGCCCGGCGCATGCCCTGAGCCTGGCCGTCAACTCGGGCGGAAGCGCGATCATCACCTTCAACGCAGGCCTCAACAGCCTGTACGCCGTCTCCGGCACCGTCACCGGCGGGTTCTCCGCCCCGGTCTGGCTGGCCTCCGGAGCCGGATCCAACCATTACAACCCGGTCGGGACCTCGGAGGTCGCGCTCAACAACGCCGGGCAGGCGTCGGTCGCCTGGTCGGTACTGGACGGCCAGACCGGGTTGCTGACCCGGTCCCCATCCGGGGCCTGGACCGACACGATACTGACCACCCGGACCGTCCCCGCGATTACGGTGTCCACCGCGATCGACGGGGCCGGGAACGCGATCGCCGTGTTCGGCTCCTCGTATTCCTGGGACCTGGTCGGCGGCAGCTGGGGAACGCCCGCGTCGCTTCCGCCCGGATCATCGGGCGGGCTGGCCGTCGCCGACCAGGCCGGCACCTTCGTCTACGCCGACACCACCGGCAACGCGTTCACCTTCACCGCCGGCGCCACCAGCTTCGGTACCGGCAGCGGATCACACACCAGCCTGGGCGACCTGAAGATCGTCCCCGGCCAGGCCGTCCTGCTGGCCGCCGACGCCGTATCAGCCGAGCCCGTCAGCTGACGACCCGTTCTTGAGGAGATCACGTTGCGAAAGACAATGGGCGCCTTCGCGGCAGCGGGCGCTCTGCTGACCGGCATCGGCGCCGCCAGTCCGGGCGCTGGCCCAGTCACCGTCCATCACCCTGCTGTGCTCGACAGGCAGCAAGGGCGGCAGGCTCGTCAACGGCGTTTGCGTGCTGCCCGCCGCCACGGCCGGCCAGCCCTACGAGGCGTTCCTGCTGACCAGTAACGGCGCCGTGGACACGTTCACCATCACCAGCGGCAGCCTGCCGCCCGGCCTGTCCATGCCCGCCACCTACGGTGCGGCCGGCACCATCGCCGGCGGCACGCCCACCAAACCGGGCACCTACACCTTCACTGTCCACGTCACCCCGTTCGGCGCCACCACGCCGAGCACCAACGGGACCTACAGCATCACCGTCGGCCCGCCGCCGCCGCTGACCATCACGTTCCCTGCCACCTGCTGCAACGCGGGCACCGTGGGCTCGTCCTACCTGCAGAACTTCTCCTCCGGCGGCACCGCCCCGTTCACCTGGACGGTAGCCGCCGGCCAGCTCCCGCCCGGCGTGACGCTCACCGGCAGCCACCTGAGCGGCACCCCCACCACGGCCGCCACATCCAGGTTCACCATTAAGGTCACCGACAGCGCCGGGAACCACGCCACCGAATCAGGCAGCATCACCATCTCACCCTGACCCCGACGTCCGGCGTGCCGGGCGGCCGGAGCAGTCCCTCTCTCCGCCGCCCGGCACCGGACCGTCCGGCGCCGGGAAAGCCGCTGCCGGCTGCTCCGCGTCGATGAAGACCCCGCCGTAGGGCGAGGATCTTCCCGAAGCGCGCACCCGCTGGGAGCATAGACCTGGCCATGGCCCAAGCAGGGCAGGAAATCTGCTCTCTGGCCGTGGGCGGGCAAACGAGGCGGTGCAACAGATCCAGATAATCTGCGTTCCGGGACCGGCATAAGTAATTCAAACGCAAGCCGCGCCGTATCACCCGTTCGGCGCGTGCTGTCTGTCCGTGGCCATCCCTGGCGTGGTCACTCGCTGGTGCAGGGATGCCTGGGTCGGCGGGAGGGGGTGTTCTGGGTGCTGGCCGGCGTCAGCGGGATCGGTGCTGAGTGCTTCTCCTGGATGGGCGGGGTTGGCGCGGGCCGGCGTGCGATGATCTTCGGGCTTTGTGGGCTTGAAGCTGGTGTTCCTCGGTGGCCGAGGTGTCACCCGCCAGCCGAGGGATTGCGGGCTGGTTTAAGGCCTTTCCTGTGAAGGGCCGGGGTGACCTGCTCCATTACGGGGCGGTGGCGGCGAGGGACAGCCAGGCTTACCTGGGTCCGCGGGCGTTCTGTGAGTATTTCGCGGTGGAGGCGTCTCGCCTGCGATTACTGTGCGTCACGATATCGCGTGCCGCGGGCGGGTTGCGGCGGTCATCGCGCGTCCCAGGTCGTAAGGTTCACGTATTGGGCGCTGAAGACGCCCATTTCGGTGAGTTTGTGCTCGTCATCGCAGTCGAAGCAGTACCACAAAGTTTAACCTGCAGGTTATAATTACCGTGTGAGCTGGGAGATTATCCTGGTGCCCGAGGTCCACGAGTGGTTCATGGCTCTGGATAACATCAGCGCCAGCCTGGTACGGGACTCGGTCGAGTTGCTCGCCGAGCGCGGTCCCGCGCTCGGCCGCCCCGCGGTGGACCGGATCACCGGCTCCGGCTTGCACAATCTCAAGGAGCTACGTCCCGGGTCCGCGGGGAAGACCGAGATCCGGATCCTGTTCATCTTCGACCCGCAGCGCCGGGCTGTCTTGCTTGTGGCAGGCGACAAGGCCGGCCACTGGACCCGCTGGTACCGCGACGCCATCAAGCTGGCCGAGGACCGCTACGCCCGTTTCCTGGCCACCCCACCTGAGGAGATCCGATGACCGAGCATTACCGGTGGGAGACCACCCTGGATCAGCGCCGCTGCGCCGACCCGGGCATCGACGATACGGACCGCCGCGCCGTGGCCCGCGACATCCGCAACGCCCGCGACATCGGCTATCACCTGGCTCAGATGCGCAAGCAGCGCGGCATGACCCAGGCCGAGGTCGCCCGGGCGATGGGCGTCAGCCAGGCCCGCGTCTCCCGGATGGAACACGGCGACATCGAGAAGATGCAGGTCGAATCGGTCGCCGCCTACGTCGCCGCCATCGGCGGCCACCTGCGCCTGGTCGCCGATTTCGACCAGGCCACCACCACGTTCATCGACTACACCGACGCGCTCACCGCCTGAACACCCGCAACCCACAAGCCGGAGGCCCCGACATTAGTTCGTGATTTCGCGCCGGACTCGGGTTCTGCCAGGTCCGGCGCGAGCGTCTCCGGCATGACGCTATGAGGAGTGTACAAAGAGAAGGTCCTCCACCTGATCAGCTGGAATCGCAAGGTTCCTGTCGCTTCAGGGGAGGATTTTCATGAGTTCGTTCGATCTCCGTGTCTTCGCGATCCGGCGCAGGCCCGGTCGCAGGATGTTCGAGGTCCGCTGGCGGGTAGCCGGTCGCGACAAGTCCAGATCCTTCATCACCCGGGCGCTGGCCGACAGCTATCACGCGGAGCTGGTCCGCGCGGCACGTCGTGGCCAGGAGTTCAGTCCGGCCACCGGAGAGCCTGCTGCCTGGGCCACCCCGGAGTCGGTGACCGTCACCTGGTACCGGCACGCGGTGGCGTATGCGGAGATGAAATGGACGCACCTGGCCGCACATTCCCGGGCCAGCATGGCTGACGCGCCGGCCACCGTCACCCCCGCTGCTCACCAGGAAAACCGGCCGCAGGCCTCCGGCCCACGCCCTGTGCGCCGCCCTATACGGTCATGCCTTCAACCCGCAGGAGCGCCTCCGCGCCCCGGACCAGGCCACCGCCAGCGCGCTGGCCTGGCTGGAACGCGTGTCGCTGCCAATGGGCCAGCTCAGTGACCCGCAGGTCATCCGGGCTGCCCTGGACTGGCTTTGCGTGCGGCTGGATGGCTTGCCCGCCGCGCGGCGGCCAGCAGCCGGTCCTGGTAGCGGGATAGCACCGGCACCGCGCGGGCGCGCGGGCCCCGGACCTGCACGAGCACGCCGCCGGACCGGCAGCTGACGTCGGTGCCGCGGACGTCGCGCAGGTCATCGCGGATCAGCCCGGCGCCCGCCCCCAGGCAGATGAGCCCGGCCGCGCGCATCCGCCGTTCCATCGTGGGCTGGGCGCCGGCCAGCGCGAGGAACCCGCCGATCTCGGCCGGGCTGCAGGGCTTCTTGGCCCGCTCCCGGGGCAGCGGCAGGTCCGCCGGAACACCAGCCTCCAGAAAATGTGGGCTGCGCCCGCTTAACCTGTGGGCAGCACCTTAACCAGGCCGTGTTTCCCCAGGTCAGCCCTAAACGTGAAGACCTCAGCCGACGGTTTTACAGCCCGCTCCTCCTGTCCGAGTCACCCCCCGCTGACCAGCGTGTACGCCGTTCGAGGCGGAAATTCGGGCTGCCGCCGTCCGCTATGCGTCCGTGCGTACCGGGCTC
>JBEKGC010000116.1:0-16326 GCA_050013055.1 Streptosporangiaceae bacterium
CCCGCCCTCCCTCGGCGCCCCGCCCTGCCTCGGCGTCCCGCCCTGGTGACCAGTCACCAGCTACCCCGCCTGCCCCCCCAATCCCAGCTCAGGCCCGCTCTGACAGGATCGTGGATCGTTACCTTCAAAATTTGAAGCTAACGATCCACGATCGCCGGTCCGCCCGGATTTTCGGTGGTGACGGGAGGAGGAGGGGTGTGGAGCGCTCGGGTCGGGATGCGCGCTAGCCTGCTTCCAGCTCGGTGCACAGCCAGCGGGCCGGGCGGCCGGGCCGACCCGGTGCGGCGGGCTGCGGTGGCAATTGCTCGCAGCGGATGGCCAGCGCCCGGACTCGCGGTCCGGAGCTGATGACGACCGTCATCTCCACCGCGTGCGCGGCCGGATGCGACGTCAGGATCCGCCGGATCCGGGGCGGCTGGCCCGCGGCCATCAGCGGCGTGAGCGAAGCGATTCGCGCCCTCACGCGGTCGGTGGTGCAGGGCACGATCTGCCTGGGCGAGCGGGCTCCGGCCAGGATTTCGACCACGACCTGGGCGAACTGCCGCGGCCACGAGGGGCCCGCCGTGGCGGGCGCCGGTCCGGGGACGGGCGCCAGTCCGGGGGCGGGCGCAGCGGGCGGCGGCACGGTCGGAGACCAGCTGGCCGGGTCCTGTGCCCACCACCAGGCCCCAGCTGGATCTGCCCCGGCCTGGCCCGCGCCAGCCAGATCCGCCGCAGCCAGATCCGCCCCTGCCGGGTCGCGCTGCGCCGGGCAGGCGGTGCCGTGGACTTCACAGTCGTAGGGCGGGGCGGTATCGGGCACGGTGACGAGCCGCAGTTCCGGCAGGGCTGGTGACGTGACCGCCTCAGCCGTCCGGGAGAGCACGGGCGGGCCGGCCGGGCGGGGCGGTTCGGGTGCGGGCCGCAGGTCGGGCGAGGGGGTCCTTGGCGGCATGGTGGCTAGCTCCCGGATCCGGAGAATGCGAAGTGACCGCGAACGCCCTTGGCGGCCGTATTCGCTATTCGCACCAGGCTCCAGCTGGGGTTTGTTCTACCTCAGGCCAGTGACATTTCGCTGCCCGCCCGTATCTGGCCTGGTCATCTAGCCTTCATCGACCCGACGAGCGACGTTTCCCCGGGGTCGGCGAACATGCGTTTATATTCTTATTGTGATCGAGGGTAAAGAAATTCGTGGTGTCATCACGGACTGGGCCGGTGTGCTGACCACTCCGATCCTGACCACGGTTCAGGCGTGGATCGCCGCTGACGACATCGACTGGGGCAGCTACCGGGCGGTCATGCGGGCCTGGGTCTTCGATGCTTACCGCCAGGACGCCGGCCGTAACCCGGTGCACGCACTTGAGCGCGGCGAATGCTCGGGCGCTGAGTTCGAGCGGATGCTCGCCGCCGAACTGCTGCGTGCCGACGGCGGACCGGTGGCAGCCGACGGCCTGCTGCGCCGGATGTTCGCGGCGAGCCTGCCCGTCCCGGCGATGTACGACATGATCCGCGCGCTGCGCGGGGCCGGCTTCGGCACCGCGCTGCTGTCCAATTCCTGGGGGTCCGATGAGTACCCGCGGGCGGACTTCCCCGCCCTGTTCGACGCCGTGGTGATCTCCGCCGAGGTCGGCATGCGCAAACCTGAGCCGGGGATCTTCAGGTACGCGGCCGCCAGGCTGGGCCTGGAACCGGCCGAATGCGTCTTCCTCGACGACATCGAGGCGAACGTCGACGCGGCCATCGCGTGCGGCATGACCGCACTGGTGCACACCGACGCCGCGGCCACGGCGACGGCGCTGCAGGACCTGCTGGGCGTGCCGCTCACCTGGAGCAGGCCGGCCAACTTGGTGCCGTAAAACCGCCTACATCGGCAACTAGATGCGGTTATGGCCGGCGCCGGACTAGCCTGGGCCGGTGGCGGACTATCCGTATCCGTCCAGTGCGGGCCGGTCGGCCAACATGCGGGCCAACCGCAGGACGGACACCAAACCCGAGCTGGCGCTGCGCCACGCCCTGCACCGGCTGGGCTACAGGTACCGCAAGGATTACCGGCTCGACCTGGACAGCGGGCGGCGCGTCCGGCCGGATATCGCGTTCACCGCCCGGAAGGTCGCGGTCTTCGTGGACGGCTGCTTCTGGCACGCCTGCCCGGACCACGGTTCCAAGCCCAAAGCGAACGAATGGTACTGGAACCCGAAGCTGATCAAGAACGTCGAGCGTGACCGGATGAACGACGCGGCGCTTATCCTGGCCGGCTGGACCGTGGTGCGACTCTGGGAACACGTGCCGCTTGACGACGCCATCGCCACCGTGGTGACTGCGCTGGCGGCAAGCCGCGCGGCCGGCCTGCCGCCTGGCTCGGGCGCCCAGGCCGATGGCCCCCGTGGTCCAGATGACTCGCTGAGTTGACGTCCGGATCCGGGTGAGGCGTGACAGACTCTGGGGCACCATGCGCGTGTTCTTGCCGTCGACGTTGCCTGCCCTGGCCGCGGTCCTGAAAGCGGGCCAGGTCGGGCCGGGAGCTCAGGGTGCCCGGACCGGCCAGGAAGACCAGGCTGGCCTGGGCCAGGTACCCGGGTTCGCGGTCACGCCTGCGCTGCGCGAAGCGTACGCCAGCGGTGATGAGGAGGAGCTCGAATACGCCGCGTTGACCGAGGCGGCCCGCGCCTGCCTGCGGCTGCTGGCGGGCGACCCGGCCGCCCCGCCCCGCCGGGTCGTGCTGGCGGCCGAGCTCCCGGCGGAGCAGCTGCGGTGGGATCCCCGGGACGGTGCGCCGGCCCGGGTCCTGGTCGACGTGCCGATCCCGCTGGCGCGCCTGGCGTCGGCGCTGATCGATGCCCCCGAGGCGGCGCCCGATGTGCGCGCCGCGGTCGAGGCGCTGCCCGGCGCCGACGCGGGGGATGAGGACGCCAAGTTCGCCGTGGACGGAGCCGAAGGCCACGAGCTCGGCTGGTACGCCAGCCAGGAACTGCCCTACCTGGCGGAATGACCCGCCCGGCCGGATCGTGCGACGATACAGCTATCCGCAACACCGACAACGAACGCCAGGAGCGATCGTGATGGACGCCGTCTCCAGGACTCCGGTACCGGCGAACGAGCCGGTCAGGCAGTACCAGCCGGGCAGCCACGAGCGAGCCGTGCTGGAAAACAAGATCAAGGAACTCGCCGGGCAGCGGGCCGAGCTCACCATGACCATCGGCGGCCACCAGCAGATGGCGGCCGGCCAGCTGATCGACGTGGTGCAGCCGCACAACAAGGCCCACGTGCTCGGCCAGCTGGGCAACGCCGCGAACGTGGACGTGGCCGCCGCGATTTACGCAGCCAAGCAGGCGGCGCCGCTATGGCGGGCGCTCAGCTTCGACGACCGGGCCGCGATCTTCCTCAAGGCGGCCGAACTGCTGGCCGGCCCCTGGCGGGCCACCCTGAACGCCTCGACCATGCTGGGCCAGTCCAAGTCCCCGTTCCAGGCGGAGATCGACGCGGCCTGCGAGCTGATCGACTTCTGGCGTTACAACGTGCACTTCGCCCGGCGGCTGCTCAGCGAGCAGCCGGAATCGGCGCCCGGGGCGTGGAACCGGATGGAGTACCGCCCGCTCGAAGGATTCGTGCTGGCGATTACGCCGTTCAACTTCACCTCGATCGCGGCCAACTTGCCCACCGCCCCGGCGCTGCTCGGCAACGTGGTGGTGTGGAAGCCGTCGCCGACCCAGCAGCTGTCCGCGCACTACATCATGCGCCTGCTCGAGGCGGCCGGGCTGCCGCCCGGCGTGATCAACCTGGTGACCGGCGACGGGCAGGCGGTGTCCCAGGTCGCGCTGACCCATCCCGACCTGGCCGGCATCCACTTCACCGGCTCCACGGCGACGTTCCAGCACCTGTGGCGGACTGTCGGCGAGAACATCGCCAGGTACCGGAACTACCCGCGGCTGGTGGGGGAGACCGGCGGCAAGGACTTCGTCATCGTGCACCCCTCGGCCGACCCGGCCGCGCTCGCGCCCACGCTGATCCGCGGCGCGTTCGAGTACCAGGGGCAGAAATGCTCCGCGGCCTCCCGCGCCTACCTGCCCGAATCGCTCTGGCGCCGGACCCGTGACGACTTGATCGCGGCCGTCGAGTCGCTGACGATGGGCGACGTGACGGCCGACCTGTCGCTGTTCATGGGGGCCGTCATCGACGCCAGGGCGTTCGGCAAGCACGCCGCCGCGCTGGACCGGGCCAGGAACACGACCTCAATCGACGTGCTGGCCGGCGGCGCCGTCGACGACACGGAGGGGTTCTTTGTGCGGCCCACGGTGCTGGCAGGCTCCGACCCGGCCGACGAGATCTTCACCACCGAGTATTTCGGCCCGATCCTCGCCGTGCATGTCTATCCAGACGATACCTACGCCCAGATGCTCGCCCAGGCCGCGGACGCCACGCCGTACGCCCTGACCGGTGCGATCATGGCCACCGACCGCCAGGCGATCGCCCAGGCCGCGGAGGTGCTCAGGTACTCGGCCGGCAACTTCTACATCAACGACAAGCCGACCGGCGCGGTGGTCGGCCAGCAGCCGTTCGGCGGCGCGCGGGCGAGCGGCACCGATGACAAGGCCGGCTCGATCTTCAACCTGACCCGGTGGGTGTCCGCCCGGGCGATCAAGGAGCTCTTCGTGCCCCCGGCCGACTACCGTTACCCGCACATGGGCTGAGGTGACACCAGGTTCGGCGTGCGGGAGCGGCCTACGGCGCGAGCGTGATCCGTCCGTGCACCAGGGCCATGACCCCGGTGTCGCGCCAGGCCAGCACGGCCAGTGCGGCGAGCAGGAGCGGCGTCACGATGACATGCTCGGGCCAGTGGCCGGTGGTGAAACGCAGCGGGCGGGGCAACAGGTGGAACTCCCGCATCGTGGTCGGCCAGAGCAGCGGCACGCCGCACCTGGTGAGCGAGTCTCCGGCGAGGTGGGTAACCGTCCCGAGCGCGGCGGCGAGCGGGACGAGCACCAGCCCGTACCCGTTCCAGCACATCACCGCGGCGCCCGCGAGGGCGAGCAGGTTCCCGACGTGGCCGCCGATCCGCAGGGCATCCATCGCGGACGCGAACCCGGCGGCGAGGATGATGAACAGGGCCACCCGGCCGGGGACAGTGTGGCGGAACAGGCAGGCGAGCCACGCGGCCCCGGTGAACGCGGCGATACCGAGCAACGAGTGCGTGCCGTGCCGGTGCCCCCCGGAGATCTTCTCCACGCACCAGGCGAAGATCTCCGTCACGAAGCCGAAGCTGCGGGCTTCGGTGGTGCCGCAGTGGTCGAGGTCCGGGGCGAGAGCGTAGGCGGCGGTAAGACCGGCCAGCAGCAGGAGCGGGCCGGTGTGCTCGTGCAGGACGAGCGAGCCGACGGCCAGCCCGGTGACGATACCGGAAAGAGCGTGTGTGTGCCCCAGGCACATATCCGACCCGTCCCCTCCTGCCAGCTCGAATCCCCACGATAAGCCTGCGGCCGGACGCATCACGGGACAAACACGCCGCCCGCGCGACACGGCCGGAAAATGTCAGTACCTGGCGCCACTATGGGGGCAGGACAGAAAACCTAGGTAAGGAACGCTGATGGCAGCAGGCGACACTCAGATGACGATCGCGGGGAACCTCGTCGACGATCCCGAGCTCAGGTTCACCCCGTCCGGGCAGCCCGTCGCGAAGTTCCGGGTCGCGTCCACGCCGCGATACCTCGACAAGAACACCAACGAGTGGAAGGACGGCGACAGCCTGTTCCTGACCTGCAACGTGTGGCGGCAGGCGGCGGAGCACGTGGCGGAGAGCCTGACCCGCGGGATGCGGGTGATCGTCTCGGGGCGGCTGCGGCAGCGCTCGTACGAGACCAAGGAAGGCGAGAAGCGCACGGTCTATGAGATCGAGGTCGATGACGTCGGTCCTTCGCTGCGCAACGCCTCCGCCAAGGTGACCCGGGTAGCCAGGTCCAACGGCGGCGGCCGGCCGGACAACGGCCCAGGTAACGTCAACGGCCCAGCTAACTCCGCCGGTCCAGGCAACTCCGGTCAGTCCGACCCGTGGGCGGCCGACAACTCAGGCGGCTACTCCGACGAGCCGCCCTTCTGAGTGGACGTTGACCGCAGGCTCCCGCCCGGCTGGTGCTCCGCGCCAGGGTCCGCTCTCGTGGTGATGCCGGCGGGATTCGTGGTACGCCATCGTCCCGTGGTGCGGCGAATCCGTGGATGGTTCGGCCTCTGCGGAGGGTTTGGTGCCCTATTGGGTACCCGGACTTTTTCTCCACTAAGGCCGAATACTCCGTGAAATTAGCATTACTAGTCACACGGGTAATCGAATTACGGCTTCGGTGAGGCAGGACGGCCTGGTGATGCCCACGAGGGAATAATGCGCCAGGAGCTGACGAGGCCCCGGGAGGGGGCGAGGCGCCACGAGGGGACGAGGCGCCCGGAGGGGCCGGCGTCGGGCGGATCAGATCCAGCTGATCCATGGGCCAAACGGTCGGTAGACGTCCGGTCGACCTTGGTCGCGCCGGTTCCGTGCCGGGCTGGACTAGCCTGTAGGGGAAACCCCATCGCAGCGGAGGATGTCATTCACCGGCTGGTTCTGTGGAACGTCGACTTGACCCTGGTCGACGTCGTACGGGTGACGCGGGCGGCCTACGCCGAGGCGTTCCCGGCGATAACCGGCCGGCCGCTCGTCAAGCTGCCGCAGACGGCGGGCCGGTCGGAGTCCGAGATCTTCTTTGACGCGCTCGCGCTGAACGGTGCCGACGTGAGCGCCGACGGCACCGCGGAGAGCCTGCTCGAGCCGTTCAGCGCCAAGCTCGCCGCCGCGCTCGCGGCCCGGCGCGATGACCTGGTCAGCCAGGGGCAGCTGCTGCCCGGTGCGGCGCAGGCGCTAGCTGCGGTGAGCAGGCTCGACGGGGTGGTGCAGACCGTGCTGACCGGCAGCAGCAAGCCGAGCGCCATGCTGAAGCTGCGGGTTTTCGGCCTCGATGACTTCGTCGACTTCGATATCGGCGGCTACGGCTCCGAGGCCTACCCCAAGGGAACGCTGCTGCGCGTGACCAGGCTGCGGGCGGCGGACAAGCACGGCGTGAGCTTCGACGAGAACGCCACGGTGTACGTGGCCGACTCGCCGCGCGACGTGGACGCGGCGAAGATCGGCGGCGCCAGGTCGCTCGCGGTGGCCAGCGGCCGGGCCAGCGCGGCCGAACTGCGCGAGGCGGGCGCCGACGCGGTGCTGCCCGACCTCACCGACACGGCCGCGCTCACCGAGATGATCATGCGCCTGACCGGGCCTGGGTAGAGTGCGGGACTCCGGCCAGGTAAATCGTCATTTATCATGATCTTTACCACATCTGGGCTTGAAGGAGCGTTGCGGGCGTGCCGGGATGGCACGATGCTGAGAGCTATGGAAGCGCGTGAGGGTGATCTGCTGGGCCGCGGCTATGGCGCGGTGCTGTGGGAGCCAGACGATAAGACGGTTCGGAACGCCCGGGTGACCCGGTTCATGAGCTGGCTGGCCGGCGGCCGCGGGCCGCGGTTCGACGGTTATCAGGAGCTGTGGCGCTGGTCGGTGAGCGAGCCGTCCCGGTTCTGGGCCGCGATCTGGGACTATTTCGACGTCCTGGGCGAATGGGACCACGACCCAGCGTCGGTGCTGACCGGCGAGATGCCGGAGGTGAGCTGGTTTTCCGGGGCCACGCTCAATTACGCTCGTAACGCCCTGCGCACCGCCTGGACCGATCCGGACCGGCCCGCGATTATTTTTGATTCCGAACGGTCCCGGGCTGGAGTTCTCAGTTATGGTCAACTCGCGGCCGAGGTGGCGCGGGTGGCCCGCGGCCTGCGCTCGCTTGGTGTCGGCCGCGGCGACCGGGTGGCCGCGCTGCTGCCGAACGTACCTGAGGCGGTCATCGGCCTGCTGGCCACCGCGAGCCTCGGCGCGATCTGGTCGTCGTGCTCGCCCGACTTCGGCGCGAGCAGCGTGATCGACAGGTTCGCCCAGATCGAGCCGACCGTGCTCATCGGCTGTGACGGCTACGGCTACGCCGGCAAGACGTTCTCCCGCACCGAGATGCTCCGCGACGTGGCCGCGGCCCTCCCCGGCCTGTCCGCCGTGGTCCTGGTAAACGTGGTTGACCAGGGCGCTCCGCAGCTCTCCGGGCGGCCCCGGCTCTCCGCCTGGGCGGACCTGGGCGAGATCGCGGACCCGAACGAGCCCGAGTTCGAGGAGGTGCCGTTCGCGCACCCGCTGTGGGTGGTGTACTCCTCGGGCACCACCGGGCTGCCCAAGCCGATCATGCACGGTCACGGCGGCGTGGTCCTTGAGCACCTCAAGGCGCTCTCGCTGCACCAGGATCTGCACCCGGGCGACGTCTTCACCTGGTACACCACGACCGGCTGGATGATGTGGAACTACCTGGCCGGAGGCCTGCTGGCCGGGGTCACGATCGTGCTGTACGACGGCAGCGCCAGCTACCCGGGCCCGGACCGGCTGTGGCGGCTGGCGGCCGAGCACGGCGTCACCTATCTCGGCGTCGGCGCGCCCTACCTGGTCGCCTGCGCCAAGGCCGGCCTGCACCCAGGGACGGAGCACGACCTGTCCGCGCTGCGGGCCGTCGGCTCGACCGGATCGCCGTTGCCGCCCGAGACTTACCGCTGGGTCTACGACCACGTCAAGCCGGATCTGCTGCTCGGCTCGTTCTCGGGCGGCACCGACCTGTGCACCGGTTTCGTCGGGCCGTGCCCGCTGCTGCCGGTGCGGGCGGGGGTGATCTCCGGCCGCTGCCTGGGCGCCGCGGTGGAGGCCTACGACGATGACGGCAAGCCGGTCACCGGCCAGGTCGGTGAGCTGGTGATCACCGTTCCGATGCCGTCGATGCCGGTCGGGTTCTGGCGCGACCCGGACGGTGTGCGGTACCGGGAGAGTTATTTCGACACGTATCCGGGCGTCTGGCGGCACGGCGACTGGATCGAGATCCTGCCCGACGGCGGCTGTGTCATCTACGGCCGCTCGGACGCCACGCTGAACCGCGGCGGCGTCCGGATGGGCACCAGCGAGTTCTACCGCGTGGTCGAGGGGTTCCCTGAAGTCGGCGATAGCCTGGTGGTGGATACCGGCAGGCTCGGCGAGCAGGGCAGGCTGCTCCTGTTCGTGGTGCCCGCGCCGGGCTGTGAGCTCGACGATGACCTGGCCGGCAGGCTGCGGGCCGCGCTCCGGACGCAGTTGTCGCCCCGGCACGTGCCGGATGAGATTCACCAGGTGCCCGGCATCCCGCGGACCCTTTCCGGGAAGAAGCTCGAGGTCCCGGTGCGCAAGATCCTGCTCGGCTCGGCCCCGGAGCGGGCCGCCGACCCGAACGCGCTGGCGAACCCCGAAGTCCTCGGGGCCTTCGGCGGATTCCGGGCGGCCGATCCCTCTCAGTTACATGAAGAAACGGCTTCGTCACAATGAGGTGGCAAAGTCGTGCGGGCCCAGGTGAGCCGGATGGTGAGACGGCGGATCAGGTTAGTGGACACGAAGGAGTGGACGCGATGCCGGCAGACAGCAACAGCGATGAGGTCAGGGAAACCCTCCTGGTCAAGGCGGACGAAGCCTGGACCCGCGAGCCCGGCCTGGATGCGGAGGTGGCGGGGGACGCTGGCGGTGACGTCGTCTGCTACCTGCGGGCTTACTATCAGCGCGTCGCGACCGAGGACCTGGCCTCGCCGGCCCGGATGGCGGCGGTGGCGCAGGCCCACGCCCAACTCGGCCGGCGCAGGCCGCAGGGCCGTGCCCTGGTGCAGGTCCGTGAACCCGGCAGCACCGACTCCCATCCGGACGTTGGTTCTCACCTGGTCGTGGACATCGTCGTCGACGACATGCCTTACCTCGTCGACTCGGTCACGACCGAGCTGAACCGGCACGAGGCCGAGATCCAGCTCCTCCTGCACCCCGTCCTCCACGTCAACCGAGACGTCACCGGCGCCCTGCGTGGAGTCCTCCCCCCCAGGGAGACCGGAGCGGGGCCCGAAGGGTACGGGGGGGCGGGCAGCCCCCCTGTAAGCGGGGGGGGTCTTGGGGGGGTCGTCCCCCCCGGGGAAACTGTCCCCCCCGGGGAAACGCGAGAATCGTGGATTCACGTTGAGCTGGGGCCGCCGGTGGACCGGGTCAACGGTGATCAGCTCGCGGCCGACCTGCGCCGGGTCCTGGACGACGTGCGCGTCGCGGTGGAAGATCAGCGGCGGATGGGCTCGGTGGCGCAGACCCTGGCGGCTGATCTGGGCGGAACCCCCGGCAGCGACGAGACCGAGTTCGGCGAGTTGCTGCGCTGGCTGGCCGGCGGCAACTTCACCTTCCTCGGCTACCGCGAGTACAACCTGGTGCGGGTGCAGGAGCACGTGGGCCTGCGCGCGGTGCCTGGCACCGGGCTCGGCATCTTGCGGCACGACCGGCAGGGGCCGGATTCGCTGAGCAGGATGTCACCTCAGGTGGCGGCCAGGGCGCAGGACCCGGCCGAGCGGCTGGTGCTGGCCAAGGCCAACTCCAGGTCGACCGTCTACCGGGCCAGCTACCTTGACTACATCTCGGTCAAGAAGATCAACGAGGCCGGGGTGGTCACCGGGGAGTTCAGGTTCCTCGGTCTGTACACGCACGCGGCGCATACCGCGCCCATCGCGGGCGTGCCCGTGCTCCGCCGCAAACTCGCCCGGGTGCTGGCCGCGGCCGGGTTGACCCGGGAGAGCCACGACGGGAAAGACCTGGTGGAGATCCTCCAGGACTACCCGCGTGAGGAGCTTTTCGAGATCTCGGCCGAAGAGCTCACCCCGATCGCGCTCGGCGTGCTGCGGCTGAGCGAGCGCAAGCAGACCCGGCTGTTCCTGCGCCGGGACCGGTACGGCCGGTACATGTCCTGCCTGGTGTACCTGCCCAGGGACCGGTACACCACCAAGGTCAGGCTGCGCGCGCAAGGCATCTTGAAGGACGCCCTGCACGGGGCGTCCTTGGACTACAGCGCCATGGTCGGCGATTCTGCCCTGGCCCGGCTGTACGTGGTGGTCAGGGGGGAGCGGGGTCACCCGGTCCCGCAGGTGGATGGGGCGGCCCTGGAGCGGGCTCTGGCCGCGGCGGTCAGGTCCTGGGATGAGGACCTGACCGCGGAGGTGATCCGCAGGTACGGCGAGGACCGGGCCGCCGTGCTGCTCGAGGCGTGCGCGGCGGGCATCCCCGAGACGTACAAGGCCGACGTGTCCACGGCGGACGCGGTCGACGACCTGACCACGATGCTGAAGCTGCGCGAGGCCGGGACCGAATTCGCCGTGCGGCTGGTGGAGGACCCGGACCGGTGGACGCTGGTGGTGTACCGGCCGCGGACGCCGATCACGCTGTCGGAGGTGCTCCCGCAGTTGCAGCACATGGGCCTGGAGGTCGTCGACGAGCACCCGTACCAGTTCGCCGGGCGGGATAACGCGGGTTCGTTCTGGATTTATGAGTTTGGTCTGCGGGCCCCGGCCGCGCCGGCCGGCGGCAGCGTGCGGCAGATCTTCGAGGAGGCGCTGACCGCGCTGTGGCGCGGCGAGACCGAGGACGACGGGTTCAACACGCTGGTGCTGACGGCGGGCCTGAACTGGCGCGAGGTCGTGCTGCTTCGTGCTTACGCGAAGTACCTGCGGCAGGGCGGAACGCGGTTCAGCGAGGATTACCTGCAGCGGGTGCTGCGGTCGAACGGGGCGATCACCCGGCTGCTTGTCCGGCTGTTCGCGTCCAGGTTCGACCCGGCCAGGCAGAACGGCGTGTCCGAACGCTGCGAGGCCATCACCGAGGAGATCCGCGGCTCACTCGACGAGGTGGTGAGCCTGGACCACGACCGGATCCTGCGGTCCTACCTGGCCCTGGTCGACGCGACCCTGCGCACCAACTACTACCGCGAGGAAAGCCCGGGCGCGGTGCCTGGCCCGCACCCGCTTGTGCTCAAGCTCGACCCGAGCGGCGTGCCCGGGCTGACCCCGCCGCGGCCCAAGTTCGAGATCTTCGTCTACTCGCCCCGGCTGGAGGCGGTGCACCTGCGGTTCGGCCGGGTGGCGCGCGGCGGGCTGCGCTGGTCGGACCGGCTCGAGGACTTCCGCACCGAGGTCCTCGGCCTGGTCAAGGCGCAGGAAGTGAAGAACGCGGTCATCGTCCCGTCCGGGGCCAAGGGCGGCTTCGTGTGCAAGCAGCTGCCCGATCCGGCTGACCGTGAGGCGTATGCGGCCGAGGTGCTCGCCTGCTACCAGACGTTCATCGCCGCGATGCTCGACGTGACCGACAACATCGAGGCGGACAAGGTGGTGCCGCCGCCGCAGGTGGTCAGGCGTGACGGCGACGACCCGTACCTGGTGGTGGCGGCCGACAAGGGCACCGCGACGTTCTCCGACACCGCGAACGAGGTGGCGGCCCGCTACGGCTTCTGGCTGGGCGACGCCTTCGCCTCCGGCGGCTCTGAGGGCTATGACCACAAGAAGATGGCCATCACCGCACGCGGCGCCTGGGAGTCGGTGAAGTGGCACTTCGCGGCGCTCGGGATGAACCCCGACACCGACGAGTTCACCGTGGTCGGCGTGGGCGACATGTCCGGTGACGTTTTCGGCAACGGCATGCTGTTGTCCCGGCACATCAAGCTGGTCGCGGCCTTTGACCACCGGCACGTCTTCATCGATCCCGATCCCGATCCCGCCACCAGCTTCGCCGAACGCAGCCGGCTGTTCGCGCTGCCCAGGTCCTCGTGGGCGGATTACGACCGGGCCCTGATATCGCCCGGCGGCGGGGTGTGGCCACGCACCGTGAAGGCGGTTCCGATCTCACCGCAGGCCCGCACCGCCCTGGGCATCGACGCCGGGGTCGGCGCGGTGTCCCCGGACGAGCTGATCTCCGCCATCCTGGGCGCCCCGGTGGACCTGCTCTGGAACGGCGGGATCGGCACCTACGTGAAGGCCAGCGCCGAATCCCACGCCGACGTGGGGGACCGGTCCAACGACGCGGTCAGGATCAACGCCAGCCGGCTGCGCGCCCGCGTCGTCGGCGAGGGTGGCAACCTGGGCTTCACTCAGGCGGCCCGGATCGAGTACTCCCTCGCAGGCGGCCTGATGAACACCGACTTCATCGATAATTCCGCGGGGGTGGACACCTCCGACCACGAGGTCAACATCAAGATCCTGCTCGCCGACGCGATCCGGGGTGGCGTCATCCCGGCCTCGGCCCGGCACGAGCTGCTGAACGAGATGACCGACGAGGTGGCTCACCTGGTGCTGCGGCACAACTACCGGCAGAACATGGCGCTGGCGGTGGCCCGGTCGCAGTCGCCGTCCCTGTTCCACGTGCATGTGCGGTACCTGCGCAAGCTGATCAGGGACAAGCGGCTCAACACCGTGCGCGACGTGCTGCCCGACGAGCGGGAGATCGCCGAGCGGCGGTCCTCAGGGACCGGCCTGACCAACCCGGAGCTGGCCTTGCTGCTGGCGCACACCAAGATCTCGGCGGGCGAGGACGTGCTGGCGTCCAAGCTGCCCGACGACCCGTACCTGCGCCGGGTGCTTGACGCCTACTTCCCGGCGCCGCTGCGGACCGCCTTCGCCGGCCGGATGGAATCGCATCCGCTGCGCCGGGAGATCATCACCACCCTGGCGGTCAACGAGATGATCGACTCCTCCGGCACCACGTTCCTGTTCCGGCTGGTCGAGGAGACCGGCGCGTCCGTGCCCGACCTCACCCGGGCCTGGCTGGTGGCCCGCGAGGTGTTCGACCTGCCCGCGTTCTGGCGGCAGGTCGAGGAGCTGGAGGGACGGGTCGGCATCGCGGCCCAGATCACGCTGCTGCTCGAAGGGCGCAAGCTGACCGAGCGCGCGGTCCGGTGGCTGCTGCACAACCGCCGCCAGCCGTTCGACATCCAGGCCACCGTGGCCTTCTTGGCCGACGGGGTCCGGACGGTCCGTTCGGGTCTGCCGAAGCTGCTCACCGGCCGGGACCTGGCCGGGTTCGAGGAGCGCCGGGACTCCTACGTCGACCTTGGCGTGCCGGCCGAGCTGGCCGAGCGGGTGGCGGCCATGGTGCCGACCTACTCGGCCTTCGGCATCGTCCAGGCGGCCGCCTCGGCCGGCCGCGGCATCGAGGAGACCGCCGAGGTCTACTTCGACCTGGCCGACCGGCTGCAGATCACCCGGCTGCGCGACCGGATCACCGCGCTGCCCCGGGAGGACCGCTGGTCGACGATGGCCCGGGCCGCGCTGCGGGACGACCTGTACGCCGCGCACGCCTCCCTCACCGAGGACGTGCTCGGCGTCAGCGGCCCGGAGCTGCCCAGGGCTCCGGAGGAGCGGCTGGCCGCCTGGGCGTCGCGTAACGAGGCGGCCGTGGCGATGGCCACCCAGATGCTCACGGAGATCTGGGAGAGCGAGCGGTTCACGTTCACCACGTTGTCGGTGGCGCTGCGCGCCATCCGCACCCTGGTCGCCGCCAGCTCCCTGCCACGAACCGAGTAGCCCGAGCGGCCCAGGGCGGGCGGGCGTGGCTAGCTAGTACGCGTGGCCGTAGCTGAGGCCGCCGCTCGCGCCGATGACGGTCAGCTTGGCGTGCGGCGCGGTGGCCGCCGGGTCAATCGCCGCGAACTGGTAGGTCCAGTTGGCGTACACCGCGTGGTACCCGACCTCGGTCGGGGCGGCGAACAGCGCGCGGATCCCGGCGGATGCCGGTAGCGGCGCCCCCTTGACCAGGTTGGGGTGCTCGAGGGTGGTGTTCAGCGACATCCCGTAGATCACCAGGTCCCCGCCGTCGCGTAGCCGCAGCTCGAACTGCGCGAAGTCCGCGCCCTGCAGCAGCCACTGGTAGGTCAGGCCGCGGGCCTGCTCGGCTGCGGCCTGCGCGGCCTGGACGGCGTACAGCCCGGTGGTCTGCGGCCCGGCGCTGATCACCGTCGCGGCCGGGTTGGCCGGCCCCTCGTCTGCCACCGCCGCCTGAGTCGGCCCCACCACGTCCGGGCGCAGCAGCACGCTGCCGTCGGTGAGCGGGGCCGCGACCGCGTAGCCGTCGCTGTCGACCGCTACCGGCGGCAGTGGCTGATCGAGCGCGGCGGCGGCGGCCAGGGTCCAGCCCAGCTTGGCCTTGCCCTTCTCGAACAGCATGATCGTGTTGACCGCGGCGCCCGGGTGGCCGCCCACCACGGGCGTCCGCGGGACCGTCACCGCGAACCACTGCGGATAGCCGTCCGGGGCCGGGATGTAGTACGTCGGCGGGCCGTACCTGTACACCGGGACCGGGGTACCCGCGGCGGTCAGCGCCGTGTACTGGGCTCTGGCCAGGGCCCACTGCGCGTCCGCGGCGACCGAGAGGCCGGCCGTCGTGTCGCCGCTGGCCGCCGCGGCGGTGCTGATCCGGACGATGTTGGTGAAGGTGTCCTGCGCCTGCGCCAGCGTCTGGGCGTAGCCGGGAACCCCGGAACCCCGGCCCTGGGCCGTGGCGGCGTCGGCTGACGGGGCCGGCGCGCAGCCCTGGATGGCCAGCAAGGTGGCGGCCGCCAGGGCCGCCACCCCGATCGCGGTCCTGGTCCAGCCGGTGCTGGCCCAGCCGGTCCTGGCCCAGCCGGTCCTGGCCCAGCCGGTGCTGGCCCTCGGGCGCGTTCGGAGTATCACGTTAAGGCAGGATACCGGGTCGGGCCGCCCCGTTTCTCGGTGCATGGCGTGGTTGCGATCTATCCCACGCTCCTCGCGTAGGCTAGCCCGCATGGCAGGTACCGATCCCGCCGATGAGATCGCGGCACTGACGTCGAAGCTCGCCAGCATTGAGGCGGTGCTCGACCCTGGAGGCATGCAGACGGAGGCGGAGGGCTTGCGTGAGCAGGCCGCCGACCCCGGGCTTTGGGCTGACCCGGACCGGGCCCAGAAGGTGGGCCGCCGGCTTTCCTACCTGGAAGCCGAGCTGGCCCGGCTGGCCGCGCTGCACCAGCGGCTCGGCGACACCGCGGTGCTGTTCGACCTGGCCGAAAGCGAAGACGACGAGCCCACCCGGATCGAGGCGGCGCGCGAGCTTACCGCCCTGCGGACCGAGATCGACCAGCTCGAGGTGCGCACCTTGCTGGCCGGCGACTACGACGCCAGGGAAGCGCTGATCTCGATCAACGCCCAGGCCGGCGGCGCGGACGCGGCCGACTTCGCGGAGAACCTGATGCGCATGTACCTGCGCTGGGCGGAGCGGCACAAGTACCCGACCGAGGTGTACGACACGTCCTACGCCGAGGAGGCGGGGATCAAGTCGACCACGTTCGCGGTGAACGCGCCCTACGCCTACGGAACGCTGCGCGGCGAGCACGGCACGCACCGGATGGTCCGGATCTCCAAGTACGACAACCAGGG
>JBEKGC010000117.1:0-24821 GCA_050013055.1 Streptosporangiaceae bacterium
CGGATGCCCACGGTGATGGTCAACGATCACGAGGCGTGGCTGGCCATGCCGGACGCTGAGCCATGAGCATCGACGGATTCCGCACGCCGCGGGCGGCCTGCCTGCTCGCGCCCAACCCCTCGCCGCTGACGCTGGACGGCACCAATACCTGGCTGATCGCGGAGCCCGGCTCCTCCTCTGTCGTCGTCATCGACCCAGGACCCGGCGAGGAGGCCCACCTCCGCCGGGTGCTGGCCGAGGCGGTGGCCGGTGACCGGCGGGTCGCCAGGATCGTGCTCACGCACGGTCATCTGGATCATTCCGCCGGGGCGGCCCGGCTGGCCGAGCTGACCGGAGCCCCGGTGCAGGCGGCCGACCCGGCGCGCAGGCTCGGGTCCGAAGGGCTCGCGGACGGCGACGTGATCACGGCGGCCGGGTGTGAGCTGCGGGTGGTCGCCGCCCCCGGCCACTCCGCGGACTCGGTGTGCCTGCTGCTGACCGCGGACGAGGCAATCTTCACCGGAGACACCGTGCTCGGCCGCGGGACCGCGGTCATCGCCCAGGACGGGAACCTTGGTGATTACCTGCGTACGCTGTCGGCGCTGCGCGACCTGACCGAGGCCAGGGGAGTCGGCGTGCTGCTCCCCGGGCACGGCCCGGTGCTCGCGGATCCGCTGGGGACCCTGGAGTACTACCTGTCGCACCGGGCGGAACGGCTCGGTCAGGTCAGGTCGGCGCTGGCGGCCGGGGCGAGGACGCCGGCCGAGATCGTGGCCATGATCTACACCGACGTCGACCCCGCGGTCTGGCCGGCCGCCGAGTGGTCGGTCCGCGCCCAGCTCGACTACCTCGCCGAGGCCTAGCCAGGCACCGCCTACCTGGCGCGCTTGCGCTGTGTCTACCTGGCGCGTTTGCGCAGGCGCTCGGTGTCCAGGATGAGCACAGAACGCGCCGAGATCTGCAGCCAGCCGCGGGCGGCGAAGTCGGCCAGCGCCTTGTTGACCGTCTCCCGGGACGCACCGACCAGCTGAGCCAGTTCCTCCTGGGTCAGGTCATGATGGACGTGCAGGCCGTCGCGGTCCTGCTCGCCGAACCTGTCCGCCAGGTCAAGCAGGTTCTTGGCGACCCGGCCTGGGACGTCGGTGAAGACCAGGTCGGCCATCACGTCGTTGGTCCGCCGCAGCCGCCGGGCCAGGGCCCGCAGCATGTGCATCGAGACTTCCGGCCGTTCAAGCAGCCACGGGCGCAGCGCGTCGTGGGCGAGGGCGGCCACCGTCGCGTCGGTGACGGCACTGGCCGTCGACGTCCTCGGCCGCGGGTCGAACAGCGAAAGCTCGCCGAACATTTCCCCGGGCCCCAGCACGCTCAGCAGGTTCTCCCTCCCGTCGGGCGCCGCCCGGGTGAGCTTGATCTTGCCGTCGAGCACGACGTACAGGCGGTCTCCGTCCTGCCCCTCGAGGAAGAGGTGCTCCCCGCGCGACAACTTGACCTCTGAGGTCTGGAGGCGGAGCGTTCGCGCGCTTTCGTCGTCGAGCCCATCGAAAAGCGGTGCCCGCCTCAGCACTACTTCGGCGTCCTCCACCAGTCCTCCTTGCGGGCTCTCCCGGTCACCGGCCACCTCGGCCGCTGGTTGGCCAGCGATAGTTTCTGATTGTGCCTTATAAGTGTGAATCATCTTCGGGAGTGCGATGTGCTCAGGATCACACAACCAGCTTGCCCAGCGGCCGGTAGCGACGAGACTAACATCACATTTAGAGATGCTCTAACTACTGCGTGTTATTAAGGCACGCGGGGGGCGTGAGAGCACACGAATTCGGGGGGTGCTTCTGGCGTGCGCTGTGCACGGAAACCGGGAGGCCGCGGCGACCGTGGAGTGGTCAAAGCCGCGGCCTTCCGTCGCGGCCCGGGCTGCGGCCGGCTCGGCTGGCGGGCGCTGCTCGGCTGGCGGGCGCTGCTCGGCTGCGTCCTGCTCGCGGTGGTGAGCCTGCCGGCCGCCTGGCCACGCTGGCAGCTGGCGGGTGACCCCGGGCCGACTCCCGCGCAGATCCAGGCCGCGGAAAACCAGGTCCGGCAGCATCAAGCGGCGCTAGGCGCGGAGCAGGGAAAGCTGTCAGCCGCCAGCGTGATGCTCGGAGAGCTCCAGACTCAGGCCGAGGTGCTGACCGAACGCTACGACGAGGCTCTGGTGAACGAGCAACGCGCCGCGTCGGCCTACCGGGTGACCCAGGCCAGGCTGGCTCAGGCCCAGCGGCAGGAGGGCGTCAGCCGCCGCGGGGTGGCCGACCTCGCGGCCGAGGAATTCGAGTCCGGCGGCGGCTTCGATCCGATGACGGCCATGCTCGGCGACGCCAACGGCCCGCAGGCCTACCTGAGCCAGGTCGGGCTGGGCCAGGTGCTGGCCCAGTCGGGGACGGATGTGCTGGCCGCGAACCAGGCCAACGACGTGGTGGCCAGGGTGTTCCGGGCCCAGGCCCGTGACCTGCTGACCGCCCAGCAGGCCGACCTGCGGGCGGCGGACGACCTCAAGCTCGCCATCCAGTCCGCGGTGGCCAGGCAGGCCGCCTTCGTGACGGCCACCAAGAACAGCCGGAACACGCTGGCAGGCCAGCTCGCCGCCGCTCAGGCTCACGAGTCCGCCCTGCAGCGGGCCAGGCAGGCGGCGCTGGAGGCGGCGGCCCAGGCGGCGGCGGCGGCCGCCGCTCGCGCGGCCGCGGCGGCCGCGAGCGCGGGCAGCCAGGGCGGCGGCACCCAGGCGCCGTCGTGGGCATGGGGGTCGGGTGCCAGCACCACCCAGGGCGATATCGCCGCCAACTGGGCCCTGACCCAGCTGGGCAAGCCCTACCAGTGGGGCGGAGCCGGCCCGGACAGCTACGACTGCTCGGGCCTGACCATGGTCGCGTGGGCCCATGCGGGCGTCCAGCTCCTGCACTACACCGGGTACCAGTGGGAAGAGGGCCCGCACGTGCCGCTGAACGAGCTGCAGCGCGGCGACCTGCTGTTCTACGCCACGAACACGGCCGACCCCAACACCATCCACCACGTCGCGATCTACATCGGCAACGGCATGATGGTCAATGCCCCGTACACCGGCGCGTTCGTGCGGATCGACAGCATCTACGCACCCGGCGGCCTCATCGGCGCCGTCCGTCCGGCCGGCTAGAGACCGGCCGGGTCTTGCGGGTTCAGGCGCCGCCGGGCGTCTCGAGCTGACTGAGCACCCGGCCGTAGGCCAGCGAGAGGAGCTTGACCACGTTGCCGTGCGCGCCAAGCGGCGCGCAGCACTTGGCGCCTATCGCGACCGCGGCATCGCTGATGGCGGCCGGATCGGCTTCTGGGCCCACCACGCAGGGCGCCACCGCGATCCGGGTCACGCCCATGGCGTCCAGCTGACCCGCTGCTTCCTCGATCGTGGGCTTGCCGTCCAGGGACGCGGCCAGCACCGGCAGCGCCAGCCGGGCCGCGAGCAGGAACGCGGTGACGCTCGCGGTGCCGACGGCTTCCTCCCCGCCGACGGTGGCCAGGATGATGCCGTCGGCCGAGGTGGTGATGCTGAACATCCGAACCCGGTCGGCCCGGGCCAGCCCAGCGTCCGCGAGCCGGTGGTGCAGCGCCTCAGCCAGCAACGCGTTGGTGTTGTAGACCTCGCCGATGCTCGCGTTGGCCCCGCTGGCCCCGATCGCCTCCCGCAGCGCGCGGAACGTCGCCGGGTGCGGTGTGACCAGCTGCGGTACCACCACGGCCGAGGGTGCGCCCGCGGGCCGCCGGGCCGCCGCGTCGGCCAGCACGGCCCGGATTCCGGTCGGGTCGCCGCGGCCGCCGTGGTCGATCCGCGCGATGCGCAGGTCCAGAGCCGGATTGTCCACGCGGAGCACCGTGGCGATGTCCGCGGTGGCACCGGTCAGGCTGTCATCGCCGAGGCTGGGAACCGCCAGCACGAAGGCCGGCGCTCCCTCCGGCAGGCTGGCGGGCATGGGGCGCCGATGGCGGCCGCCCGGCGCGATCAGCCGGGCTTGCGGCTGGCGGCTCGGCGCTCCGCCCGGTAGCCGGGTCAGCGGCCCGGTGCCGGGCTGCCGGCGCGCGAGCTGATCGGGGTCGGGAGGGCCGAAGCCGGAGAAGTCGTCCCCGCCGCGGCCGGGTCCGCGCCCCGGGGCTGGCTCGGACGGTCCAGCCGGAGTCCCGGCTGACACTATCGGCCCCTGCGGCCATCTATGCCCCTGAGCTGCCGAAACGTCCGCGCCATGCCGCCGCGCGGGACGGCCCGCGGAGGAGTCGCGAACGTCTGTCACACATGCGAAGCGTAGTCGTAGGTCATCAACAATTTGTGAAAACGCTAAAAATACGGATAACCAGTCGGATTTGGCGGCCCTGGTCACTTGTGTCTCAACCGCCGGCCCCGCCCGGCGGTCGCCTTGCCGTCTTGTTACTAGCGGGTAGCATAGGAGGTGGCCCAGGGAACGCGAACGTGCGGAGCAGCAGATGAGTCACTACAAGAGCAACCTGCGAGACATCGAGTTCAACCTCTTCGAGGTCCTGCGGCGCCAGGACCTGCTGGCCCAGCCGCCCTACCCCGACCTCGACGAAGAGACGGTCCGCGGCATCCTCGGCGAGCTCGAGCGGATGGCGACCGGACCGCTGGCCGAGTCCTTCGCCGACGCCGACAGGAACCCGCCGGTCTTCGACCCGGCCACCAACTCGGTGCGGATCCCCGAATCGCTGCGCAAGTCCTACCGTGCCTTCATGGACGCCGAATGGTACCGGCTGTCGCTGCCCGCCGAACTCGGCGGCACCCAGGCCCCCAGGTCGCTGAACTGGGCCATGGCCGAGCTGATCCTCGGTTCCAACCCGGCGGTCTGGATGTACGCCAGCGGGCACACGATGGCCCGGGTGCTGTGGGACCTCGGCACGCCCGAGCAGAAGCGGTTCGCCGAGCAGGCGATCGAGCACGAGTGGGGCGCCACCATGGTGCTGACCGAGCCCGACGCGGGCTCCGACGTCGGCGCGGGGCGGACCAGGGCCATCAAGCAGCCGGACGGAACCTGGCACCTCGAGGGCGTCAAGCGCTTCATCACCAGCGCCGAGCACGACCTGGCCGACAACATCTTCCACCTGGTGCTGGCCCGGCCCGAGGGGGCCGGCCCGGGCACCAAGGGCCTGTCGATGTTCCTGGTGCCCAAGTACCTGGTCGGGCCGGACGGGACGGCGGGCGAGCGCAACGGCGTCTACGTCACCAACGTCGAGCACAAGATGGGCCTGAAGGCCTCGACCACCTGCGAGCTGACGTTCGGCCCGGTTCAGCCAGGAGGACGGCCGGCGGTCGGCACCCTGGTCGGCGGCGTGCACGACGGCATCAGGCAGATGTTCAAGGTCATCGAGGACGCCCGGATGATGGTCGGCACCAAGGCCATCGCCACCTTGTCCACCGGCTACCTGAACCTCACCGTGATGACGGACAAGACCGCGCCGCGGGTCACGATCATCCACCACCCCGATGTCCGGCGGATGCTGATGCTGCAGAAGGCCTACACCGAGGGGATGCGGGCGCTCGTCCTCTACACGGCCTCGATCCAGGACGCGATCCAGGTCGCGGCGGACGCCGGGGAAACCGACGAAGACGCCGTCCGGCTCAACGACCTGCTGCTGCCCGTGGTCAAGGGGGCCGGGTCCGAGCGATCCTCTGAGCTGCTCAACGTGTCCCTGCAGACCCTCGGCGGGTCCGGGTTCCTGCAGGACTACCCGATCGAGCAGTACATCAGGGACGCGAAGATCGACAGCCTGTACGAGGGGACTACCGGGATCCAGAGCCTGGACCTGTTCTTCCGCAAGATCGTCAGGGACAACGGCCAGGCGTTCGGCGCCCTGCTGGCCAAGATCAAGGACTTCGCCGCCGCGGACGCCGGCCACGGCCGGGGGAAGGTCGAGCGGGCCGCGCTGGCCGAAGCCGCCGGGCACGTCGAGGCCATGGTGGCGGCCATGGTCGGTTTCCTGATGGCGTCGGCCGAGCAGCCCACCGAGATCTACAAGGTCGGGCTGAACGCGAACCGGCTGCTGATGGCGCTCGGCGACCTGGTGATCGGGTGGCTGCTCGTCAGCCACGCGGACATCGCGCGGGGCAAACTCGACGAGACCCCGGCCAGCGCCGCCGACCGCGACTTCTACCTGGGCAAGCTGGCCGCGGCCCGGTTCTTCGCCGCCACCGTGCTGCCCAGGCTGGCCGCGGAGCGCAGGTCCGCCGAGGAAACCACCCTGGACCTGATGGACCTGCCCGAGGGGGCGTTCTAGCCGGCTGTGCTGAGCGGGGATTAACTCCAGGCCAGGATCCGGAGCGGGTCTTCGAGCATGGCACCGATGTCGCGCAGCACGGCCGAGCCGAGCTCCCCGTCGACGATGCGGTGGTCGAAGGACAGCGACAAGGTGCACGCCTTCCGCACCGCGAGCTGCCCGTCCACCACCCATGGTGTGTCCTTGACCTGGCCGAAGGCCAGGATGGCGGTCTCGCCGGGGGTGAGAATCGGGGTCCCGGCGTCCACCCCGAACACTCCGACGTTGGTGATCGTGATCGTGCCGCCGGCCAGGTCGGCCGGGGTGGCCTGGCCGGCCCGGGCCATCTCGGTCAGCGCCTGCAGGCGGCGGGCCAGCTCAGGCAGCGGCAGCGCGCCCGCGTCCTTGACGTTCGGCACGATGAGCCCGCGCTCGGCGGCGACCGCGATGCCGAGGTTCACGTAGTGCTTGACCACGATCTCCCCGGCCTCGCCGTCCCAGCGGGAGTTGATGAGCGGGTGCCTGGCCACCGCGGTGAGCAGCGCCCGGGCCACGAAAAGCAGCGGCGACACCCGCGTCCCTGCGTACTCGGCCAGCTCCCGCACCCGCCGCACCGCGGCCATCGTCTCGGTCACGTCGACCTGCAGGAACTCGGTGACGTGCGGCGCGGTGAACGCGCTCGCCACCATGGCCGCGGCCATGTGCTTGCGCACGCCGCGGATGGCGATGCGCTCCTCGGCGCCCGGGCTGGCCGGGCGGCCGGTGCCGGACCCGTTGGGCGAAACCAAATGGGCCGAACGACCGGTGGTATCACCGGCCGCCGCCCGCTGTACGTCGTCCCGGGTGATCGACCCGTCGGGCCCGGAGCCCGCCAGCTCGGCCAGGCTGATGCCGAGGTCCTTGGCCAGCCTGCGCACCGGCGGCTTGGCCAGCGCCCGGGCGGCGGGTACCGGCTGCGATCCGGTGGGTATCTCGCCGGTTTCCTGGCGGCCGGCGGTCGCGGCGGTAGCCGGGACGGTCTTGCGCGCGCGCCGCTGGGTGGACGCCTCCTTGACCCCGTATCCGACCAGGACCGCCTGGCGCTGGGGTTGGCCGGGGGCAGGAACCACCGTCCGTTCGGCCAGATCGGTCTTGTCCTGAACCGGGGCGGTGACGGCGGCCGCGTCGCCTGAGCCGGCCACGTCCACCGCGATGATGGGCACGCCGACGTCGACGGTCTGTCCCACCTCGGCCAGCAGCCGGGACACCGTCCCGTCCCACGGCGAGGGCAGCTCGACCACCGCCTTCGCGGTCTCGATCTCCACGATGATCTGGTTGACCTCGACCTGATCGCCCGGTTTCACGTGCCAGGCCACGATGTCCGCCTCGGTCAGGCCCTCGCCTACGTCAGGAAGCTTGAACTCCTTGAGCTCGGTCATGATCGCCTCTCACTAAAGTTCTCAGTAACCGAACGTGCGGTCCACGGCGTCCAGGATCCGGTCCAGGTCAGGCAGGTAGTGATCCTCCAGCCGGGACGGCGGGTACGGGGTGGCGAAGCCGCCCACGCGCAGCACCGGAGCCTCCAGGTGATAGAAGCACCGTTCGGTCACCCGGGCCGCGATCTCGGCCCCGATGCCCGCGTAGACCGGTGCCTCGTGTGCGACCACGCAGCGTCCGGTCTTGCGCACCGAGGCGCAGATCGTGCCGGCGTCAAGCGGGGACAGCGAGCGCAGGTCGATCACCTCGATGCTGCGGCCGTCCTGCCGGGCCGCCAGCGCGGCCTCCAGGGCGGTCCGGACCAGCGGACCGTACGTGAGCAGGCTCACATCGGTGCCCTCGAGCACGGTCTTCGCCCGGTCGAGCGGCAGCGCCTGGGTCAGGCCGGCCACCGTGTCGACCTCGCCCTTATCCCAGTACCGCCGCTTCGGCTCGAAGAAGATCACCGGGTCGTCTGAGCTGATCGACTGCTGGATCATGGCGAACGCGTCGGCGGCGTCCGCGCAGGCGACCACCTTCAGGCCGGCCGTATGCGCGAACAGCACCTCGGGGGACTCGCTGTGATGTTCGACCGCGCCGATGCCGCCGCCGAACGGGATGCGGATCACCACCGGCAGGCTGACATGGCCGAGGGACCGGTACCGCATCTTGGCCAGCTGGCTGATGATCTGGTTGACCGCCGGGTAGACGAAGCCGTCGAACTGGATCTCGCAGACCGGCCGGTAGCCGCGCAGCGCCAGCCCGATCGCGGTGCCGACGATGCCCGACTCGGCCAGCGGCGTGTCGATCACCCGGGCTTCGCCGAAGTCCTTCTGCAGGCCGTCGGTCACCCGGAAGACACCGCCGAGCTTGCCGACGTCCTCGCCCATGATCAGGACCTTGGGGTCGTTTTCTAGCGCCTTGCGCAGGCCCTCGTTGAGAGCCTTGGACAGGGTGAGGCTGGTCATCGTCCGGCCCCCCGGTGCTCCCCGGCCGCCTCGCCGGCGAAGGAATCCAGGTAGGCCGCGTACTGCTCGCTTTCCTCCCGCAAGATCGAGGTGGGCTCGCGGTACACGTTGTCGAAGATGGTCATCGGCGGCGGATCCGGCATGGTCCGGCACGCCTCCCGCACCCGCGCGCCGACCTGCTTGGCCTCCGCGTCGATCTCCGCGAAGAAGTCAGGGTCGGCCAGCCCGGTGCGGACCAGGTACGCCCTGACACGTTCGATGGGATCCCTCAGCTTCCACATCTCCAGCTCGCTGGCCAGCCGGTACCTGGTCGGGTCGTCGGTGGTGGTGTGCGCGCCCATCCGGTAGGTGAACGCCTCGATCAGCGTCGGCCCCTGGCCCTCCCTGGCCGCCTGCATGGCCTTCTGCGTCACCGCGTAGCAGGCCAGCACGTCGTTGCCGTCGACGCGGATCCCGGGGAAGCCGAAACCGCGGGCCCGCTGGTAGAGCGGGACGCGGCTCTGCTTCTCCAGCGGCGCGGAG
The DNA here is from genome assembly GCA_050013055.1 of Streptosporangiaceae bacterium. GTDB lineage: Bacteria > Actinomycetota > Actinomycetes > Streptosporangiales > Streptosporangiaceae > Palsa-504. The sequence continues at coordinate 9,183 of JBEKGC010000117.1, forward strand.
ATGGCCCACTGGTTGTTCTGGCAGAAGAACACGACCGGCGCGTTGAAGACCGACGCCCAGACAAAGGCCTCGTTCACGTCGCCCTGGCTGGTGGCGCCGTCGCCGAAGTAGGCGATGACCGCCTCACCTGGGTTCTTGGGGTCCTCCGGGTTACCGCCGACGGCACCGTCGCGCTGGATGCCCATCGCGTATCCGGTCGCGTGCAGGGTCTGGCTGCCGATCACGATCGTGTACAGGTGAAACTTGTGCTCCTCGGGGGCCCAGCCGCCGTGGCTGACACCGCGGTAGAGCTCAAGCAGCTTGACCGGGTCGATGCCGCGGCACCAGGCCACACCGTGCTCGCGGTAGGTGGGGAAGACCATGTCCTGCGGCTCGAGCGAGCGGCCCGAGCCGATCTGGGCGGCCTCCTGGCCGAGCAGCGAGGCCCAGATGCCGAGCTCGCCCTGGCGCTGCAGGAAAGCTCGAGCGGGTAATCGGGGTGCTCGATCCGCTCACCCTCCGGGGTGAGCAGCTGGACAAATCCGTCTTGATCCGGGATCTCCGGTGCGGGCTGCTGGTAACTGGCCGGTTCGTACCTGGTCTGTTCGTGCTGCGCGGCGGTGGTCGCTGCGCCGGATTCGACGGTCACGTGCCACTCCTTTCCGGGCCGGTACCTGGGATCACCAGGGCCGGCCAGACGGCCTGAGGTTCCCGGACGCATCTGTCGCTGAGCTGTCGCGTACGCTGCGTGCCCGGTGGGGCGCACGCCTACGCGGTCCCGGTGGGACGCTCTTCACCAGACGATATATGCCCCTGACGGCCCTGGAGGATGCGTGGCCCGAATGATCGTGGAAGTAATGCTCAAGCCGGAGATCCATGACCCGCAGGGGGATGCCATCGCCAGCGCGTGCCACCGTCTGGGGTTCGGACAGGTGCGCGGAGTCAGGCAGGGAAAAAGGTTCGAGGTCGACATTGAGGGCCCGGCGGATGACGCTGTGATAGCCATCACAACCCTGGCCAGGGATCTGCTATCGAACCCGGTCATAGAGGAATTTTCGGTGGTTCAGGAGTAACCGGGGCGGGTTGATCTGACGCACGCGATCGGGTAACCGGGTTTCGGCGGCGTTAACGGGGAATCACTCGAACTGTGAGTACTGGTGGTACGACGCGCGTGAAGTCAGTTCCTGACGTGAAGTTCTGCCTGGTTTTCCAGTGCGAGTCGCTCAGCGTGCCGGTCATGCGCCGGGTCCTCGGTGACACCCTGCGCGGCCTGGGCGTGGACTCCGACTCCGTGTACGACATCTTGCTCGCGGCCACCGAAGCCTGCACCAACGTCCTCGCCCACGGGGGCCGCCGGGTCACCAGCTATCAGGTGGTGACCAGCCTCGGCGCGGTCGGGTGCCAGGTCGAGGTGGCGGACGAGGGGGTCGGCGTGGCCGCGGACGCGCGCGGGCCTGCGGCCGCCACCGGACCGGAGCTGGCCGGGCCCCAGACCCCGATCGCCCAGCTGCCCGAGTCGGGCCGCGGCCTGGCGGTCATGCGCGCCTTCGTCGACCACGTCACGCTTGACAGCCAGCCGGGCCGCGGGACGGTGGTCACCTTGCGCAAGCACATCAGCTGGTCCTCCGATGCCCCGCTGCGGCAGTTCCGGGCGGCCAGTTAGGCCGCGTCCCGTGTTTGCCCAGCCAGTGCGCCGGGCCCGATAGGCTGCCTGGGTGCGGATAGGGGTCATCACTTTTCCCGGGTCGCTCGATGACCGTGACGCAGCGCGAGCCGTCCGGCTGGCCGGCGCCGAGCCCGTCATGCTCTGGCACGGCGATCGCGAGCTGCGTGGTGTGGATGCGGCGATCCTGCCCGGCGGCTTCTCCTACGGCGATTACCTGCGCTGCGGCGCGATCGCCAGGTTCTCGCCGGTCATGCGCGAGCTGGTGCCTGCCGCCCGGGCGGGCCTGCCCGTGCTCGGCATCTGCAACGGCTTCCAGATCCTGTGCGAGGCGCACCTGCTGCCCGGGGCGCTGACCCGCAACGCCGGGCTCCGGTTTATCACCCGCGACCTGCGGCTTCGGGTCGAGCGCGCGCAGACGGCATGGACCAGGGCCTACTCCGACGGCGAGCAGATCCTGGTCCCGCTGAAGAGCGGCGAAGGAGCCTACGCCGCCGACCCGGGGACGCTCGCGGACCTGCGGGCATCCGGCCAGGTCGTCATCTCCTACGCCCAGGCCAATCCGAACGGCTCGGCCGGCGCCATCGCCGGGGTGTGCAACGCCGAGGGCAACGTGGTCGGCCTGATGCCGCATCCCGAGCACGCGGTCGACCCTCTCACCGGCCCGTCCACCGACGGCCTCGGCTTCTTCGCCTCGGTCGTGGCCGGAGTCGCGGCATGAGCGAGCCGGCGGGCCGCGGGGCCTACCGCGGGGCCGATACCGTATCGCGGGCGGCGCAGACACCGGATCAGCCGCAGCCGTTTGCCGAGCTCGGCCTGACCGAGGCGGAATACGGCCGGATCTGCGCCACCCTGGGGCGCCGCCCGACCAGCGCCGAGCTGGCCCTCTACTCCGTCATGTGGAGCGAGCACTGCTCCTACAAGTCCTCCAAGGTGCACCTGCGGCGGTTCGCGGACGCCGGGCCGCCCTCCGGCGCGCTGCTCGCGGGCATCGGCGCCAACGCCGGCGTGGTGGACATCGGCCAGGGCTACGCGGTCACCTTCAAGATCGAATCGCATAATCATCCGTCCTACGTGGAGCCGCATCAGGGTGCGGCCACCGGCGTCGGCGGCATCGTCCGTGACATCCTCGCCATGGGCGCGCGCCCGGTGGCGGTGATGGACGCGCTCAGGTTCGGGCCCGCCGCGGCGCCCGACACCGGCCGGGTGCTGCCCGGAGTGGTCAGCGGCATCTCCTTCTACGGCAACTGCCTGGGCCTGCCCAACATCGGCGGCGAGCTGGACTTCGACCCGAGCTACGCCGGAAACCCTCTGGTCAACGCGCTCTGCGTCGGGATCATGCGGCACGATGACCTGCAGGTCGCGGCGGCCACCGGCCCGGGTAACCAGGTGATCCTGTTCGGTTCGACCACCGGCCCGGACGGGGTAGGCGGTGCTTCCGTGCTGGCCAGCGCGGCGTTCGGCGCGGCGGCGGGGGAACAGAGCGCGAAGCGGCCGAGCGTGCAGGTAGGAGATCCGTTCACCGAGAAGCTGCTGGTCGAGTGCTGCCTCGAGCTCTATGCGGCCGGCCTGGTCGTGGGCATCCAGGATCTCGGCGCCGCGGGCGTGGCGTGCGCCACGACCGAGCTCGCGGCGGGGGGCACGGGCGGCATGGCGGTGCGGCTGGACGCGGTGCCGCTGCGCGATTCGTCCCTGGGCCCGCCCGAGATCTTGATGAGCGAGTCGCAGGAACGCATGATGGCGGTCGTCGAGCCAGCCCGGGTGGATGAGTTCCTCGCCGTCTGCGCCAAGTGGGACGTTCGCGCCGCGGTCATCGGCGAGGTGACCGGCACCGGCAGGCTGGTCATGACCTGGCACGGCGAGACGGTGGTGGACATCCCGCCGTCGTCGGCGGCCGACGGGCCCGTCTACCAGCGGCCGGTCGCGCGCGGGGCGGATCAGGACGCGCTGGCCGCCCGCGACCCGGCCGCGCTGCCGCGCCCGGCCGACGGGGCGGGCCTGCGCGCGGCCCTGCTCGGGCTGCTCGGCTCGCCCGGGCTGGCCGACAAGAGCTGGGTCACCGATCAGTACGACCGGTACGTCCGCGGCGACACGGTGCTGGCCATGCCGGAAGACGGCGGCCTGGTCCGGGTGGACGAGGCGACCGGGCTCGGCATCGCGCTGGCCACCGACGGCAACGGCCGTTACTGCCGGCTCGACCCCTACCTGGGCACCCAGCTCGTGCTGGCCGAGGCTTACCGGAACGTGGCGGTGACCGGCGCCCGCCCGCTGGCCGTGACGAACTGCCTGAACTTCGGCTCGCCGGAAGATCCCGCGGTGATGTGGCAGTTCGCCGAGGCCGTGCGCGGGCTCGCGGACGGCTGCGCCGCTCTCGGCGTGCCCGTCACCGGCGGGAACGTGAGCTTCTACAACCAGACCGGGACGACCGCCATCCACCCCACTCCGGTCATCGGGGTCCTCGGCGTGCATGATGACGTCCGGCGGCGGCTGGCGATCGGATTCGCCGGCCGCCCCGCCGGGGCCGGCGGTACCGCCGGCCTTGTCCTGCTGGGCCGGACCGAGGCGGAGTTCGGCGGCTCGGCCTGGGCGTATGTTCAGCACGGTCACCTCGGCGGCCGCCCGCCGACGCCAGACCTCGACGCCGAGCGGCGGCTGGCGAGCCTGCTCGCCGCCGCAGCCGCGGCCGGCCTGCTGTCCGCCGCGCATGACCTGTCCGACGGCGGGCTGGCGATAGCGCTCGCCGAATCCTGCCTGCGCGGCGGGACCGGCTGCGCCGTGCGGCTGCCCGGTGACCCGTTCACCTGGCTGTTCAGCGAATCGGCGGCCCGCGCGATCGTGGCCGTCCGGCCGGGCGGCCACGCCGCTTTCGACCAGCTGCGCGCCGCCCACGAGGTGCCTGGCGTCACCATCGGCACCGTGGGCGGTGCGGACCTGACGGTCGAGGGACTGTTCAGCATCCCGCTCGACGAGCTCGCCGCGGTGCACACCGGGACCTTGCCTGCGCTGTTCGGCTGAGCCGAGGGTCTTATCTCGTCCTGGCACGGTGCGGTACGGTCGCCGGTATGCCTGCCCGACGTCTGGATCCGCGGGGGCCGGAAAGCGTGGCCGCGGTGCTGCGCGCGCTCGATGCGGACGACCGGCCCGACGCGCAGGATCAGCGCACCGCGGCTCGGTACCTGCTGTACCTGCTTGAGGCCCGGCATCCGGGCCGGGTCCTGGAGGTCCGGGTCCCGCCGGTGGCGGCCGTGCAGTGCCTGCCAGGCCCCGTGCACACCCGGGGCACCCCGCCGAACGTGGTGGAAACCGACCCCCTTACCTGGATCCGGCTGGCGGCGGGCCGGCTCGGCTGGGCCGACGCGGTCGCCTCCGGCGCCGTCCACGCGAGCGGCCCGCGCGCTGATCTGGCCGAACATCTGCCACTGTGCGACTAAACTGGACACGTGCCATCCCCCGACGGTCGGCTGACGGATGAACTTCTCCCCGAGGAACGGCCGCCACGAGACGCTTGCGGCGTCTTCGGTGTCTGGGCGCCCAACGAAGATGTCGCCAAGCTTGCTTACTTCGGGCTCTACGCGCTGCAGCATCGCGGACAGGAATCCGCGGGCATAGCGGTCAGCGACGGCAGCCGCATCGTGGTCCACAAGGAAATGGGCCTGGTCGCCCAGGTCTTCGACGAGCCGTCCCTGAGCACGTTGCGCGGGCATATCGCGGTGGGGCACTGCCGCTACTCCACCACCGGCGCGTCCGTCTGGGCCAACGCGCAGCCGACCTTCCGCTCCACCGGCAAGACGAGCCTGGCGCTCGGTCACAACGGAAACCTGATCAACACCCGTGAGCTGGCCGCCCTGCTCGACGACACCGTGCCGGGCAGCAACGGGATCACCGCGACGTCCGACACCGATGTGCTCACGGCGCTGTTCGTCGCCGACCGCGCCGAGCTCACCGGGATCAGCGGGGCCCCGGCACCCATCGAGGGGGCCAGCCAGGTCGAGAACGCGGCGGCGGCCGTCCTGCCGCTGGCCAAGGGCGCTTATTCGCTCGTCTTCATGGATGAGCAGACGCTGTACGCGGCCCGCGACCCGCATGGCTTCCGGCCGCTGGTGCTCGGCCGGCTGGACAGCGGCTGGGTGGTCGCGAGCGAGACGGCCGCGCTGGACATCGTCGGTGCCAGGTTCGTGCGGGAGATCGCGCCCGGCGAACTGGTCAGCATCGACGGACGCGGGGTCAGGTCCAGGACGTTCGCGGCGCCGCAGCCGAGCGGGTGCCTCTTCGAGTACGTCTACCTGGCCAGGCCCGACACGACCATCTCCGGGCGGGGCGTGCACGCTACCCGGGTCGAGGTCGGCCGGCAGCTCGCAGCCGAGTATCCCGTGGACGCGGACCTGGTCATACCGGTACCGGAATCGGGGACGCCGGCCGCGATCGGCTTCGCCGAGGCGAGCGGCATCCCCTTCGGCCAGGGGCTGGTCAAGAACTCCTACGTGGGCAGGACGTTCATCCAGCCCAGCCAGACCATCAGGGAACGTGGCATCAAGCTCAAGCTGAACCCGCTCAGGGACGCCATCGCCGGCCGCAGGATCGTGGTGGTCGACGACTCCATCGTCCGCGGGAACACCCAGCGCGCGCTCGTGGCGATGCTCCGCGAGGCGGGCGCCGCGCAGGTGCATGTCCGGGTCGCGTCTCCGCCGGTGAGCTGGCCCTGCTTCTACGGCATCGACTTCGCCACCCGGGCCGAACTCATCGCCGGGCGGCTGTCCCCGGCGGAGATCTGCGCCTCGATCGGCGCCGATTCCCTGGGCTACGTGTCGCTGGAGGGACTGATCAAGGCGACGACGATCCCGGCCAGCCGCCTGTGCCGCGCGTGCTTCGACGGGCAGTACCCGATCCCGGTCGCTGAAGATGACCGGGGTAAGCACGTGCTCGACGGCCTGAGCGTCGGGCCCTGAGCGTCGGGCCCCGAGCGCCGCTGACCGCGGCCAGCTGTCAGCTGTGACCGCGGTCAGGCCCTCGCCGCTTAACGCGGCCAGACGTCCTCGGCGTCCTTCCAGGCGCCCGCAGACCCTGGTGGCTCGTCGTCGTCGTCATCTTCCTCGTCGTCGTCGTCCCCGGTGCCGGAATGATAATTACCGTCACCGGAGTCCGCGCCGACGCCCAGCTCCGCACGCAGCCGGTCAAGGTCTGTGTCGTCGCTCTTGTTGTACTTGAGCTGACGGGCCACCTTAACCTGCTTGGCCTTGGCTCGGCCGCGCCCCATTGGCTCGACCCCCTTGAACGTCCGGAGCCGGTCAGGCCCCATGATCTCCGTCTCGCTGGTTTCCGTGCGCCATGCGACAGCGCCGCCAACCCGCAACGGGCAGCGCGACGTTCACCAGCATCCGTACAGGTACAACCGTACCCGCTTTGCGCCCCTGATGCCTACGCTGATCCCATCGTGCCCAGGTAGATTCCGCGCAGGCGGCCAATATCAGACATCCGCCGCTCGGCCAGGCGGTCCGCGGCCACCGATGGCGGCACTCCGTCGGCGTCCGAAATGGTGAGGATCTTCGCGGTGGTGGCGAAGATCCGCTCGGTCGCCGCCCGGGCGCGATCGAAATTAAATCCGGCCAGCTCGTCCGCCACCTGGATGACGCCACCTGAGTTGACCACGTAGTCGGGCGCGTAGAGGATGCCCTGGTCCACCAGCAGTTTCTCGACGCCATGGTGGGCTAGCTGGTTGTTCGCGGCACCGCACACGACGCGCGCGGTCAGGACGTTCACCAGCTCATCGGTCAAGGTGCCGCCCAGCGCGCACGGAGCCAGGATGTCCAGCGGCTCCGCGATGAGCGCGCGGACATTCCCGACGGCGCGGACTTGCGGGTGCCTCGCCAGCACCGCCTCGACCGCCGCGGCACTGACATCGCAGATGACGACCTGGGCTCCGGCCTCGACGAGATGGCCGACCAGGCGATGCCCTACCTTCCCCACGCCTTCCACGCCGACGGTCCGCCCGTGCAAGCCGGTGTCCCCCCAGGCGTGCTTGGCCGCCGCTCGCATCCCGTGCATGACGCCGAGCGCGGTCAGGACGGACGAATCGCCCGCGCCGCCGTGGGCGGTCGTGCGGCCCGTCACGTACCGGCATTCCCTGGCGACGATGTCCATATCCTCGCTGCGCGTGCCCACATCGCACGCGGTGACGTAACGGCCGCCGAGAGAGGCGACGAAGCGGCCGTAGGCGCGCAGCAGCGGTTCGGTCTTGATCCGGGCGGGATCGCCGATGATGACCGCTTTCCCGCCGCCGTGGTCCAGGCCGGCCAGCGCGTTCTTGTAGGCCATGGCCGTCGACAGCCGCAGCACGTCAGCGAGGGCTTCGTCCTCGCTCGGGTAGGGGTAAAAACGAGTACCGCCGAGCGCGGGGCCCAGTGCGGTGGAGTAGATGCCGATGATCGCCCGGAGCCCGGAGTTGTGGTCCTGGCAGAAGACGACCTGCTCGTGGTCCGCCGGCCCGGGGGCTTGTCCCCCCGGGTGAGTACCGTCGGCGGTGCTGTTCTCCCTGTGGGGCATCGCGAACACGTTGGTCACGGTAGCGACTCTTCTCATCCCGTCCCGGTCCTCGCTGATCCGGGATCGGGACTAGCGTATTGCCTGCGTGGGCCTGCGGGCCGGACGACCGCCGGCGCCCTGGCCCGTCCCGCCACGTACTGGCTGGTAACTGGCGGCGAGACGATCTCGTTACCGTGGCTCCCGCCGTGGGTGCGGTCTGGTATGTCACGATACGAATGTGATGACTTACGCCGCGTATCTTCGCATCTACGAGCCGGCTTCGGCCTTCCACGAACCCGACCGGTCCCGGTGGGCGGCTTATGCCGCCTCCTCCGGCCGGCCGAGACGGCGTGACTCGCTGCTGGCGGAGCACGTCGAGGCCCTGCGCCGGACGGTCGCGGCGCCGCAGATCGTGCTCCCCGAGCGGGAGAGCGAGCACGCCTACGTCCGGCACGCGGACGGGGTCACGTACATCTGCCCCTGGCAGACCAGGTTGCGCTGCCTGCTGGCGTACGGCCGGATGCTCTCGGCCGCGGGGGCGTCGGTGCCCGGCACGGTTCCGGCTAACGACGAGGCCATGGTGGCCCTGGCCCAGCTGGAGGACAGCGGAACGTCGGCCCGGCAGCACATCCTGGCCAGCGTGTGGGCCATGCCGCTAGCCTGGTTCGTCCCGTTCTCCGCGGCGGAACGGTGGCTGGCTCTGGGCGCGGACGGTGACCGGCCAGCCGCGGCGGCGACCGCCTCGGCGACGCGGGCGCTCGTCTACACCGCTCCCATGTCCCGCGCGCGCAGGCGGGTGGCCCGGGGTCTGGCCGCGCTCCGGGGTGCGTCGCCCGGATGCTCCGGCGCCGCCTGGGAGCCGCTGCACGCGGAGGCCGAGCTGACCGACGTCGGGCGCTGGCTCGAGGAGTTTCACCCGTACTCGCTCGTGGAGCTTGATTACGGCGGCCTGGTGCATCTGCTGACCGACGACGCGCTTTGCGGCGACCAGTCGGTGGCTGAGGTGAACGCGGCTATCGAGGCAGTGGCCAAGGGCGAGTGCGAGCTGGCCGTGGCCATGTATAAGCGCGCATCCGGCCGGTGGCGCGCGTTCGCCGAATTCGAGCTGGCCAACTGAGTAGCGGGATGGCCCCGGCCGAGTGGGGGGATGCCTTCGGCGAATTGTTCGCGGGCAGTATTTCCGAATCTGCCACGATGCGACTGAAAGTATCGCTAGAATCACCCTGAGTGACAGTGATCGGCGGAGCAACTGGGCATCCCGGTACAGAAACTTTGCGCCTGGTGGTCGACGCGTCACCGCTGGTGATGGCAATATGGTCTCTGTCGGCCATATAGGACATCCCCGACAGGCTCCTAGGAGCACCAGGCAATAACAGAAAACGCAGGATCGCAGGACTGGTCCAGGAGGAGAGGCCAACTCATGTCCGCACGTACACCAGAGGCTGAGCCGCTGTTGACGCCCGCGGAGGTCGCCACGATGTTTCGCGTCGACCCCAAGACCGTTACACGCTGGGCGAAGGCCGGAAAACTAACGTCGATCCGCACGCTGGGGGGACACCGGCGGTACCGGGAGACTGAGGTTCGTGCGCTACTCGCGGGTATCCCGCAGCAGCGCTCCGAGTGACCCTCTGCCGTCTTCACGGGGCGAACGCTCAGCAGATATCGCTGACTGTGAAAACGGCAGCACTCGTTCAAACGGAATGGGGGGCCGGCTCCGGTAGCGGAGTGTCAGATTGAGGGTACGGGACGGCAAGATCTTGCCGTCGGCGCACCCTTAAGACGCGCTACCGGGGCCGATCCGCTCTCAGGGGAGGATCGCACAATGCGTGATCCAGAATTGGTCGCACGTGCTCAGCGCGCCGCGAAGCGGCTGGAAACGGCGTGGGAACAGTGGCGCGCATTGCACGGACTTGCGGTCGCGCCCGGGCAGCCGGTCGTGAGCTACGTCGGCTACTCGCTCAAAGAACCATGGGGTGAACCCCGGGTCGTGATCGGGATCAATGCCGACGAGGCGGAGTACCTCGCGGAGTTCCTCGACCGTGATGAATGCGCGCAGAGCGGGCCGGCCCGGCTTCAGCCGGAGCCGCTTGCGCCGGAGCCGCTTCAGTCCGGGCCGCTTCAGCAGGCAACGCTGGCCGAATCGCAGCAGGCAGGCTTCTGATCGGCCGCCCGGCGCCGCCTAGCCATGCCGCCGCGGTCACGTGCGCAGATATTTTCACGTGATAAGCAGGTTCACAGCTATGTCCTAGCGTGCGTTAAGAATCAAGCGGCATGATCATCACCGAGGGGAACGAGCTGGTCTCGATCCTTTCCCGTCTGGGCTCGGGGTGGCCAGGCCCCGCTCCGAGCCCAGGCTGTAACCCGACCGCGCTTGGTCGCGGCGGGACAGCCCGCTAGGCCGCCGGACTGGACGCTAGGTAGGCGCCACCTTCGGCGCGGTCTTGGCCGCGTCCCTGCGCCGCCTCAAAGCCTGCCTGCACGTCGCCGTGGGCAGGTAACTTCGGTCCTGTCTCATCCATCGGCGGAAGCGCTGACATCACCCTGTGGTGGTAGTGCGAAATCAGCCTTACGGGTGACGCGACCTATCGCGTTCCTGTGGAAGACTGGGCTCGCCAGTCGGCCCGGCTGGCCACAATCGCCGAGGGGACGGCATACATATGATCGAGGCAGAAGGCCTCAGCAAGCGGTACGGGGACACGCTCGCCGTCGACAACCTGTCGTTCAGCGTGGCACCTGGCAAGATCACCGGTTTCCTGGGTCCAAACGGCGCAGGGAAGACCACGACCATGCGCCTGATCCTGGGCCTGGACCGGCCGACAGCCGGTCGGGTCACCATCGACGGCAAGCCCTTTGACCAGGCGGACCGGCCCATGCGTCAGGTCGGCGCGCTGCTTGACGCGAAGGCCATGCACGGTGGCCGGAGCGCCTACAACCACCTGCTCTGCCTGGCCCAGTCCAACAACCTGCCCCGGCGCCGGGTCGACGAGGTGCTGAGCCTGGTCGGGCTGACCGGCGTGGCCGGCAAACGGTCCAAGGGCTTCTCGCTCGGCATGGGGCAGCGCCTGGGGATCGCCGGGGCGCTGCTCGGCGACCCGCAGATCCTGATGTTCGACGAGCCTGTCAACGGGCTGGACCCGGAGGGCATCCTGTGGATCCGCAATCTCATGAAGGCGCTGGCCGCCGAGGGCCGGACGGTGTTCGTGTCCAGCCACCTGATGTCGGAGATGGAGAACACCGCTGACCACCTGCTGGTCATCGGCCGGGGCAAGATCATCGCCGACTGCACGGTCGCCGAGTTCATCGCCGCCAACTCCCAGCAGACTGTCCGGGTCCGGACGCCCCAGCCCGACCTGCTGACCAAGCTGGTCGCGGCGGCCGGGGGCACAGTCCGCGAGGACGGCAGTGGATCGATGGTGATCACCGGTCTTGGCACCAGCCGGGTCGGGGACCTGGCTTACGACAACGCGATTCGGCTGCACGAGCTGTCGCCCGTCCACGCGTCCCTGGAGCAGGCGTTCATGGAACTGACCGCGTCCAGCGTGCAATTCCACGCTGGCGTGCCCGAGCAGCCGGTGCTGGCTGGAGAGGTGGCCTGAGATGGCAACGACAACCGCGCCCGCGGCCAGCGTGCCACTCGACCTGCCCCGCTCGGCGGGTCGGGTCACGTTCGCGGGCGCGCTGCGATCGGAGTTCACCAAGATCCGGTCGGTCCGGTCGACGTACTGGGCGCTGCTGGCGATGTTCGTCGTGGTCGTCGGCTTCGGCGCGCTGGCGAGCACAGGCGCCGCGCACGGGCCGCATGGGCCGTACTTCGATCCGACCCGGCAGAGCCTGGCCGGGCTGTATATCGGGCAGCTGATCATCGGCGTCCTTGGCGTGCTGGTCATCAGCTCGGAATACTCCACGGGCATGATCCGCGCCACGCTGACCACCAACCCGCACCGCGGCGTGATGATCGCGGCCAAAGGCGTCGTCTTCACCGCGGTGGCCCTGGTCACCAGCCTGGTCACCTCGTTCACCGCGTTTTTCCTTGGCCAGGCGCTCATGTCCTCTGACCACATCAGCACCACGATCGGGAGCCCGAACGTGCTGCGCGCCGTCATCGGCGGGGCGTTGTTCCTGACCGCGTGCGGCGTGCTGGCGTTCGGCCTGGGTCTGCTCATCCGGCACAGCGCGGGCGGCATCGGTGCCATGGTCGGACTGCTGTTCGTGGTGACCATCCTGGTCAACTTCCTGCCGCAGTCATGGCAGAACCACGTCGACAAGTGGATCCCGGCCTTGGCCGGCGGCCAGCTGTGGATGACCAGGCCGACGCCTCCGGGGAACTCCCCGATGTTCGGGCCGTGGGCCAGCTTCGTCGTCCTGTGCGGGTACGCCGCCATAGCGACGGCCGTCGCAGTGATCCTCTTCCGCAAGCGAGACGCGTAGACATCCCGATGCACGCACCAGATGACAACACCACTCCCTTGCAATCCCTCATGAGACGCACGATGTTGCCGTGGGAGTACCGCCACCTCCGTGCCGTTGCGAGCGTGCGCTTTGCGGCCGGCGGCTTTACTCTCGCCATCGGCCTCGTTCTGCTCTCTCTCGGTCGTCAGGCGGAAACTAGCCAAGATCGGCGCAAGTGTTACAGGTGGGCCGCGTGGTTCCTGGTGGATGCGCCGTTGCAATTCCTTGGCGGCTACCTGGAGATGAAGATGGCCCGCTCCGCGGATGTCCGGAGCGCGGCTCATTGACACGGCCTGCGCGGCGGCGGTGTACTGCCGTGCATGACGGATACGACGGGCAGGGCAGGCAACCCGGGGGCCGCGGCTGAAGCTTTTCCTGTCACCACGGCGTTCGAGCTGCCGGGCACGGTGGTGGAACGGAATCTCGGCGTCACGTTTGGCCTGGTGGTGCGGGCGATGGGCTTCGGCAATACCGTCGCAGGCGGGATTTCGTCGCTGCGCCAGGGTGAGGTTTCGCAGTTCACGGCGGTTCTCGAAGACGCCCGCAGGCATGCGATCGACCGAATGATCGAGAACGCGAAGCTGCTCGGCGCCAACGCGGTGATCGCGATGCGCTTCGACTCCGCCGAGATCGGCAAGGCCCGCGCCGAAGTTGTCGCCTACGGCAGCGCGGTGGTCGTCGCGCCGTCGGCATGAGTAAGCCCGAGGGCGGTGCGTCGGCCCGACGGCGCTCGCTGCTCGGGGACGCCGACCGCGAGCGCCTGGTCGCGCTGCTGCGCGAGCATTACGCCGCGGGTCGCCTTGACCTGGACGACCTGCGCCACCGGGTCGGTGTCGTGCTGACCGCCGCCTACGCCGAGGAGGCCGCGGTGGCCCTGGCCGACCTCCCGCCCGTCGGCGTGCCCGATACGCCGCGCGCGGGGCGTAGCGGGGATTCCCGCGGGCGGCACGCCCAGACGGGCCGGCCCGAGCCGGGCTGGGAGCCGACGGCCGAGCGGTTCCGCGATCCGTCCAGTGGCGTGATCATGCGGGTCTGGATCGACCCGTCCGACGAGAGCCGGCACTACGTACCGGACGCGTCGGGCCACTGACATCGGGTCTTTGCCTAACGCGACTTTTGCATAAGACACTGTGCCTCATGTCGCTTCCGAGGTCGACGGCCTAGCGGCCGCCCCGGACTGGACGTTGTCGAGGAGGGCCTCCAGGATCCGGTTGTGCAGCGGTTCGATCCGTTCGGGCCAGATGGTCTCGTACGTGCCGGTTGCGGTGCCCTCGACGGTATGGCGCAGGAGCGTGCCGCCCTCGGCGGGTTCCAGCTCGAACCAGTGCCCGCCCTGGAACTCATCGGGGCTGAGCACGCGGAACGCGCGCACGGCGCCCGGCCGTTCGGTCTCCTCCCAGAGCATCAGGCCGGTGTCGTGCCGCCGGTCCCCCTGCCGCCGGGGCACCGGCGCGATCTGTGCGGGCCAGATGAGGCCGAAGTCGGCGACGAGCGCGGCGATCCGCTCCGGCGGCGCCGCGATCATCCGCTCGTGGCGGTTCAGGATTTTCACGGTCTTCCCTTCGTCTCGGCTCTAAGACGCGGTCGCGCGCCGTCGCGTGACATCAGGGCGAGCCGTACAGCCCCGGCCCGGTGACATCCAGGTCGCCGAGGAACGACCGGGCGGCCTCGTAGGCGGCCTCGATGAGCATGGCGGTGTGCCGGAAGTCCAGCGGCGAGAACCGCAGTGGCTCGGGGCCGTGCAGGTAGACCACCGGCACGTCGGCAGCGATGAGCGGTGCCTCAAGGGCGGGCTGGGTGCGCATGGTCACCAGCGCGGTGTAGAACAGCACCTCGGCGATGGTTTCCGGTGGGTCGGGCGCGTGCCCGGGAAAGTTGCAGTCGAGCACGACGAGGGAGCGGGCGCCCATGGCCAGCGCCTGTCGCATCGGCACGTTAGCCACCAGGCCTCCGTCGTAGAGCCGCCGCCGCCCGATTTCTACTGGCGGGAAGATGCCGGGGATGGCGGCGCTGGCCAGCAGGGCGGGCAGCAGGGGCCCCTCGCGCAGCACATGCGGGCGGGCCGTGGCGACGTCCATGGCCACCGCGGCGAACGGCACGGCCAGCCCGGCGAACGTGGCGTCGGGACCCAGGAAGTCGCCGATGACGGCGGCCAGCCCGGTGCTGGGGAACAGGTGCGTCCTGGTGTGCTGCAAGGTACGCACCTGGGCCAGCAGCCCGCCGGGGAACACCGCCTCGCGGGTGAGCCTGGCCCACAGGTGGGACAGGCGGTTCGCCGCGCTCGCCGGGTCGGAGGCGACGACCGCGCCGTTGAGCGACCCGACCGAGGTGCCCGCCACCACGCCGGGCGCGATGTCGTGCTCGCTGAGCGCCTGCAGCATCCCCACCTGCACCGCCCCCAGGCTCCCGCCGCCGCCGAGCACGTATCCGACAGGCCGGGGAAGGTCCGCGATGCCCATGTCCACCTCCATGGCGACGATGCCGGCCTCGGACGGTATCGATCTTGCCAGGCCGGGAGCGAACACCACTCTTCCTGGCGTGGTCAGGGCGGGCCGAGCGTCCATAGGCCGACGCGGATGTGGCCCTTGATAATTACGGCTATATGAGTAGAGTTAAGCCCCATGCAGCGTAACCGCCCCCCGTCGCCACAAGCGATCAACGTCCTACGGGCGTTGGCCGCCGACCCGGCCCAGTGGCGCTACGGCTACGACCTGGCCACCGAAGTGCACCTGAAGTCGGGTTCGCTGTATCCGATCCTGGTCCGCCTGGCCGACCGCGGCCTGCTGGAAACGTTGTGGGAGCCCGGTGTGGGCAGTCGGCCGCCGCGCCACCTGTACCGACTGACCGCAGACGGACGCGAATTTGTGGCGGCGTTGACCGCCGCCCGCGTCGACCGGACCGTTCCGACCACGCACAACCGTTGGAGTGAGGCGTAATGCTCGGTGGCCTGTTCTTCGTCCCCATGGTGGGCTTGCTGGGCATTCTCATCGCGTGGTACCGGCGCGATCCGCGCAGGTTCCTGGACGGCC
>JBEKGC010000118.1:0-15301 GCA_050013055.1 Streptosporangiaceae bacterium
CGATTGCCGGCGTGGCAGGTACGCGGCAACCGTTAGGCATCGAATCAAGCGGCTGAAGTGGATAGTCTGCCGCTCGCCGTAGAGCTTGAGCGGTCGCTGCTCAGGCTGAGGCGGTGGCCAACTCCTGTATGGCCTCAGACGTCGTGTAGACGATCTCGCGACGTGCCGGGGGCATGTCCTCGGCGAGAGCGATCCTGAGCGCATCGCTCAGGAACACGAGGACGTCGGCAAGCAACGTCTGTACGTCGGCGCTGTCGGGCAGATGCCACTCGCGCTCGAAGACGAGGCGATAGTCCGTGGCAACTCCAACAGTCACATAGCGGGGATCGCGGGACTGGAAGACCAGGCCGCTAAGGAGGTCGGACGGCTCGGCGTATGCCAGCCGACCCTCGTCGGCGACCGTAAGAGGAACGTACAGCCAGATTGACATTGAGCGCGGGACGTAACCCGTGAGGCGCCAGAACAGCTGCCGCTCTCCGTCCGCGCTGAACAGCCCGAACGTGGGGACGCCGTTGAACCGGTCTAGCACCTCCACGTGCTCGATCGCCGGGACTGGCGCCCACGCCAGGTTGCCAAGCATCGGCAACGCGGTCATGGCCTGTTGTTCCTCCTTGCCTCAAGTGAAGCATGCGTTGAACCGGGCCGCCAGTTCGCCATCCCATTCAGCAGGCTCGCCCGCTTCGGTGAGCGGCGGATAGACGCTCACGTGCAGCCGGTTCGCCTTGGTGGCACTGTGGACTACCCGGAAGCTGGCCGCCCGCAGTCGCCCGATGGTCGTCACCCGCCGTACAGCTCCCGGCGCCAGGTAGCGTGTCACCAGAACCGCTGCGGCAGAGGCATCGACCTCGCCGAGGATCATCGAGAGCTCCGTCTCTCCGATGTCCTTGCGCAGGCGGTCGCGGAAGCCGTCGCCGAACGGCGGCTGCTCCCCGTATTGCGTCAGCCGCAACTCGTCGGGGAGATCGATCGGATCGGACGCCAAGTGCGCAAGCTCCTCGGTTACGTCTGGGGCTGTTAAGGGACGCGCTGTCCTCCGTCTTGGTTTACGATGGCACGCCATTCGCCGTCATGAGCGCCACGATTAGCCGCATCCGACAGCCAGCCAGCATAACCGCTCGCCCGGCATGATTCCCCTTATGCTGGCCCGGCTAACGAAAAGAAGATAAGGGCCGCAAGCGGCACGTCGCCACCGATACCCTCGGCATATTGCAGGTCGTGCTGGTCACGGCGGCCAGCGTGCAAGACACCCACGGCGGCCGGCGGTGGTCGCCGGGCTGGCCGCCCGCCATCCATCGGCCATCAAGGCTTGGGTGGACGCCGGGTACAGCGCAGCGTCGCCGAACGGAGCGCCACGGACGGAATCAATGTCGAAGTTGTCAGCCAAGACACTGGGCACAAGGCTTCCGGCCCTGCCGAAGCGGTGGGTGGTGGAACGGACCTGAGGAGATCTACGGCCAGCGGTTCACCTTCATCGGTGAGGAGCGCCCTCGGTCCAGCCCGTTGGTCATCGGCCGCTTCAAGGAGGTCTCCGGCGATCTCGTCGGCATGGAAGCCTCTGAGGCCATCCGCGGGGATACCAGAGTTGAGCATGACGTCGGCACCATCCAGCCTGGCGGGAAAGTGATCGGCAGGTCGGCCCCCTATATCGAGGGCGGCGCATGATGCGGCCGAATCGGTCCACAACCCGCAGAGGAGTTGCGCAGTGACGGCCTCGGACACCAATCCGGAACAGGGGTTCGATTATGTCGCACAAGATAAACCCAGCAGGCGCTTAAGCCTATGACAGCGGTGAAGAAGGGCGGGGAAAGCCTCAGCGAGTCACGCCCGCGGAACCGGATGGCCCAGGCTGATGCCGACGGTAACGGCGGGCCGCGGCCTACCAGCGCCGAGAAGAAAGAGCTGGCTGAATGCGGCTAGGTCTGGGGGAGCAGGTGAACCGCAAGCGCGTCGAGCGGCTCATGCGGCGTCCGGTCCGAGCAGCCAGCTCATGCGGTCGGCACCGGCACGCCGTCGAACCGAACGGGCCTGGTGTCATAGCCGAAGTACCCTGGGCCGACTAGCCGGTGAGCGGCGGGCGAGTGCCAGCGCGGGTCTGCCGGAGCGGTGACGATGCGTACCCGGGCGCCGTAGCGAATCCCCTCGGTGGTGACCGGCTCGCCAGTCTCCGTATCCAGCATGATGATGAGGTCGGGCGCGGTCGTCTCAACTCGCCCGTCCACCTCGACCAGCAGGTGCTCATTCTGGAAGCGGAGCACTGCTTCCCGGGTATGGTCCGGCCCGGTGCCGCTGACCCGGGCGGTGCCGCGGGCGAACCCGGTCTGGGTGCGCCGCTCGACGTCGGTGACCTTGCCCGCAAGAAGGATCCGGCCGCCGAGCAGCCGGGCCACGGCGGCAACCGGATCCTCGTTGGCGGTCCGGGCCGCCTGCACCGTCTCGCCCAGGCGGATACAGAGGGACAAGGTACCGGGCACGTAGGACTCCTTGACCTGGGCTCCGCTCATTACGAGCTGCGCGATACTGGCGGAGCAGCCCATCGTGATCGTCACGGTGCGGGCTAGGCGCTCCGCCCAGTGATTGTCGAGAGCATTGAGGACGATGCTGTTGCCTTTCTCGTCTGTGACCGACATCGGGGCCGCGGCGTGGCCGTACAACGTTGGGAGCACCATCTGTATCTCCGGGAATGCCCGTCCCATCGCGTCGCCGTCTATGAGCGGCAGGCCGAGCTCGGCCGCGGCCACGATGGGCGTCGTGGAGTTCACGCCTCCCGCCTCGATGCAGGCGATGTGCGTGGGTGTGATGCCGAGATGGTCCATGAGCACGCGCACTGCCTGCGTGAACTGGACGGCTGACGGTATCTTCTCGACCATGACGGTAGGTGCGCCCATCAGGGCCACGCCGACCACGACGGCGTCGTCGGGCACGCCGTCGAGTGGCACGGCCGGAACCGGGCCGTGTTCCCGTATAGCGGCCTCGGCCAGCAGGCGGCCAACGTAGGGGTCGCCTCCTCCTCCGGTGCCGAGGATCGCGGCTCCTCGTGCGAGCGCGGTGATCTCCGGGCCGATCGTGGCGGTCAGCCCCGTGCCGGCCGTTGGTGTGCGGCTCATCTCGCTGCCGCCTTCAGGTCGAGGTCTCCGACGGCTTTAGCGCGCACCCGGGTCGCGTTGCCCGGCAGGTACGGGATGGGGACTTCGTCGAAGTCGACGATCTCGACCGTTGCCGGATCGGCCCCAGCCGCGATGGCGCGGTCGACCGCCTCCTGCCGGGCCTCGTCGATCACCGCCGCACGGCGCCCCTCGGAGAGGGCATAGACCTTGTCGATTTCGCCCGAGACTTGCGCGATGGCCGCGCCGATGGCGTTGGCGACGGCGAAGTTCTCTGGCTTGTGCACCTGGCCGAGCCCGGGCAGCTGGTCACCCAGCAGCACCGATCCGCCGCCAACGGCGACGACCGGCAGCGGGGAGGCTGAGGTGCGCGTCCGCTCGACCGTGTCGGTCACCCGGGCGGCGATGACGTCCAGGGCGCGGCGCACCAAGTCCTTCGGCAGATGCGCGACCAGCGACGGATCCCCGATCTCGGCCCATCCGGCCGCCACCATGATGTCGGTTGCGGTCAGGGTCGGCCCGCCGAAGACGAGTGCTTCCGACGACAGCCGGTAGCCGACCGAGTCCGGCCCGACCCCTAGGCCTTCATCCCGGATTAGGGAGCCGCCGCCGATGCCGATAGACAGCACGTCCGGCATGCGGAAGTTGGTGCGGACCCCGGAAACGGAGACCACGCCGCTCGCCTCGCGAGGGAAGCCCTGGCTGAGCACCCCGACATCGGTAGTGGTGCCCCCAACGTCAACGACGGCGCAGTTCTGCAAGCCTGACAGCACGGCGGCCCCACGCATGGAGTTGGTCGGCCCGGAGGCGAAGGTCGCCACCGGGTAGCGCCGGGCGTACTCGACGTCCATCAGCGTGCCGTCGTTCTGGCTCAGGAACAGCGGGGCGGCCAGCCCGCTGCTGGTCACCGAGGAGGCCAGACCGTCAGCGATGGTGGCAGCCAGTTCGCGCAGCGCGGCGTTGATGATTGTCGCATTCTCCCGCTCGAGCAGTCCGATCCGCCCGATCTCATGCGAGAGCGAGAAAGCGACGTCCGAGCCCAGTTCGGCGGCCAGGATCTCCTGTGCGGCCAGCTCCATCTCGCTGTTGATGGGCGAGAACACTGACGAGATCGCGACCGAGCGGATCCCGTGATCTGCCATGTCGGCCGCATACCGCTTGAGCTCCTCAGCATCCAGCGAGGAGATCTCACGACCGTCGAACTCGTGCCCGCCGTGCGCCAGGTAGGCGCGGCCGCGCATCGCCTGCCTGAGGGAGCCGGGCCAGTCAACGAACGGCGGCAGCGAGGCAGTGGCTGGCAGCCCCAACCGGACGGCGGCGGTCGGCACGAGGCGCTCGGCCTCGATCAGGGCGTTGATGAAGTGGGTAGTGCCGATCATCACCGCATCGATGTCACCGCTACCGAATCCGCGCTGCTCGCGTAGGTTCGCCAGCGCGGCCACGATGCCGGAGGTGACGTCCGCGGTCGTAGTCCGCTTGACCGTCGCGGCGACGGCGTCGCCGTCCATCAGGACCGCGTCGGTGTTAGTGCCTCCGACATCGATGCCGATTCTCATGGTGAGGCTATGCCCCTTCCGTTTCAGTGGCAGCGGTACCGACTCCGCGAAGTAGTACCGCATTTAATGAGCGTTGGCCCGGGTAACCGGCAGCGAAGGGTCGCGCCCGGACGATGACTGGCCGTCCTGCGGACCCGCCCGCGGTCCCGTGAGCCCCGTGAGTCCCGTCCGTGCTGCCCTGCTCCCGCTCGCGAGGCGCCACGATGTTCCGTTCATTGTCGTTCCCGTGCCATCTGCCGACCGTGACCACCGGCCCGCGCGACGGCTCACGACCGAGGCGGCGGTCACGCCCTGAAGGCCCAAGGGCCGCCACCCCCGCCGCTCCCCGCACCCGCAACCCACTCGTCACAATTATCGAAAAAGATCGTGGAATATTCGGCTCACCTGGAAACTTTAGCACCTTATCGGGTACCAAACTATCCGCGGGAGCCCGATCTTCCACGCGAACCCGACGGTCCGTCCCGCAGGGCGCCCGGCCGGACCAGGCACGGCATGCACCTGGCATCACCACCCCCAGCCGCCACCGCGCCACCAGCACGACCACGACGGACCCGCCTCCGGGGCCTGACCAGAGAACCCCCGCACCAGCAACGGACCATCGTGGCCAGGCCCGGGGCCGACGGCGGCTGGAAGCGGGGCGGACGTTACTTGCCGCGGCACCAGAGAGGCTCCGCCTCGGACCGCCGAGGTTGACGGTTCCGTAGACGAGCCGGTGCTGGCGGTTTCATCCTCGCAATCAGAGCGGGTCGCACAGCCCACCCTCACCGAGGATGGCAGGCGGGCCCCGGCCCTTAGGTTCGGCGACCCCCGGGTCATGGCCCTGGCCGGCGCCTTGTCCCTGACCCTGTCCGGCGCCTGCGGCCTGACGAACAAGAGCCTGCGTGCCTTGACCGCCCGGCTGCTCGGGGCCAGCTACACCGCCAGCCAGATGACGTACGACCTGCGCTCGCGGAGCGGGTGTTCCCTGCACAACGCCTCCAGTTCGCCGGCCAGTTCCCCGTGGCGCCCCAGGCCCAGGTCGGCTCCGCCCCGGCTTCGATCGCCACCAGGGTCAGCTCGTTCAGATGGGCCCGTTCGGCATCAAAAAGCCCGCATAGGTGAACTCGGCCAGCGGCTCGCCCCGCCGCAGCCGCAGGGCCTCCCCAGCACGGCCGACGCAGGCGCAGCTCGCCGCCGGCGGCCAGCCGCCGCCCCTCCGCCACCAGCTGCTCGAAGCGCACGACGTCGACCTCGCCGGGTCCGGCGGCCAGGGCATAGCCGGCGTCGGTGGTGAGGATCGCCGCCGCCCCGAAGGTGCGGCGCAGCTGGCCGATCTGGGCCTGCAAGGCATTGGCCGGGTTCGCCGCCTGCCCGTCGCCCCACAGCAGGTCGATCAGCCGGCCGGCGCTGACCGGCTGCCCCCGCCGCAGCGCCAGCAAGGCCAGCAGGGCTCGCTGCTTGGCGCCGCGGACCGGCACGGGCACGCCATCATCGAGCGCTTCGAGCTCGCCGAACAGCCGGACCTCCATGACCTCCACCGTGCGGCCCTCGCCCGGCAGCCTCACCGCGCTGACCGATATGCCGGAAATCGCCCCCGTCTCAGCGCTACGACAGTCCCCCCTCAGGCCCCGGACGCAGGCTTACCTCCAACCGGTGTCATGGAGATGGCATCGCTGCACTGACAAGGAGCAAACCATGGAACAGAACTACCCCGTGGAGGTGCGAGCGCGCCTGGACGAGCCGTTGAGCCGCTGGCTGTGGCTGGTCAAGTGGCTGCTGGCGATCCCGCATTACATCGTGCTGTTCTTCTTGTGGATCGCGTTCGCCGCCGTCACCGTCATCGCGTTCTTCGCGATCGTGTTCACCGGCCGCTACCCCCGGCCGCTGTTCGGCTTCAACCTGGGGGTGCTGCGCTGGTCGTGGCGGGTCGGCTACTACACCTACAGCGCCCTGGGCACCGACCGCTACCCGCCGTTCAGCCTGGCGGAGGAGCCGGGCTACCCCGCCACGCTGGACATCGCCTACCCGCAGCGGCTCTCCCGCGGCCTGGTCCTGGTCAAGTGGTGGCTGCTGGCCATCCCGCAGTACGCTATCGTCGCGGTGTTCGCCGGCGCCGCCGCCTACACCGCCACCGGGGGCTCGCGGCATGCCTGGCAGGCCGATGCCCTCTCCGGCGGCCTGATCGGGCTGCTGGTGTGCTTCGCGGCGGTCACGCTGCTGGTTGCGGGCCGCTACCCGAAAGGGCTGTACGACTTCGTCATCGGCATGAACCGCTGGGTGCTGCGGGTCATCGCCTACGCCGCCTTGATGACCGACGCCTACCCGCCTTTCCGTCTCGACCAAGGCGGGGAGGCCATGCCCGCCCCCGCACCCGATGACCTCGCACCCGCGTCGGCCGCCTGGGCCCCGGCTCCGGCCGCACCGGTCAGCTAACGGACCCGGCCGGCTGAACCAGCCGGTTCAATCCCGGTGAAAGGACAGAACATGGAATACAAGGTGCTCAGCGGGCTATTCAACGCCGGCCAGCTCGAAAGCGACCTCAACCGCCACGCCGCCGAGGGGTGGCGGGTGGCCGGCACGTTTCAGGCCATCAGTTGGATGAGATCGAGAACCCCGACGGTGGTCGTGCTCGAGCGCGCGAGGGCCTGACCGCACCATGACCGCTCTGTCTTGGTCCGCGCTGGTCATCGGGGCCACCTTGACCCTGCTCTTGTTCGCGTTTGCCGTGCGCCGGCTGATCGGCGTGCGCGTGCCGGTGCCGCGCACACTGGCGGCCGGCGTCGTCGCGGTGCTCGTGTTCTCGCCGATCGTCACGGCCATGATCGGCGGCCCGGGGTTTCCCAGGAAGGGCAGCGTGCTGCCGGCCCTGTGGTTCGTGATCCTCGGGGTGGTCATCGCGCTGCTGGCCGGCATGGTTTTCCTGGTCATCGCGGAGGCGCTGGTGCCGAGCGGATCGGTGCCCGGGCCGGTCTACGTGCTGCGGGCCGCGCGAGGGCGGATGGGCCGGGCGGGGCGCTACGGGCAGATCAGCAGGATCCTGGCGCGGCGGGGGCTGCTGCCGTACGCGCGGGGCGGGCGCCGGTCCGAGCTGGCCACGCCGGAGGGCCGGGCCCGGCTGGCCCGCTCGGTGCGGCTGGCCATGGAGGACGGCGGGGTCACCTTCGTCAAGCTCGGGCAGGTGCTGTCCACCCGCCGCGATCTTCTCCCGGCGGAGTTCACCGGCGAGCTGAGCCGCCTGCAGGACGACGCGGCCGGGGTCCCGTGGCCCGCGGTCGAGCAGGTACTGCGGTCCGAGCTGGGAGCGGAGGTGAGCGAGCTGTTCGCCAGCTTCGACCGGGAGCCGATCGCCGCCGCGTCCATCGCCCAGGTGCACGCGGCGACTTTGATGTCCGGGGCCCGGGTCGTGGTCAAGGTGCGCCGTCCGGATGTCAGCCAGACCGTGGAGCGGGACCTGGATATCACCGGGCGGCTGGCGGCCCGGCTGGAGCGCAGCACGAGCTGGGGCCGGGCGGTCGGCGCGGCCGGGCTGGCCGCCGGGTTCGCCGCCGCCCTGCGCGAGGAACTCGACCTGCGGGTAGAGGCGCGCAACATGACCTCGGTGGCCGCCGCAGCGGACAGCCGGGGCAGCGACGGAATTGCCATCCCGGTGCCTTACCTGCCGCTGTGCACCGCCCGGGTGCTGGTGATGGAACGCCTGGACGGGCGGCCGCTGGCCGCGATCGACGCACGCACACCGGCCGACGTGCGCGCCGCGCTGGCCCGAAGCCTGCTGGACTGCCTGCTCCGCCAGGTCATGCTGGAGGGGACCTTCCACGCCGACCCGCACCCGGGCAACGTCCTGCTGCGAGCCGACGGCAGGCTCGGCCTGCTGGACTTCGGGTCCGTCGGCCGCATCGACGCCGGGCTGCGCACGGCGCTGCAGCGGCTGCTGCTGGCCCTGGACCGGGGCGACCCGGCCGGCCTCGCCGACGCGCTGCTTGAAGTCCTCGAGCGGCCCGGGGAACTGGACGAGCCGCGCCTGGAACGGATGCTGGGCCGGTTCCTGGCCCGGCACACCGGACCCGGGATCACCCCCGACGTGACCATGTTCACCGACCTGTTCCGCAT
The DNA here is from genome assembly GCA_050013055.1 of Streptosporangiaceae bacterium. Taxonomy (GTDB): domain Bacteria; phylum Actinomycetota; class Actinomycetes; order Streptosporangiales; family Streptosporangiaceae; genus Palsa-504. The sequence goes on from JBEKGC010000118.1 coordinate 8,744, forward strand.
CGTCTCCGAGCACGGGCTGGCGGTACCACCAGAGATAGCGGCGGTATTCCGGGCGCTGGCCACGATGGAGGGCACGCTCACCCAGCTCGCCCCCGGCTTCGACATCGTGGCCGAAGCCCGCCGGTTCGCCGGCGAGCAAATCACCGCCCAGTTCAGCCCCGACGTGCTGCGCAAGACCGCGGCCGATGAGCTGATCGCGCTGCTGCCCGCGCTGCGCCGCCTCCCCCGACGCATCGACCGGCTCGGCGGAGCGCTCGAAGCCGGACGGCTCAGCGTCAACGTCCGCCTCCTGGCCGACCCGGCCGACCGCCGCTACCTCACCGGCCTGCTGCACCAGGTCATCCTCGTAGCCCTGGCCGCGACATCCGGCGTCATGGCTGTGCTGATGCTCGGCCTGCACGGCGGCCCGGCCATCACCAAGACCGTGACCCTGTACGCGTTCTTCGGCTACTGCCTGCTCGTCATCGCCGCGATCCTCGCCCTCCGCGTGCTGGTACTCGTCTTCCGCCCGGACACCCGATGACGCGCCAAGGCAGCCGGCCAGGGACGGCGAGGAGGCCGCTCACAACAAGGAACCCTGTGGCGCGCAGCGTAAAGGAGTCAGCGATGACTGGCATCAGTACCGGCCCGATGGCCGGCCAGACGGTTCTGGTCACCGGCGGCACGCAGTTAGGCGGTCGCCTTATGGCTGCTTCCCGAGCAGCCAGTCCAGCGAGTCCAGGAGAGCACCGAGATGGTATCCGCTGGCGAGGGTCCTGCCATCGCGGCGCGCGGTCCATATGGAGACCTGCGTCTTGGGCGAGATGATCACGATCTCCGGGTGCGCCTCCTCGAACCGCTTTCTGCGCACTACCGCGTCGTCCAGGCCACCGTCGACGATGCGCAGCTGCGGCCGTGCAGCCCGGGGCGCAGCAGGCCCCGGCACGCCCGGTTCCCTGCCGGGCAGCGGCTGGCTGATGTTCCCGGACATGCTCTAGCTCATGTTCCGGGGCCGGTCCTGAGCCATGGCGCTCCGTGGACAAGCGCCGCACAGCCCCGGTTCGTCCCAGGACTGGAACAGCATTGCCGTATCCCTTGAGGCCGATGCACAGAATCTCCGGTCCATCGCTACAGAGCCGGGCCTGCCCGGCGCACGCCCGCAGCGGCGTGACCGCCACCGGGCTCCATGGACCAACATCGTAGAACTCCCGCCGTTAACAGCCGCTTAAGAATCCGCCGGGCACGTTAACATTCCGCAAACGCCAGCACCGCGCAGGCCCGCAGCTCCTACCCGGCCGGGAACAGGCCGGCCACCCCGCTGAATGCACAGATCACGCCCTCACCGATGTCCGACGGCATGCACCGGCAGACCGCTGGCGAGATGGGATTCCGGTTCCTCAGGCTTGAGGTGACAGAATCCGTGGACCACGAGGACACCTTGATATTCCAAGCTTCCCGATCGCCGGTTACGACGGCTGCAGCGGGATAGGCCATCGCATCAGGCGCCTACCCCGAGCGGCACCGTATCTAGTGATCACGCGCGTCCGCGCCTGCCGGCTGCCTTGGCATCCAGCCAGCTAGGGCCGCGCCGCTCGCACAGAGCCAGGGCGCCATCCACGATTTACTGCTTCCACCCGATCCAGGGGGCTACCCGTTCGGGTCTACTGTGGACCTGGTTGCGGACGTTGAGATGAAATGAGGTAATCGACATTCTAGCTTATCCGCCCGGGGAGCCAAATAACTTCATCGGTCGTGAGCGCGAGCTCGCCGAGCTACGCCGGCTGATGTCTTCAACCCGCGCGCTGACCCTGTGCGGGCCTGGCGGCATCGGGAAAACCAGGCTTGCGCTGCGTTTGCTCACCTCGCTAGCGGCCGAATTTCCCGATGGGGCGTGGTTCGTCGAGCTGGCCGATCTGCGGCAGCCTGACCTGATGATCTCGCGCGTTGCGGCAGCCATCGGCATCAGCGAAGAGCCAGGGCGCCCGCTGCTTGAGACGCTGGGCGACGCACTGCGTCCGCGCCGGCTGCTGCTGGCCCTGGACAATTGCGAGTACCTGATCGAGGCGTGCGCCCAGGTATGCCGGCAGCTGCTGGCCAGCTCACCAGGGCTGAGGCTGCTGATGACCAGCCGCGAGCCGGTGCGTGTGGCAGCCGAGACGGTATGGCGAGTGCCGCCCCTTTCCGTGCCGCCCGCGGAGACGGGCCAGGGTGCCGGGGACGCGAATCACGATGAGGCTGTCCGGCTGTTCGCCGACCGGGCCGCCGCGTCCCGCCCGGGGTTCACCGTCGGCCCCGATAACGCCGCGGCCATCACCGCGGTCTGCCGAGCGCTTGATGGCCTGCCGCTGGCGATCGAGCTGGCGGCCGCCCGGGTCCGAGTGCTGTCGGTGGAGCAGATCAGCGCCCGCCTGGACGACAGGTTCGCTCTGCTGACCGATGGCGACCGGTCCGCCGCGCCGCGCCATCGCACGCTGCGCGCCGCGATCGAGTGGAGCCATGAGATGCTCACGGATCCCCAGCGGACGCTGTTCCGGCGGCTGTCGGTCTTCGCGGGGTGGTCGCTAGAGATGGCCGAGCAGGTCTGCGCCAGCGATGACATCCCGGTCGGCGAGGTGCTCGGCCTGACCGCCGCGCTGGTGGATAAGTCGCTGGTCGTGCTCCAACCAGAGGCGCTCGGCCAGGCCCGCTACCGGATGCTCGACACGATCAGGGAATACGCGGCGGGGCGCCTGGCTGACGCCGGGGAGACGGAAGAGTTCCTGCTCGCGCTCCGCGACTACATACTGCGGATAGCGGAGCACAGCCTGGTGATCGGGATGGCACAGGTCCCGGTCCCGTGGCCGGACCGCGTCGACTGCTCCCGCAGGTACATCGTCGACGCCGGCAACGTATCCCAGGTGCTGGCCTGGTGCCTGGCGCACGGCGATGCGGAGACGGGGCTGCGGATCTGTATCGCGGTCAGCCCGCGCTGGATCGTTTGGGGTACCTTCGCCGAAGGCAGCGAATGGCTGGACTCATTCCTGGCCCTCGACACGTCCCCTCTGTCCGCACGAGTCCGTGGTCGTGCCCTGGTGGCGCGGGCGCAGCTCGCCTTGTCCAGCGATCCTGCCACGGCCGAGACCCTGGCCGGGGCAGGGCTTGAGCTATGCCGCGATGCGGCCGATGAGTTCTGGATAGCGGCCGCGCTGAACCTGCTCAGCGAGATCGCGCTGCACACCGGCCGGATGGAGGATGCGGTGACCCGCGCGGACCAAGCGTTGTCGATCGCGCAGGCTGCTGGTGACGGGTGGAACGAGGGTTACGCACTGGGTACCCGGGCGGCGATCGCGGCCCGGGCTGGCAAGCTTCGGGAGGCCCACCAGCTAGCCAGCGCCTCGGTCAGCGTGATGCGGCGCATTGACCAGCAATGGGGGATAGCCCGCGTGTTGCTCGGCCTCGGTAACCTGGCCCAGCTCCGCGATCATCCGGGCGAGGCGCACGATCGCTACGTGGAGGCGCTGGCGATCCTGCAGGAAATCGGCGCCCGGACGGAGATTGCGCGCTGCCTGGCAGGCCTGGGTCGGGTGGCCATAGACCTCGGCGCGATCGAGCAGGCCAGGCGGCACCTCACCAGGAGCATCCAGCTGAGCCAGGCCACGGGCACGCGCATCGGCGTCGCGCGCGGCCTTGAGGCCTTCGCGGCTCTGGCGGTTCACGAGGATCGGCCCGAGCTGGCCGTGCAGCTTACTGCGGCGGCCACGGCGCTGCGCGAGACGGCCGGGTTGCCACCGCGGCCTGATGCCCGTACCGAAAACTACCTCGCTCCGGCCCGCCATCTTGGTGGATCCGCCATCGCCCGGCTGTGGGCGCAGGGACTGGCCTTGAGCAGCGAGGCAGCGGTCGCGCTGGCCCTGGTCATGCCGCAGCTGGAGATGACGCCGGAGGGCCGGGCCCCGTCCCTGACCGTCGTGGGAGCATACGAGGACACCGTGCAGGCGGACGAAACCGGCGCACCGCCGTAGCCTTGCGCGCCGGCCACCGGAGAGCGGGTGAAGCAAACGGACGCGGGCGCTCTATCAGCCTTTGCGCCCGACGCCGCAGATCGCATCGACCTCGCGTGGCGGGCTGTCGGTGTCCATCAGGTCGGGCCTCCAGCGGGAGGTGGTGACGACGCCAGGCGGCACCAGGGTCAGGCCGTCGAAGAAGCGGGTGATCTGCATCGGGCTGCGCAGGTGATAGGAATTAGCCGAGTTCTGGTTGTAGGTGGCGATCGCCTCGTTCAGCGCGGGGCTGGTGTCGGTGCCGTCGCTGAGCGCCAGGTAGCTGCCCGGCGGCAGCGCATCAAGCAGCCTGGTCACTATCGAGGCGGGGCCGGCGGAATCGGGGACCTGCCCCAGGATGCCCAGCATCATCAAGGCGACGGGCTGGCTGAAGTCCAGCGTCCGGGCGGCTTCGTGCAGGATCTCCTCCGTGTCGCGCACGTCGGCTTCGACGTAGCCGGTGGCACCGCCGGGGGCGCTGGTCAGCAGCGCACGGGCATGCACCAGCACGAGCGGGTCGTTGTCCACGTAGACGATCCTCGACTCCGGCGCTACCTGCTGAGCGATCTCGTGAGTACTGTCGGCGGCCGGCAGGCCGGTGCCGATGTCGAGGAACTGCCGGATCCCGGCTTCGCCGGCCAGGTAACGAACCGCGCGAACCAGGAAACGGCGCTGCACATGGGCGATATAGGCGATGTCGGGAAACATCCGCAAGATCATGTCACCGATCTCGCGGTCGGCCGCGAAGTTATCCTTGCCGCCCAGCAGGTAATTCCAGACCCGGGCCGAGTGTGCGACGCCGACGTCAAGCTGGGGCGGCGGGATTCTCTCGCTCTTCGGTGAGTTGCTTCGCACAGTACGAATCTCCGTTTTCAGCACCAATTCAGGCCGGATCCACCGGAAGCGGGTCCATTGGGACGGCTCCCGGCAGCCTAACAGGCCGCCAGTCGCGTCAACGTAGACGGGCGGGAGCGACAGGTGATTCCCAGGTTGCCCTGCCATGCTGCTCCGTTCTTCCGCTTATTTGATACATGAGAGTAGTGGACAATCCGGGTCTCGTAAGCGTGTCACCACACCGGCGTGTTCCGGCTGTTCGCGGTCTGGCATTACCAGCGTTGCGGCGGGCCGACCTGGCGGATCAGGGCGTGCTGGTATGCCGACCTGCCGGGCGGCGTGCGGGTGGCCTGGCGGAGGCAGTACGGGAATTCCGGGGGCGACCATCGTGATACCAGTTCCCGGGACGGCCAGTCGCAATCCCCCGGTCCAGGTCTGCAGTGTGACTTTTCGTGTGGATAACCCGCTTGCGGGCACCGCGTACTGGCTGCGCATCGTTTGAGCGCGGGGGCTGCGTCGGCAGGGTTCCGGACGTCGGCCACCTGCCGGGGGTGGTTCGGGTGAAAGAATGCCCTCATGCCAGCGATGGTGGGCGGCCAGGGCGGCGGTGCGGTATTGAACAGGGTGCTGGAGTGGGTCACGTTCGCTAATCCGGAGACCGGGTACACGATCGCCCGGATCGCGCCCGAACGGGGGCGGCGCGGAGCTGGTCACGGCGGTCGGGCCGAGATGCACTCCTACGCCACGGTCCTGCCCGCCACGGCCGCGGGCATCCAGAAGTACCTGGGCTCGGGCCTGATCAAGGGCATCGGCCCGGTGATGGCCGAGCGCATGGTGGCGCACTTCGGCGTGGACATCATGCACGTCATCGACGACTAGTCTGGCCGGCTGACCGAGGTCGGCGGGCTGGCCCCAAGCGCACGCGATGATCGCCGCCGCCTGGGCCGAGCAGAAGGTGATCAAGAAGGGTGATGATCTTCCTGCAGGGCGTCGGGGTGTCGACGTCGCTGGCGGTGCGGATCTATAAGAAATACGGCGACGCGTCGGTGTCGGTGGTGCGGTCCGAGCCGTACCGGCTGGCCGCGGACGTGTGGGGCATCGGGTTCAAGACAGCGGCCACGATCGCCGCCGCGGTTGGCACCGCAAGGGACAGCTAGACGTGGCTCGACGCGTCCCTGAGCCTGTGGTCGTTGGCTCCCAGTTCGGCTCCCAGAAATATCGTTAGCAACGCTAAGGTTCGAATATCCGACGCCCGGATTTGGGCCATCGGTCCTTGAGCAGCGACCGGCCTCAACCGAACGCCAGGCAGTATCTGTTGCCTGAGATCGTGCCCGCGGTATGGCTCCCGCGGGGGTGCCGGCGGGAGGCCACCCAGCGCCAGAGCGCACTGCCTGAGGTATGCGGACTGTCAGGCTGCCCGGGACTTGGTGACCTTGGCGACCACACCAGTCTTCGGGCCGACATCCACCTGCACCCGCAGGCCGAGGTTACGGGCTAGCGTGAGCAGGGTGCCCATGGTCGGGTTGTGCTCGGCGGCTTCCAGCCGCGCGACCACCGGCTGGCGCCAGCCCAGCAGCCGGGCCAGCGCGGTCTGGCTCAGCCCCCGCTCAGCCCGGTAGCGGATCACCGCCTCGGCCACCGCCCGGGCCAGAGCGGTGCGCTCCCACTCCGCCCTGAACTGCGGGTCCTGGAGCATCTCCGCCAGCACCTCGGTGTTGCTGATCAG
>JBEKGC010000119.1:0-15126 GCA_050013055.1 Streptosporangiaceae bacterium
TCGAAGCCGAGGCCCTGCTCGGAGTTGAAGACCGCGATCCGGTCGGCCGCCAGGATGCGCTCGGTGCCGTCGTGCAGCCGCACCGGCGCGATCGCGTACGGCCGCCACTTCTCCGGCAGGTAGCGCGTGAACGAGTCACGTGTCTCGTAGCAGTGGGTGTCACAGTCAAACAGCCCGTATTCCAGCTCGGTCATCTGAGTCCTCCGGCGATAGCATCTAGAGAGCATAATCATATAACGTTTTTTACTTATTAGCCATCGGGCGCGGCCGGAGGTGGCATGCCGCGGCCCGCGGCACCGCGGTTATGCGGCCGGGGCGGACTCCGAGGCCGGGGCCGGGGACGCCGCCGGGGCGGGGCGCCAGGAGGTGGCCAGCAGCAGCGCGGCGCCGCCGATGCCCGCCAGGGCCGCGATGGCCAGCCCGGCCCAGCCGGGCACGCTGAACCCGGCCACGTGGTCCAGGGACCAGGCGCCCCCGCCGAGCGCCCCGAGCGCGCAGGACACCAGCGTGATCATCAGCACGTACTCGTAGCCCTCGCCGGGCCGGAAGATGAAGAAGCCGTTCCTGGCGTGGTTGGCGACCAGCGCGACCACCATCGTCCCGACGACTGCCGCCGCGGCCAGCGGGGTGAGCAGGCCGAGCACGAGGAGCGCCCCCGCGCCGAGCTCGGTGACCGTGGCGGACAACGCGTGCACCCGGCCGGGCCGGATGCCGATGGACTCGAACCACCGCGCCGTACCTGGCAGCTTGCCGCCGCCGAACGCGTGGTTCCAGCCGTGCGCGATCACGGTGCCACCGAGGGCGAGGCGGAGCACGAGCGCCGCGATGTTCACACTATCCATTCCCAACCTGCCTCACGGTAGCGGCCTGGCTGCCGTCGGCCAGGCTAACGGTCCACTCTCGCCGGGGTCACGAATTGACCTCGGCAAGTGCATTAATATAACTTAATTTACTAGTTTCTGTCACTAGGGCCAAGTCATGCGGGACACCGCAGTGCAGGCCATCGTCGCGGCATGCTGGCGTTAGGGGTTCTCGTGGTGATGCGGATAGTCATCGGACTGGTCCTGACGACCGCGGCGGCGGTCCTGGCCGGTCGCCGGGTGGGCTGGCTGTACCGGGTGGCACGGACGGGGCAGCCGGCGCCGGAGCGGTTCGAGGCCGTGCGGGCCCACCCGGGCCGGAATGCGGGCATCCAGCTGACCGAGGTTTCCTGTGGATGTCGAGCCCGCCTGTGATGGGAACTCCTCAAGCTCCGGAGGGGCACACGTCCCCACGCGGATACGTCACCTGACCGCCCTCACGGGCGAGGACCTCCGGGAGTTCGGCCAGCCCGGCCTGTTCGCCGTCAACGGGGCCGCCCGGCACCGGCAAGACCACCATGCCCCGCGATTTGGCTGAGCACGATGCGGCGGCGACGGGCGAGAAGGGCGCGGTGTTGCGCCGGGAGGGCCTGTCTCCAGCCACGTGGTCGAGTGGCGTCGGGTCCGGGACGCCGGGGCGCTTGCGGGCCTGGCGTCGCCCCCGGCTGCCCGGCCGCCGACTTCGACGGCGCGGGCTCTGACAGTTGGCATGGGCCGCCAGTTGCCGGGCGGCCCATGCCGGTGATGTCCGGAGGCGGGCTAGGCGGTGACGGCTTGCTTGTGGTCGTGGCTGGTGACCTGGATGCTGCGGGGCTTGGCGGCCTCGCGAACCGGAATGGTCAGTGTCAGGACGCCGGCGGTGTAATCCGCGCCGACGCTGTCGGCGTCCAGGGTCTCGCCGAGGAAGACCTGGCGGGTGAAGGTGCCATAGGGCCGTTCGGAGACGATCATCTCGGCATCGTCGGGCCGGGCGGGGGTGCGCTCGGCGCGGACGGTGAGCACGTTCTGCTCGACGGTCAGGTCAATGGACTCGGCCCGGATGCCGGGCAGGTCGAAGCGGATGTAGAAGTCGTCGCCCTGGCGGTACGCGTCCATCGGCATCGCGGCGGGGCGGGCGGCCGTGCCGAGCACCTGCTGGGTGAGCCGGTCCAGTTCACGGAACGGGTCGGTGCGCATGAGCATGATGGGTGCCTCCTTGTCGTGTCGTTGCGTCGTGTCACGCTCACGGGATTTATCTATCACGCATCCGGTTATCTGACAATACTCGACTGAGATATTTTCATGCCGCATACTGGAGAATGATGGCGGGGCCCTTACCCAGGCGGGAGAAGGTGATGGTCATGGCCGCTGCTGGTCACGCCGGCCCAGGCCCGGAGCTGTACCAGCTGCTGGGGGTGCCGAGGGAAGCCTCCCGGGAGGAGATCGCGCAGGCATGGCGGCGCCGGGCCCGGGCCGAGCACCCCGACGCCCGGCCGCGTGACGCCGCCGCGCCGGGCCGGTTCCGCATCCTGGCCGAGGCCTACCAGGTGCTCAGCGACCCGGCCCGGCGGGCCGCCTACGACCGGGCGCTGGAGTCCTATCCGGCCGGGCCCGGTGCGGAGGTCCCCGTGGTCCGGGTGAGGCCGGCGCGCCCGGATGGCAGGCCGCCGGGACCCCCGCTGTGGGCTGGCCCGGTCCGGGTGGAGGCCCCGCGGGCGGCGGATGATTGGGATGAGACGGAGGTCAGACTGGCCGTGCTGGCCCTGTGGTACCTGGCCGGGGAACGGGATCGGCCATGGTGAGCCTGGGGTGGGCGGATCTGGACCGAGGCCTGTTCTCCATCTCGGTGGCCGCCGAGCTGGCCGGGCTGCACCCGCAGACGCTGCGGATCTACGAGCGGGAAGGACTGCTGGATCCGGCGCGCAGTGCGGGCGGCACCCGCCGGTACTCCCGGCGGGATATCGACCGGCTCGAGCAGATCTGCGCGCTGACCGCGGACGGCCTGAACCTGGCCGGCATCCGCCGTGTCCTGCAGCTGCAGGAGGAGACCCGGCAGCTGCAGGCCGAACTGGCCAGACTGCGGGACCTGGCAGGCGAGACCGCGGCCCGCACGGCTAGGGAACCCTGAACCAGCGGGTCCCGCTGGGTCGGCGATGACGACCTTGACCGGGGCGGAATCTCGCCTGCCCTACGGTCACTCATGCCATGGGTGCTGGCCGCGCAGCCGGGCGTGCAGGCTGGCGGTCAGCGCGCGCCCGGCGGCCAGGTCGTCTTCCAGGGCCAGAACCCGCTGCGCGGCAGCAGCGTGTGACCCTGGTCGAACAGCTCCCTGATCCGCGCGGCGAAGGCGAGCTGGCGGCGGGTGAGGGTAACGGCGTCCGCCGTCCGAGCGCCGCGGGGTCACCGCGCCCGTACAGGCGCTCGCCGGTTAAGGTGACGGTCTCGAAGAAGTCGCAGGCAAGAAGCGCGCCAGCCGGGGAGCGGAGGAAGTTGGCCCAGGTGGCGGCTTCTCACCTCCGCGAGTCCGGCGTGCCGCTTCGCGAGCACGGCTGAGATCCTCCGCCAGGACAGCCTTGCCGACGGATGGCGGCTCAGCCGAGCGCATGTAACTTTCGCGAACAGTCCGGGTGGGTGACATCAGGCCTTCCCTGGTAGTGCGCCCGGCCGAGCGGATCGCCTGATTCCGGGCGATTACGGTGCGATGGCAGAGGGTTGACGGCCGGAATGTTAGCGCTCACACTGAGGAGCACTCGCTACTGAATGCGCTACTTATCATCACGTGAGGTAACTGTGAGCGCTAACAATCGGGGCGGTCTGCCTTTCCCAGCCCATGTCACAAGGTGGGCAAGCCCGTGATCAGAACGCTCCGGGCCGGGCAGCCTCTCACCGTCCGCCGGGTCACTCGTGCGGTGAGGCTGTGGGCCGCTGTCGCACTCGCTCTGCCGGCCGCGGTGGTCGCGGTGTTCGCGGTGGCTCCGCCGGCGCATGCTCTGGGCAACGGGCTGGCGCTGACCCCGCCGATAGGCTGGAATGACTGGAATGCCTACGGCTGCAACGTCAGCGAGCAGCTCGTGGAGCAGACCGCACTGGCCATGCACAACGACGGCATGCAGGCGGCGGGCTACAGTTACGTCAACATCGATGACTGCTGGATGTCCTCCAGCCGGGCCGCCAACGGCAACCTGGTCGCGAACCCGTCCAAGTTCCCCGACGGCATCGTCGCGGTCGCCAGCTACGTGCACTCGCTGGGCCTCAAGCTCGGCATCTACGAGGACGCCGGCACGGCGACCTGCCAGGGATATCCGGGCAGTTACGGGCATGAGCAGCAGGATGCGGACCTGTTCGCCTCCTGGGGGGTCGATTACCTGAAGTACGACTGGTGCAACGTCCCGTTCAGCAGCTTCCCCGGCGAGTCACATGAGCAGGTCGCGCAGACGCTGTACACGCGGATGAGCAACGCGCTGGCGGCGTCCGGCCGCCCGGTCGTGTTCAGCATGTGCAACGGGTGGGATTCCAGTGTCCAGCCGTGGACCTGGGGCGGCCCGGTCTCGAACCTGTGGCGCACCACCAGCGACATCCAGCCCGACTTCACCAGCATGCTGAACAACTTCCACACCAACGTGACACTGGCCTCCTTCGCCGGTCCCGGGGCATGGAACGACCCGGACATGCTCGAGGTCGGTAACGGGATGACCGCCACCGAGGACCAGTCGGAGTTCAGCTTGTGGGCAGAGATGGCCGCACCGCTGATCGAGGGCGGCAACCTGGTCAGCGCGAGCTCGGCCACATTGTCCATCCTGACCAGCAAGGCCGTGATCGCGGTCGACCAGGATTCGCTCGGCAAGCAGGGCAGGGAGGTATCCTCCTCCGGCGGTCTCGACGTGCTGGCCAAGCCGCTCGCCAACGGGGATGTGTCGGTGGCCCTGTTTAACGAGACGGGGTCCACCGCGACGATCTCCACCACGGCGGCCGCGATCGGCAAGATGGGGGCGTCCAGTTACCCGCTGACCAACCTGTGGACTGGTGCCATCTCGACTACCACGGGCACGATCAGCGCCTCGGTCCCGTCCCACGGCACCGTCATGTTCCGGGTCTCGGGCGGCAGCACCGGTACGAACCCGTCCGGCGAGATCAACGCCGTAGGCGCGGGCAAGTGCCTCGACGTACCCGATCTCAGCACCACCGCGGGAACCCCGCTCGACATCTGGACCTGCAACGGCGGGTCCAATCAGATCTGGACGCACACCTCCTCGGATCAGCTCACCGTCTACAGCGGCAGCGGCCAGATGTGCATGGACGCCTATGACAACCAGACCACGCCGGGCACGAAGGTGGAGATCTGGACCTGTAACGGCGGCGCCAACCAGCAGTGGCAGCTCAACGCCAACGGCACCATCACCGGCGTCCAGTCCGGACTGTGCCTGGACGTCGCGGGGGCGAGCACCGCCAACGGCGCCCTAGTGGAGCTGTGGACGTGCAACGGCCAATCCAACCAGCAATGGACCCTCGGTTAAACCAGGGCACATCCAGGATGGGAAAGGCAGGTTCAACGATGACCTTCCGGTCACGACTCCGGCGCCCGGGAAAGGCGCTCCTGGTGCTAGGCGCAGGGATGGCGCTGGCCGCCGGGGCCACGGTCGCCAGCAGCTCACCGCCGGCCCGGGCGGCGACGCAGGGCCCGTGCGACATCTACAGCGCGGGCGGGACGCCGTGCGTCGCCGCGCACAGCACCACGCGAGCGCTGTACGCCGCTTACGACGGGCCGCTTTACCAGGTGCGCCGCTCGTCGGACAACACCACCACCAGCATCTACCCGCTGAGCGCGGGCGGGGTCGCCAACGCGGCCACGCAGAACTCCTTCTGCTCGGGCACCACGTGCGTGATCACCGAGATCTATGACCAATCAGGCAACGGCAACAACCTGACCGACGCACCCGGCGGCGGCGCGGCCGGCGGCCCTGACGGGCTTGCCAACGCCAACGCCGCACCCGTCACGGTCGGCGGCCAGGCGGCGTACGGCGTCTACATCGCGGCCGGCGACGGCTACCGCGATGACAGCACCAGGAACATCGCCACCGGGAATAACCCGGAGAGCGAGTACGCGATCTTCGATGGCACGCACTACAACGGCGGCTGCTGCTTCGACTACGGCAACGCCGAGACCAACAACGACGACGATGGCGCCGGGACCATGGAAGCCATCTACTTCGGCAATATCAAGGTCTGGGGCTACGGCACCGGCAACGGCCCGTGGATCATGGCCGACATGGAGAACGGCCTGTACTCCGGGTCCAGCGCCGGCTACAACGCCAACGACCCGACCACCAGCTACCGGTTCACCACCGCCATGATCGAGGGCGGCGCCAACCAGTGGGCCATCCTCGGCGGCAACGCCCAGTCCGGCTCCCTGGCGACAGACTTCAGCGGGGTGCGGCCGCCGGGCTACAACCCGATGAAGAAGCAGGGTGCCATCATCCTCGGCACCGGCGGCGACAACAGCAAGGGCTCGGCCGGAACCTTCTACGAGGGCGTCATGACCACCGGCTACGCTTCGGCCGCGACCGAGGCCGCCGTCCAGGCGAACATCGTCGCCGCCGGCTACTCAACCTCCTCCGGCGGTGGCGGGGCCACCGGGCCGATCGTGGCCGGCGACAACAAATCGGTCTGCGCGGACGACAACAACGGCAGCACCGCCAACGGCAACAAGGTACAGATGTGGACCTGCGACGGCTACGCCCCCGCGCAGAACTGGACGCTCAACAGCAACGGCAGCATCTCGATCAACGGCACCAGCAGCTGCATGGACATCACCGGCGCCAACTACAGCAACGGTACTCTCATCCAGCTCTACTCCTGCTGGGGCGGCGCCAACCAGCAATGGCAGGCGGAGAACGGGCAACTGGTCAACCCGGCCTCCGGAAAATGCCTCGACGACCCCGGCTTCAACACCGCCAACGGCACCCAGCTCGACCTGTGGACCTGCAACGGCGGCTCCAACCAGCAATGGACCGCCCCCTAGCTGAGGTAGGGACGAACCACGCTGGCCAGCCGCCTCATCAGCGGCTGGCCAGCGGTTCCCTGGCGGCACGGAACGCGCGGCCGTGCCAGGAAGGCGAGCTGATCGTGACAGTCGAGCTGCCCCGCGCGCAGATGCCGTGGCCCGGCGATCAGCATCCGGTCGGTGACCTCGGCCCGGACGGTGCGTCGCCGAGACCATGGAACTCGCCGACCGGCTCGGCATCGGCCACCAGCAGCTCGCCGACGTCATCGAGGGCGGCCCGCTGGACGCGCCGCTGGCCGGCGCCAAGCTGCACAAGATGGACCACGGCGACTACGCTCCGGAGTTCCGGCTGGGTCAACGCCCGGGCGGGACCCGGCGAGCTGGGCAGGCAGCTTTCTCGCCCGCCCCCAGGGGCCGGAACCAGTCCGCGGGTGGAGTTTCCGATCACCGCCGCGGACAGCATCGTCACGATTCCCCGATGTTCGCTTACCCACGAACACCCGTTTACCGGGGCGTGTTTGCGTCAACTGCCACCCTGGGCCGGCTCGTACTCGAGTGGAAGAACACCGTGTGCAATTGTGGTTTCTCGAAAGCATGGACGCGATCGACCGCGCCATCCAGGGAAGCGGCTGGCCGACGCGCTTGACACGCTGTTGATGTTCCGTAACCTGCGCGAAAGCCAGCACAAGCTCGAGGCCAGCCGGGCCGAGCTCGCCGCTTCGCGGGCGCGGATCGTCACGGCCGCAGACCATACGCGGCGGCGAATCGAGCGGGACCTGCACGACGGTGTGCAACAACGACTCGTGTCACTCGCGCTCGGCCAGCGGCGGGCGCCCCCCCTCGCCCAGGCGGACTCGCGGCCGCGCTCAAGACCCTGGCCCAGCGGTCAGCCGTTCCCGTCCGGCTTGAGGTAAGCGCCGAGAGGAGGCTGCCCGAGCCGGTGGAAGTGGCCGCCTATTACATCGTGTCAGAGGCGCTCACGAATACCGCGAAGCATGCGCGCGCCTCCGTAGTGCACGTCGCCGTCGAGGCGCGGGACGGAGCCCTCGGGCTCTCGATCCACGACGATGGCTGCGGAGGAGCCGATCCCACCCGCGGTTCCGGACTCATGGGCCTCACGGACCGCGTTGACGCGCTCGGGGGGGACGATCGAGGTGGCAAGCCCCAGCGGAGCGGGAACGACGCTGCTGATCACGCTTCCGGTGGACGAGAGCTGACGGCTTTCACGGCGGGTGGCGACCCGGCGTGCGTTCGTTCGGTAAATCGACCTTGACCTTGGCCACGCTCTTGCCCGGGCTGTCGCGCAGGACGAAGATCGTGGCGAGCACGGCCCACATGCCGCCCAGGAGATCGTCGTCCCGTCCCACTGAGTGCACGCGGGACAGCAGATGGGTGGCCAGCCAGTAGGTGATCAGGCACGCCACCGCGAGAACGACGGACTCCACGACGGCGGTGCGGGCCTGCGGCCAGCTGGGGCGAGCGCTCGGCCGGATAGGCTGGCCAGGAGCGGGCTGCGCCACGGGGCCCGGAGCAGGGGTCACTCGACCTCCAGTTCCCGCAGGTTGGTCTTGGTGAGCTCGATGAGCTCTGATCCTTCACCGGACAAGATGGTTCTGGTCGCGTACAGCGTGAAGCCCTTAATCTGCCCGTAGCTGAGCCTGGGCGGCAGCGAGAGTTCCTGCCGGGCGGTACGCACGTCGACCAGGGCGGGGCCGTCGTAGGTGAACGCCGCGTGCAGCGCGTCGTCCAGTTCGGTGGCCTTCTCGACCCGCGCGCCGAACAGCCCGGCGGCCCGCGCGATCCCGGTGAAGTCCGGATCGAGCAGATCGGTGCCGTAGGTGGGAATGCCGGCCGCCTTCATCTCCAGTTCCACGAACGACAGCGCGCCGTTGTTGAACATTACGATCTTGACCGGGAGCTGCTGCTGGCGGCGGCCAGCCGGTCGATCGCGGCCGCGACGTACTGCGGATGCAGCGGCGAGTCGTTCCGCCGGTCCCGGGCAGGCCGTACACCCGGCGCACGCCGGATGCCTTCAGCGTTGCCACCATGACCTCAGCTACCGTGGCAGTCATCGCGCGGTCCCTCCGTTTACGTCATGTTCCGGCAGCGTTCGCGCGTCACCCGGAGCTCGCGCGAATTCCACGATGGAGCATCTGGTCCGATCCTTCATCCCGGCTGGCGGCCAATGCGGCTACCGGCCAGCAGGGGCGCGGCTTGCCTGCCAGCGGGTGGCCAGCGACATCTCGGCGCGCGAGACCTCCTGCAGTTCGGTCGCCGCGTCGGCCAGTCCCGCGATGGGCGGCACCCGCCGCAGCGCGGTCTGCTCCTCGGCTAGCTGACCCAGTCGCGCCTGATCGGGGTGGGTCACGGCCCACCCCCCCGTCAGGGGCATCGGCGCCAGTATCTAGCGCGTTCACAAAGCGACAGTAACCCGGTGCCTGGCGGCCAGCAACGTCAGCAGCCGCCGGTCCTGGCCACTCGTGTCCCGGCTCCCGATCGCCGCCCCGATCGCTGCTTGCAGCAGCCCACTGTCGTGAGCCGCTGCTGCGCGCCGCGACGTGGGACTTCTTCGGGCCCGGCTATGGGGTGCTCACCGGCCTGGTCACTGTCATCTTGTTCGCCCTGGCCGGCGAGAGCCGATGGCTTTACGGCGTGCGGTCGAGGATCCGGCTGATACCCGCGCCGACAGCGCCGACCTCGCCAAGAATCCGGCCGCCGGGCTATCGTCGATCAGCTCGCTATAGTCTGCTTCGGCCGCTGTGAAATCAAGATCACTTCGGCGGCCACCGCCTTGACCCTCCTTGGCAACATGTGAACAGATTGCCAGGAGATACGGCACCGCCGTATTGCGGCTAGCAGGAAACTTCCGCTAGGAGATAGGCGGCTCACTCATGCTCGCTGATCCGCAACGGCCGCGTCTAAGCGGCGCCACTCGTCGCTGGTTTTGCCCGGCCGGCCCACGTTCACGAGCTGGACAGGCAGGTCGTTAGCCGCGCGGAGGACCTGGTCCGCCACTGCCGAGCCAGTCAGCAGGCGCGACCAGCGCGAGCGGCGGCGCGATCCGATCACCAGCTGGCAGGCGCCGGCCTGGCGTGCCGCCCGGATCAGCCCGGAGGCAATGTCGCCGGCCCTGACCTCGACCAAAGTCCCATGCACCTCGCTGAGCAGCCGGCGGTCCTGCTCCAGCCGGGCCTTCGGCGGGCCGCCGAGGTTGTCGATGTCCCGAACGTGTACCCCCTGAAGCCTGGCCTCGGACAGCCCGGCCAGCTTGGCCGCGTAGCGGATGAGCCATTCGTCGGCGGGCGACCCCTCTAGGCCGACCACGATGACCGCGGCCTGCACCGGCTCGCTGATATCGCGGGCGGCCAGGAACGCCGTGACCGGATCGGGAACAGTGTCGTCCAGCCACAGCTGCGCGAGCTCCTGCAAGGCGGCGAGATTCGCGAAACGAAAATAGCTCGACAGCGCGGCATCGGCCCGCTCCTCGGGGACGACGAGGCCCTGGGCCAGCCGGCGACGAAGCGCTGCGGGCGCCAGGTCGACGAGCTTAATCTGGCCGGCCCGCACAAACGCATCGGGCACCGGCTCGGCCGGGTGCACGTCGGTGATCCGGGAGACCAGCGCTCCCAGCGATTCGATGTTCGCGACGTTGAGGGTGGTATAGACGTCGATGCCGTTGGCGAGCAACTCGCCGACGTCGTGCCAGCGTTTCGCGTGCCGCTCGCCGGGGAGGTTGGCATGGGCCAGCTCATCCACCAGGGCCAGCTCGGGGCGACGGTCCAGGACTGCGGTGACGTCCAGCTCGGTAAAGCTGACCCCCCGATAGGTGACCGTACGGGTAGGAAGGATCTCGAGGTCGGCGAGCTGAGCCGCGGTCGCCGCCCGGCCGTGCCGCTCCCGGTAAGCCACGACCGCATCGGCGCCCGCGCGTCGCGCGGTGCGTGCGTCTCGCAGCATCGCGTAGGTCTTCCCCACCCCGGGGGCAATCCCCAGGTAGGTGTGCAGCCTGCCCTTGCTCGTCATCGCTGGATGCCTTCGGACATGGGGGCACAATGTCATGGCGCGGCCGGTACGGCCACCCGGCTAGCTGCCAAGTCCGCCCCGCTTCCAGCCGCCGTCGGCCCCGGGGCCGGCCACGACGATGGTCCGTTGCTGGTGCGGGGGTCCGCTGGTCAGGCCCCGGAGGCGGGTCCGTCGCGGTCGTGCTGGTGGCGCGGTGGCGGCTGGGGGTGGTGATGCGAGGTGCCTACCGTGCCTGGTCCGGCCTCGGCGTGGTGCGGGCCGGGGCGCCGGTTTCGCGTGGAAGATCGGGCTCCTGCGGATAGTTTGGTACCCGATAGGGTACTAAACTTTCCAGGTGAGCCGAATATTCCACGATTTTTTTCGACCATTGTGACGGGTGGGTTGCGGGTGCGGGGAGAGGCGGGGACGGCGGCTGGGGTGCGGCGGTTCGGGCCGTTCAGGGCGTGACCGCCGCTTCGATCGTGAGCCGTCGCGCGGGCCGGTGGTCACGGTCGGCATAGGGCACGGGGACGACAACGGCGGAACATCGTGATGCCTCGCGTGCGGGAGCAGGGCAGCACGGGCGTGCAGGACGGGGACCGCGGGGCTCACGGGGACTGCGGGCGGGTCCGCAGGACGGCCAGTCGCCCCACGGCGGGCTCGACGTCGGGCGGTATACCCAGGTCCAGGACGAAAAGCGGCCGGCCTCCGACCTGCGCGCGGGCCGCCTGCACCGGCCCGGCGACCACGACGGGCGCGGCGGCCCCGGTGGCGGTGACCAGGAGGTCGGCGCGGGCGAGCGCGGCGGGCACGTCGGCGGCCCGCAGCGGCCTGCTGCCCACCTCCGCGGCCACCTCGGCGGCTCGCGCCGCGTTACGGCCGGCCACTGACAGCCGCCCGACGCCGGCCTGGCGGAGCAGCCGGGCCGCGAGCTTGCCCGTGCTGCCGGTACCGAGCACGACCGCGTCGCGGGAGGCGAGCCCGCCCAGATGGGCGGCGGCGAGGCCCAGGCCGGCCCGGGCCAGCGAGATGCCTTGTGTGCTGATCGTGGTCCGCGTGCGGGCCCGCTTACTGGCCCGCAAGCGCCGCGTCGATCAGGGCGGCGACAGCCGGGCCGGTGGTTCCCGCCCAGGCGGCCTGGCGGGCCGCGGCCTTGATCCGCCGCAGCCGCGAAAGGCACCGGCAAAATCACCCCGGATAAGCTGCCCGTCCGCAGTTACCACGAACTGGTCGCCCATTTGGCCACGCTCACCAGGAACACCGTCAGCTTCGCCGGGAAACGCCTCGAAAAACTGGCAACGCCGACTCCCGAACAGCGCCGCGTCTTCGATCTCCTGGGAAAGCCCATTCCGCTCAGCCTCGACGGACCGTGACCGCCGTACCTACGAACGGAGCCGCCCAGTAGCCCCCTCAGCACGTCAAAACCCCAGGTCAGCACCCCATCCACGCAATCTAAGATCAGGTAAGGACAGATTAACCAGCAGGGTCGGACAGGGGGAACGTTCTCGTCCGTCATATGTCCGTGCGCGCTGTCCTCCTGGCACCTGCACGGTGGCCCTCGGAATCGCCGACCGTGGAGAGGCAGGGAACGACGGTCCGAGCTCACCCTGACGCCGCTGGATTTGGCGGGATCACGGTGATCGGCGGTGAGGACATGGAGGTGTAGATCCCGGCCCTGGTGGCCACAGTCAGGGTGTACGGGAGGGGGGACTGGAATGCGCTGGGGGGAATCTGGAACGTGGTGGTGGGCGGCGCGACCTGCCAGGCGCTCATGCCGCTGCCGCTCTGGCTGCGCAACGTGAGCAGGTAGAAGCTGATCTGGCTGCCGGCCGGGAGCGCGTTCCAAGAGGCGTTTACCGTGTTGCTGTTCTTCAGGCTGGTTACGTTCAGCCCGGTGGGCGGATCGAGCACGGGCACGGGGACCGGGGCGCTCCACGTGCCGACCGAGTTGACCATGGTGGCCTGGACGGTGGCGGTGTAGATCAGCCGGGGGTGGCCGCTCATGTCAATGCCGACGCTGTTCTGGCTGACGGCGGTCTGCACGTGGGCACCGTCCGCCACGTCCTGCTGCTGGAGTTTGACGTTGTAGCCTGCCCCGGTGATGGTGCTGGCGGTCCATTTCACGGTGACGACGCCGCCAGGGTAGCTGGCGGAGGTAATGGACGGGATGTCCATGACGGTGACCGGCGCGGAGACGGCCGAGGGGCTGGTGTTGCCGTCCTGGACGGCCCAGACGCTGGCGGTGTAGACCTGCCCGGCGGCCGGAGCCTGCTTGTCGGTGCGGGTGGGAGCGGCGGTGGTGCCGGTGACCTGGTCCAGCTCGGCGACCTGGGTGCCGTCCTGGGTCAGGATCACGGTATAGCTGACCGGGCCGGTGAGCTGCGCGGCGGTCCAGGTCAGCGAGAAGGCGGGGCCGGTGGCGGTGAGGGTCACCGCGGTAGGCGGGGCGAGCAGGGCGACGGGGATGGCGGCGGAGAGCGCGGAGGTGTAGCGGCCGACGGTGGTGGCCGCGGTCAGGCTGTAGCTGGTGCCAGGCTGCACCGCTCCCAGGGGCAGCCGGAACGAGGTAGCCGTGGACGGGGCGCGCCAGCCGGTGGTCTTACCGTCCGGGCCGGTCAGGGTGAGCTGGTAGGTGTCGAAGCGGCTGCCGGCCGGAGCGGCGGTCCAGGACACGGTCACCTGGGTGCCCGCATAGCGGACGGCCAGCCCGCCAGGCGGGTCCAGCACCGCGAAGGCGGCCGACGGGCTTGGCGGGCCGGCCGAGCCGGGGGTGGTGGCCCTGACGGCGGCGCTGTACATCCCGTTGGGGCGGCCGGTGAGGTCGATGCGGGCGCTGGTGGCCGGGCCGGGAACCGTGACCGGGGGAACCGTGCCCGCGACTGCGCCTTGCTGCTGGAGGGTGACGAGGTAGCCGGCGCCGGCCACGCTGCTGGGGGTCCATTGCACGGTGGCGGTACCGCCGGCGTAAGCAGCGCTGGTGACGGACGGCGCGTCCATGATCGTGACGGGCGCGGAAATGGCCCAGTCGCTGGTATTGCCGTTCTGGACGGTGCGGACCTTGGCGGTGTAGACCTGGCCCGTCGCCGGGATCTGCTGGTCGGTGCGGGCCGGGACGGCGCTTGTCCCGGTCACCTGGTCCAGCTCCCCGACGGACGTGCTGCCTTGCATCAGCACCACCGTGTAGCTGACCGGGCCGGTCAGCGGGGCGGCGGTCCAGGTCAGCGAGAAGACGGTGCCCATGGCGGTCAAGGTGACCGCCGACGGCAGCGGGAGCAGCGCGACGGGGACCGGAGCCGAGGGGATCGAGGTGTAGGCGCCAAACAGGGTGACCGCGGTGAGGGTGTAGGTAATGCCGGGCTGGACCAGGCCGGCCGGGACGGTGGTGAAATACTCTCCCATCTGCCCGGAGGTCGTCCATGAGCCCGCGGTGGTTCCGTCCGGGCGGAACAGGGTGAACCTGAAACCGGTACGCGCGTTGGTGTTCCCGTTGAATTGCACGGTCACCACCGTGCCGGCGTACGTGACGGCGTCTATCGCGGGCGGGTCGATCAACGCGATCGGCACCGCGGTGCTCCAGGCGCCGACGGAGTTGGCGGTGCGGGCCCGGACCGTAACGTTGTAAGTCCAGCTTGGCAGGCCGGTCATGTCGATGCTGGCGCTGGTGGCGGGGCCGGCGACCGGGGTTACCCGGTCGGCTCCCGGAGCCACCTCCTGCTGGTGCACGTCCACGTCGTAGTCCGCACCGGGCACGGCGCTCGGCGTCCACTGCACGCGGGTGACGCCTGAGGCATAGCTAGCCGAGATGATCTGCGGTACGTCCATGACGATCACCGGTGCTGCGGCCGCCCAGCCGCTGGCATGACCGGGCGTGGCCGCCCGGACCTGGGCGGTGTAGGCCTGCCCGGCGGCCGGCGTCTGGTTGTCGCCGCGGCTGGGAGCGGCGCTGGTGCCAGTCACCCCGGTCAGCGTGCCGACCGGCACGCCGCCCTGCATCAGCGCCACGTCGTAGCTGACCGGGCCGGTCAGCAGCGAAGGGAGCGCCGGAGCGGTCCAGGTGAGCGAGAACCCGGCACCGGCGACCTGCAGCACTACCCCGGTCGGCGGCGGTAGCGTCACCACGATCAGCGGGGCGGAGGTGGCCCACGGCCCGAGGTTGCCGGCCACGACCGCCTGGACCCGCACCGCGTACCTCGCGCCCTGCGCGGGCTGGGTGCCATCGGCGCGGGTCAGCGTGGCGGTCGGCCCGGCCGCGCCGCTGACCGCGCCGACCGGGGTGCCCGGTGC
>JBEKGC010000120.1:0-15103 GCA_050013055.1 Streptosporangiaceae bacterium
GAGGCAGGCAAACCCCTCGAGACAGACGTGCTCCTGAAGGCACCTGTCGAACTGGCCCGGCTCGTCGGCGCGCCGGCGCCAAATCTCCAGACGGTGCATTCCCTGATCGACCTCCTCACCCGCCGCGATTGAAAGGTCAGCCCTAGGCCGCCGCGCCGGACGCGTGCGTTGCGGACGTATCGACGGCACCTGAGGTGGGGGCAGCGGGTCGCGAGTACAATCCTTTGACAAACCTCAGGGGGAAGGCGTGTCGTCGATCTTCATCAGTCACAGTTCGCGTGATGATGAGGAAGCCCGGGATATTCGAGGGCGGCTGTGCCGAGTTTTGGCAGGCGAACCTCACCATCACGAGATCCTGCTCGACGAAGAAGGCATCAGGGCCGGAAACCTGTGGCGTCCGAAGCTGTACCGGTGGCTGGCCGAATGCGGCGGTGCCGTCCTGCTGCTGACGCAGCAGGCACTCGCCTCGGATTGGGTGCGCAAGGAAGCGACGATCCTGTTGTGGCGCCATGCTCTTGGTGCCCGGGTTATTGTCATTCCGTTGCTGATTGGCACGACCCGGCAAGATGTCGAAACCGCCCTCCCCGCGATCGAGATATTCGAGCATCAATACCTGCAGATCGCCGACGCGGCCGATGTCGAGACGGCGATAGAGAAGGTTGCGCGGGAATTCAGCCAGGCCGGTGATCCGGAGGACCAGCTCGGCTCATGGGCCAAACGGCTGTACTCCGCCATTTCCGAGCTGGACGACCACTATCGGTTCGAGCTCGCGCAAGCCCTGCACGCCTCGGAACAGGCTTGGTCGGATACACCTGACGGGCGGCAGCTTGTGGTCCACGCCCTGCTGCACACCCCGAAGATGTTCGAGGTCCAGACCGCTGTCGAGCCGGTGCTGCGGCTCTTCCGCCACCCGCCGGGCGTCGTCCAGCTGGTGAGCCCGATCGGAATACCCGAGGAAGCAGCCGCCGGGATCATGGCCGCCTGTGCCAGGGAACCCGGGGAGCGGGTGCTCGTACTGGCATGCACCAGCCCGCGGACCGCGGTCCGCTACATCCGCAGGGCCAGCTGCGTCAACGATTTCTACCGCGCTGCCGACCCGCCGGGGCTGGTGGGCGCCGGGAGCGTCAGCCAGCTCTTCGACGAAATCTTCCAGGTGGTCGCCGATCAGATCCTGGGCTGCGAGAGGAAGGATCCAGCCGCGCGCCGGGCGTTTGTCGACCGCGCCATGACCGCGGAGGACGAACGCGGCCGCATCATCCAGGTGCTGCGGGCGAAGGCCGGCCCGGATGACGACGGCCTGCCGCGGCGTGTGCTTCACCCGCTCGTCGCAAGGCTGCGCCGGGAGCTGCCTCGTCTGGTCATACTGGTGCTGACCTGGCCACCCGGGCAGGCCGATCCGGCCTTCGGGATTCCGGGCGCCCATGTCGTCAACCCGGCCGTGAAGGACGCGGAGGACGAGGAACTGGAGAATTCTTACCTAAGGCGTCTTGAGATGGCCGCCGGCCCCTGAATGACATCGGAGCCCGTCATGGCGAAGTCCCGGTTCAGCTTCCTACCCGAGTTGCGCGACGCCGATCCCGGCCGTGACGGTGGCCTCAGCGCGGCCGCCGGGCGCGCGCCCGACCGGCGGGACGGGGCTGTATACGTGCTGGATGAGCAGTTGCGGCTGGCGGTCGACGTCGCCCTGGCCACCGGCAGGCCGCTGCTGCTGCGAGGCGAGCCAGGATCGGGGAAATCCTCCCTGGCGGGGTTCCTCGCCCGGAACCTCAACTGGCGCTACTACGAGCATGTGGTGTCATCACGGACCACCGCCCAGGACCTGCTGTGGTCCTTCGACTCGATGCGGCGGCTGGCTGACGCGTCGACGCCGAGGCGCCCGCGCCAACCCGGCGGACTCGACGACGCCAGCTACCTGGAACCCGGTGTCATATGGTGGGCGCTCGACCGGAGGTCAGCTCTGACGCGAGGCCGCGCCGCCGGTGCGGCCGCATCCGCGGCCGACGGCGCGGCCGACGGCGCGGCCGAGCCATTCGGCGACCTGAACGCGAGCCGTCACCCGGAGCATTCGGTCGTGCTCATCGACGAGATCGACAAGGCAGACCCGGATGTGCCGAACGGGCTGCTAGTACCGCTCGGATCCACCGAATTCCTGGTTACGCCGATCAAGTTCCTGGTCAGGCAGCCACCGCCCCGGGATGACTTGCCGAACCACCTGATCGTGATCACTACCAATGAGGAACGCGAACTGCCGCCTGCGTTCCTGCGGCGATGCATCGTGCACACGCTCGTGGTACCGGACCGCCAAACCTTGCTGGCCATCGCCCGCCGCCATCTGGCCCTCGGCGGATCCGAGCTAACCAGCCATGAGAAGGAACTCCTGCAGCAGCTTGCGGACAAGTTTTTCACGCTGCGCCGCGAAGCGCAGCAACACGGGGAGCGTCCGCCGAGCACCGCCGAATACCTGGACGCCGTCCGGGTCTGCCTCCGGCTCGGGGTCGAGGTCGGCGACCCGACCTGGGATCTCGTGGAGCCGCTGGTCCTGATCAAGAACCGCGGACTCGCACTGGCCGTACCGTGAGCAGCCTGGCCGATGTGTGGCTGGGTGACCTCATCCAGGCCTGGCACAAGCTTGCGGTCGACGGCGACGAAGCACGCCAGGTTGCCTCGACGATGGGGTTCGGCCTTCCGGTGGTCAGGACCGGCCAGAGCCACCTGGCCAGCGGCGCGGGCCGGCCCGCCCCTTCGCCTGGGCGAGCCGTGCCGACGGAGCCACTGCGGGGGCCCACCCGGGGGCCAGCCAGCGCCGGCTCCGCCCCCGAGCCCGCGCCGGCTGGGCCCGGCTCCCCGGCGGCGCAGCGCGTCACCTTCTCGCGCAACCTGCGGCCGACCGGGGTCGATGTCGGTCTGCGCGCCCAGCCAGGGACCGACGCGCCAGGAAGCGCTGACCTGTTGCCGCCGGAGCCTGCTCAGGGCACCGCGCCGTTGCCGCTGCTTCCGTTGCTGCCCGCCAGGCTCGCGCCCGGCATCTTGACCGCGTCCATCGCCACCGACGCAGGTGACGGGAGGCCGGACGTGGAGGCGCTGGTCGAGCTTGTCGCTCAGCGCCGCTTCGAGGAGGCCGTCCCCCGGGTGGTGCGGGCCTCCCTCTTCCGGGGCGTCCAGCTGTTGCTCGATCGGAGTCCGGCGATGGTGCCCTTCGCCCGGGACGTCACGGAGCTGGCCCGGATGGTGAGATCGGTGGTCGGGCCCAGCCATGTGGAGGAGATCAGTTTCTCCGGCCGCCCGCTGGATCGGCTCCTAACCGACAAGGACCCCTACGCCCCGCCCCGCCCGGGTACGCCCGTGCTGGTTCTCAGCGATCTGGGCATCGGGCAGCCACCCGGATACCTGCGTCCCGAGGCCCACACCGTCTGGCTGCCGTTGGCGGACATGCTGCTCCGCCGCGGATCCCGCCTGGTCGCCTTCGTGCCTTATCCGCGTTCTCGCTGGCCTTTCCTCGGTGACCAGGTCCGGATGATCCCGTGGGATACGACAACATCTCCAGCCGACGTCGTCCGCGCGGTCGGGCGGGTCCTCGGAGGCCCTCGTGGACGGCACTGACAAACCACGGCCGAGCGCGACCGCCTGGCGCGCCCTAGGAGAACTCCGGCCCGGGACGCGCCAGCTGGCCGCCCTGGCGGCGCTGACCGTGCGGCTCCAGCCCGAGCTGCTCCGCGCGCTGCGTTTGCGTTGCCTGCCGAGGCTCGACGCTGGCGTCGAAGCCGACCTGTGGTGGTCGGACATTATGTCTGGCCGCGGGGCCCGGGGCGCATCCATGTCATCGTCCATCCTGCGCCTGCTGCGGGAAGAACTGCGGGCCTGGTACCAGCAGGATCCGGATCTCGTCAGCCGGGCCCGCGGCCTGGTGCATCACTATCACGCCGCCGAGTCTCCCACCGTCGTACTCGAGGAGAGCATCGCCTGGGCCGCGATCCGCGACGACCAGGACACCGTGGAGGCCGAATTGAGCCGGGTCCTGCGCAGCCTGATCACCGAGAACCGGACCGGGCTGGCCGACTGGTGGCCAGTAGCCTGGGCGCGGCTGCCTGACCTGGCCCGGCGGACCACAGCCGCAGGCCGCCTTAACGTCGCGACGTCGTACCTGCTCGGTCCCGACGCCATTACCGATCCCATGATCGGCGGCCAGATCATCGACGACAGCCTGGTGAATGCGCTCAGGTCCGTGCCGGATACCCAGCTAGGGGTGCTCAGGTTCAGGACGCGCCTGGAGCTGGGCGAGGTGGATCCCGGGCGCGGGGCGGCCATGGCCGTGCCCGCGATTCCCCAGCAGCTGCTAGATCTGGAGTGGGAGGCCGATGACGGCTCGATCGTCACCGAGCAGATCAGTTTCGTGGGCGGGACAATCTCCCGCGAGGTCGGCTCGGGCCTGGTCCGCCTTCGCAACGCGCGGGGTGTGGTCTTCGAGGTCCCGTCCGACACCTCCCGGATCATCACCCCGGCACGCTCGGTCGTGCCACCCAGGCTCGGGGCTCTACATGACGGCGCCGGGACGGCATTTACCGTGTTCAGCAGCGTCGCATCGGCGGTGACGCTCTGCTTGTTCGACGCCGAAGGAGCCGAGCAGCAGGCGGCGATGACGGCCGGGCCGGGCGGCCTGTGGCAGTGCTACCTGGCTGGGGTCGGTCCCGGGCAACGCTACGGCTACCGGGTCGACGGGCCCTGGGATCCCGCGCGGGGACTGCTGGCCAACCGGGCCAAGCTCCTACTTGATCCGTACGCCTGGGCCATCGAGGGTGAACTCGGCTGGAACCAGGCCGTGTTCGGCTACCAGCGGGGCGACCCGGATCGCCGCAATGACGAGGACTCGGCGCCCTGGGTGCCTCGTTCGGTCGTGGTCAGCCCGGCCTTTTCCTGGGGTGCCGACCGGCCGCCCCGGCACCGCTACGCCGACACGATCCTGTATGAGGCGCACGTCAGGGGCCTGACCGCGCGACACCCCCAGATCCCGCCTGAGCGGCGCGGCACGTACGCGGCGCTGGCCCATCCGGTCATGCTCGAGTATTTCCGCAGCCTCGGGGTGACCGCACTCGAGCTCATGCCAGTCCACCAGTTCATCGCCCGTAAGGATCCAGCCGAGCAGGGCCGGACTAATTACTGGGGCTACGACACCATCGGCTTCTTCGCCCCGCATCGCGCCTACTCCGCCACGGGCGGCCTCGGCGAGCAGGTCACCGAGTTCAAGTCCATGGTGCGGGCGCTGCACGAGAACGGCATTGAAGTCATCCTCGACGTGGTCTACAACCACACGGCGGAGGACAATTCCGCGGGCCCCACGCTGAGCTTCCGCGGCCTCGACAACGAGGCCTATTACCGGCTCGATCCATCCGACAAGCGGTACTACGCGGACACTACCGGCGCGGGCAACTCCTTCAACGCGCGGCATCCGTACTCGCTGCAACTCTTGATGGATTCGCTGCGCTACTGGGTCACCGAGATGCACGTCGACGGCTTCCGCTTCGACCTGGCCGCCACGCTGGCCCGGCCGGAGTACTCGGTGGACCGCCTGTCGGTGTTCTTTCACCTGATGCAGCAGGATCCCGTGCTGGCTGACGTCAAGCTCATCGCCGAGCCTTGGGACGTGGGCGCTGACGGTTATCAGCTCGGCCGGTTCCCCGCCCAGTGGAGCGAATGGAACGGCGGGTACAGGGACACGGTCCGTGACTTCTGGCGCGGCCAGCCGACTCGAGCCGCATTCGCCACCCGCCTGACCGGGTCAAGCGACCTTTACCAGCAGGACGGTAGGCGTCCCACCGCATCGGTCAACTTCGTCACCTCGCACGACGGCTTCACGCTGCGCGACCTGGTCTCCTACGACCACAAGCACAACGAGGCGAACGGTGACGACAACCGCGACGGTACCGACGACAACCGGTCCTGGAACTGCGGGAGCGAGGGACCGACCGACGATCCGGAAGTGCTCGGGCTGCGCGCCAGGCAGACCCGGAATTTCCTGCTCACGCTGATGCTGTCCCAGGGCATCCCGATGATCTCGCACGGTGACGAACTGGGTCGCACCCAAGCGGGGAACAACAACGCCTGGTGCCAAGACAACGAGCTGAGCTGGATCGACTGGGAGAACGCCGACCTCGGCCTGCTTGCCTTTACCCGTCGCATCATCCGGCTCCGCCACGAGCACCCGGTGTTGCGCCGACAGCGCTTCCTCAGGGGCGTTTCCTCTCGGTCTTCCAACAATCTGCCGGACATCGCCTGGTTCAACCCGGACGGAACCGAGATGACGGACGCGGACTGGGCGGACGAAGCGGCCCTGGCGTTCGCGATCCTGCTGAACGGGGGGGCCATCAGCGAGCCGGACAGGCGGGGGGAGCGCATCGTCGATGACTCTTTCCTCGTGATCTTCAACGCGTGGCGGGAGCCTATCCAGTGGAGTGTTCCGGCCGGGCTGGCCGCCTCCCTGACCCTGGTCATCGACACGGCTGCCGCGGCCACGCCAGGCGACGATGAGGCCGCGATCAGCACCACCGGCGGAATCCTGGTGGCGGCTCGCTCCATTCAGGTGCTGCGAGCCGACCGCCTCCGGCGCGTGCCGGAAAGGCGGACGTGATGCTCGTCTGGCCGGGCTCACCCGTCCTGGGCGCGACCTGGGATGGAGCCGGTACCAACTTCGGTCTGTTCAGCGAGGTGGCCGAGCGGGTCGAGCTGTGCCTGTTCGACGAGGACGGGACAGAGACCCGGGTCGAGCTGATGGAAGTGGACGGTTTCATCTGGCACGCGTACCTGCCGGGGATCAGTCCCGGCCAGCACTACGGGTACCGGGTGCACGGGCCGTGGGACGCTGGGCGCGGACTGCTCTGCAGCCCAGCCAAGCTCCTGCTCGATCCGTACGCTCAGACCATCGAAGGCCAGGTGACCTGGTCCCCTGCGGTATTCGCCTACCAGCTGAGCCGGCCGGGCCGCCGCGACAACGCTGACTCCGCACCGTATGTCCCCCGGTCGGTCGTGGTGAACCCGTATTTCGACTGGGGGAACGACCGGCGGCTGCGGCAGCCATGGCCGCAATCGGTTCTGTATGAGGTCCACGTGGCCGGCCTGACCCGGCGGCATCCCGGTATCCCAGAGCCGATTCGCGGCACCTATGCCGCCGTCGCCCATCCCGTCATGATCGAGCACTACCAGCGCCTCGGCGTCACCGCCGTGGTGCTCATGCCCGTTCAGCACTTCCTCGACTCAGCCGCACTCGTCGAGGTGGGCTTGTCCGAATACTGGGGGTATTCCACCATCGGATATTTCGCGCCAGAAAGACGGTACGCCAGCGTCCCGGGCCACCAGGTGCGGGAGTTCAAAGCCATGGTCCTCTCGCTGCATCAGGCCGGGATGGAGGTCATCCTCGACATCGACTTCTCGGCCACCGCCGAGTTCGCGCCCGGCTCTCCGATGTTCTGCTTTCGCGGCATTGATGCCGCGGCGTACTACCTCGGGGACGACGCGGACCCGGCTGGCCTCAACGTGCGCCACCCCTCGGTTACCCGGCTGGTCATGGACGCCCTGCGGTACTGGGCCACGGACATGAACGTCGATGGCTTCCGGCTGGCCTCCATGCCGGCCATCGCCGCCAGCGCCAGCAGCATCGACGGCCTTCACGCGCTCTTCACGATCATGCGGCAGGATCCAGTACTCGGCCAGGTGAAGCTGCTGGCCGACGGCTGGGACGCCGGATCCGGCGGTTACCAGGTCGACAACTTCCCGCCGCTGTGGGCGGAGCAGAACCGCGGCTTTTACGAGTGGACACGTAACCTGTGGCGGCCCGGCATTATCGAATTCCGGACGTCGCACCTGCGCATGACGGGATCTCCCGACCGGTACGATCCGCTCGGCCCGCTCGACCGGCCGACGTCGCCCGCCAACTACATCGCCTCACACAACGGGTTCACCCTGGCCGATCTCGTCGCTTACAACGACAAGCACAACGAGGCGAACGGTCAGGGAAACACGGACGGACCCGACAACGAGCGGTCGTGGAACAGTGGCGTAGAGGGTCCCACGGACGACGCCCTGATTAACCGGCTCCGATCGCAGCGGATCCGCGGCCTGCTCGCCACCCTGTTCCTCGCTCAGGGCACGCCGCTGCTGCAAGCTGGCGACGAACTCGGCCGCACCCAGGCGGGGAACAACAACGCGTGGTGCCAGGACAACGAGCTGACCTGGCTCGACTGGGAGAACGCCGATCACGTCCTGATCGGCTACGTTGCGGCGCTCATCAGGCTGCGCCAGGCGCACCCGTTGCTTGGGCACGGAGCAACCCGTTCAGCCCTTGGGGCACCGGCCCTGACCGTTCCGGATAGCGCATGCCTTGACCAGCACGGAAAGCGGGTTTCCGAGGCGGCGGCCGCCTCATCCGCGTTCCAGCTGTTCTTTAATGGGCGCCCGATGACGGCCGACCAGTGGGACGTCGGCCAGCCTGTCGATAACGACCTGCTCATACTGGTCAACGCCGGCGGGCTCGACGATGAGTTCACTCTGCCCCCGGGCGAGTACGCGTTGAGCTGGGAGGTGACATTCGACACTTCCGACGTACCGCGGACCGCCGGGGTGACCTTGCTGCCCACCCAGTCCGTGGCCATGCAGGCTCACTCGATGACGGTACTCATGAGCCAGCGCGATGAGGAGAGAAATCACGGGTAAC
Source organism: Streptosporangiaceae bacterium (assembly GCA_050013055.1). Lineage (GTDB taxonomy): Bacteria > Actinomycetota > Actinomycetes > Streptosporangiales > Streptosporangiaceae > Palsa-504. Next base: position 8,702 of record JBEKGC010000120.1, read on the forward strand.
GCCCATGCGCTGAGTCGAGCGTGCTCACGGCGGGGGCACCGTGAACGAGATCCATATATCCGGCGGCACGTCGGGCCGGCCCGGCACGGGCCTGCGTTCCTCGGTCCAGTCGCGGCCCGCCAGTTCCGTCGCGACCCGGCGCCAGAAGCGCCCGGCGGCCACGTTGGCATCTTGGAACGCGACCTCCCACGGGCCGGGATACCCGGCGACGATGGCGGCCACGGCCTGCCGCCCGACTCCGGTCCGCCGCATCGCCCGCACCACGAAGAAGCTGTTGAGGACACGGGCCGGGCCGGTCAGGCCGCGGACGATCGCGAATCCCGCGGGCCTGTCCTGCGGTCCGGCGATGACATAGCCGGCCCAGTCCCGATCCTCGAACGCCGCGACCAGCCGCTCAGTGCGGAACGTGCCGTCGGGGTTCGGCAGCTGCCCGCCAAACTCCGACATGTCATGGCGGAACATCAGCCACAGGCGCTCGACCATCGGGCGGTCGGCGGCGGTCGCGCGGCGGACACAGGACGACGGCAGCCGGGCTCCTGGCCGGTTCGCCGGTGACGAGGCAGCCGGACCTGCACCAGCACTCCGGCCGCGGACGCCCATCAGGCGCGCGCGGCGGCGGCCCGCAGTTCCCGCCAGACCCGCAGTTCCCGCCAGACCCGCAGTTCCCGCCAGACCCGCTGCGGCGTGGCCGGCATGTCGATGTGCCTGACGCCGAGGTGCGCCACCGCGTCGATGATGGCGTTCTGCACGGCCGGGGTCGCGCCGATCGTGCCGGCTTCCCCGATCCCCTTGGCACCGAGCGGGTTATAGCTGGTCGGCGTGGCCATTTCGGCCAGCTCGAAGCTGGGTACCTCGGTGGCCGACAGGAAGGCGTAATCGGCGAAGCTCGAGGTCAGCGGGTTGCCGTCGGTGTCGTAGACGACTTCCTCGCAGAACGCCTGCGCCGCGCCCTGGGCGATGCCGCCGTGCCGCTGGCCCTCGGCGATGAGCGGGTTCATGACGGTGCCCGCGTCGTCGACGGTCACCACCCGGCGCAGCACCGTCTGGCCGGTTTCTGTGTCCACGTCGACGACGGCCTGATGACCCTGGTACCGAGAATGCTCACCTGGACGATCTTGCCTGGCCGGACGACAATCGGTCAAACCGCCTGCGGTGATGAAAGTCGGCCCGGAAGATCGGGTACCCTTGAGTGCCGATGGCGGAGTAGCTCAGTCAGGCAGAGCAAGCGGCTCATAATCGCTGTGTCGCCGGTTCAAGTCCGGCCTCCGCTACACTTAGTCAGTCCCGCCGGGATCCGCCGGGATACCAACAGATGATGAGAAAGGCACTCCATCGTGGCTGCCACCGATGTCCGGCCGAAGATCACGCTGGCTTGCCAGGAGTGCAAGCACAGGAACTACATCACCAGGAAGAACCGGCGTAACGACCCGGACCGGCTGGAGCTGAAGAAGTTCTGCCCGAACTGCCGCTGCCACCGGGCGCACCGCGAGACCCGCTAGAGCGGTCGTGGCGATCAACACCGACTACATCGGCCGGACCTTCGAGCCGTCCGCACCGTACGAGGTCAGCCGGGTCAAGATCGCCGAGTTCGCCGACGCGGTCGGTGAGCCGAGCCCGCTGTGCCGGGACCGTGCGGCCGCGCAGGCGGCCGGCTACCCGGACGTCATCGCCCCGCCCACCTTCGCGGTCGTGATCAGCTCGGCGGGCAGCGCGACGGTCATCCACGATCCCGGCCTCGGGGTGAACTACGCGATGATCGTGTACGGCGAGCAGAGCTTCACCCATGCCCGCCCGCTGCACGCTGGCGACGTGGTGGTCTCGCAGTCGACGATCGAGGGCATCAGGCAGGTCCGTCACCTGACCACGCTGACCACCGTGACGCAGATCAGGACCGTCGACGGCGAGCACGTGTGCACGGCCCGGGCCGTCCTGGTCGAACGCGGCGAGCAGGGGGAAGACGATGGCGCCGCCTAGCTACGACGACGTGGACGCGGGCACCGAGCTCGCGCTCAGGCAGTACCGGCTCACCCGGCGTGACCTGGTGCGGTACGCGGGCGCCTCGGGTGATTTCAACGTCATCCACTGGAACGAGCGGCTGGCCAAGTCGGTCGGCCTGCCCGATGTGATCGCGCACGGCATGCTCACGATGGCGCTGGCCGGCCGGTTCCTGACCGAGTGGGCCGGGGATCCCGGCGCGGTGGTCGAGTTCGGCGTCAGGTTCTCCTCGCCGGTCGTCGTGCCGGACGACGACAAGGGCGCGCTGGTGGAGATCAGCGGCGTGGTCACCGGCAAGCTCGAGGACCGCCGGGTGCGCGTCGATGTCACCGCCAGGTCCGCGGACACCAAGGTGCTGACCCGCGCGCGCGCCGTCGTCCGCCTCGGGTGAACCTGGCCGACCACACCACCATCGGGCTGGGCGGCCCGGCTAAGAACTTCGTCTGGGCCGGCACGGAAACCGACGTCATCACCGCGGTGCGAGCCGCCGACGCCCGCGGCGAGCCGGTGCTCATCCTCGGCGGCGGCAGCAATCTGGTCGTCGCCGACGAGGGCTTTCCCGGCACCGTCGTGCAGGTGGCGACCCGCGGCTTCGGTGTAGAGAACGGGCTGGTCACCGTCGCGGCCGGCGAGGACTGGGACGCGGTGGTCGCCCGCACCGTCGGCTGCGGCCTGGCCGGCCTGGAGTGCCTGTCCGGCATCCCGGGCCTGGCCGGCGCCACCCCGATCCAGAACGTCGGTGCTTACGGTCAGGAAGTCGCGCAGACCATCTGCCAGGTGCGTGCCTACGACCGTGGCACGGAGAAAATTCTTGATATCCCGAACGAACAGTGCGATTTCGGCTACCGCACGAGCAAGTTTCGCGGGGCCGGCGCGTTCGTGGTGCTGAGCGTGACTTTTTCCCTCGCGGTTCAGGCTCTGTCGGTGCCGGTCCGCTACGCCGAGCTGGCGACCGCGCTCGGCGTCGGTGTCGGGGATCAGGTGCCTGGCCCGCGGGCCCGCGCGGCGGTGATCGAGCTCAGGCGGCGTAAGGGCATGGTCATCGACCCGGCCGATCCCGATACCCGCAGCGTCGGCTCGTTCTTCGTCAACCCCGTGCTCGACGTCGGCGCCCTGGCCGCGGTCGAGGCGGCCGCCCGGGCCAGGTGCGGTCCGCAGGTCCAGGTGCCCAGGTTCGGCGCCGGGGACGGCCTGGTGAAGGTGCCGGCCGCCTGGCTGATCGAGCGGGCCGGGTTCGGCAAGGGGTACCACGGTGGTGACGGCGCCCGGATCTCCGCGAAGCACACCCTGGCGCTGGTCAACTCCGGGTCGGCGAGCACGGACGGGCTGATGGCGCTGGCGCGGGAGATCAGGGACGGGGTCAGGGACGCGTTCGGCGTGTCGCTGGCGCCCGAACCTGTCCTGGTGGGGGTCGCGCTCTAGTCCCGCCCCGCTCCGGCGGGACTAGAGCGCGACGTTCGGGTTAGTGCAGCAGGTCCACGGTGTTGGTGGCATCGTCGACGAAGTAGACGGCCCGCTGGCCCGGCTTGACGACCAGACCGAACAGGGCGCCCGCGCCCGGCGGGGACCCGGAGCTGTCCAGCGTGCGGACCGCGATCTGGGACCCGGACGGGGTGACTTCGACCAGGTTCCCGTCTCCGCTGTTGACGGTCAGGATGTCACCGCCCGGCGCCACCACCAGGCCAAGTTCGCCGTTCAGGTGGCCCCCTTCGCTGACGGTGTCGCCGGTGCCCGCGTCGGACCCGCGGAACAGCGCGCCGGGTATGGCCGCGACCCTGTTCGCGACCGTATCGGCGACGTACAGGGTGCCGTTGTTACCGAGGCCAACCCCGGTCGGGCCGATGACGAGCGCCGCGGGGTCGAGGTGTTCGGCGAAGCCGGATCCGATCACGGTCCTTGAGCTGATCCGGGGCAGTCCCCAGGCCGGGATCTGAACGTCGAGCCGCAGCACCGTGCCGCGGTCCACGGTGGCGCCGTTGGCCGCGACGGTGCCGTTCAGCACGTTGGTGACGAACAGTTCCGCGCTCCCGCCGAAGTCAACGGCGGTCATGTCCCACGGACCGTTGATGCCGTGGCCGGCGAATGTCTCCCGGACCTGGCCCCACGGGTTAAGCACGATCAGGCAGCCGGCCCCGGACACGCTGCCGTTCTCGGTGGGCAGCGAGCCGACGATCACCCAGCCGCTGCGCAGCACGGACAGGGCCGTGGTCAGGCCCACCCCGCCCGGGCAGCCCGGCAGGTTCGGGTTGACCTGCGCGAACTGTGACACCTGCCCGCCCGGGCTGACCTGGACGATGGTCGTTCCTGTGCCCTGCACGTTGGCACTGTCGTTGAAGTTGCTGACCAGGATGTTGCCTTGCCGCAGGTCGCCGGTGCTGCGCGGGACGACCGCCATCCCGTAGGGGTTGACGTCGCCGTTGCCAGGCACCGTCGAGGCGATGGTCGTGACCTTGTGCAACGGGCCGGTGAAGGCCTGCCATCCGGCCGCGCTCGCGGCGCCGGCGGTCAGGCCCAGGCTCAGGCCAGCCGTGACGGCGACAGCCCCGGCTAGCGCGATCGTGTGTCTTCGTGTTGCTTTCATTCGTATTCCCCGCTCCCTTCGAAGATGGAGAATGTCTCCACCCATGGCACGTTGCCGGGAGCGGGTTGGTTCGGGGCAGGCGAGAATTCCGGCCGGGTATTCCCCGCGCGGCCGGTTCATGACCAGGACTCGCGGCCGCCACTACGAAAGGACACGGCTCACCGAGCCGGTGATCAATGATCACAAACCCGATGATCTTTCACAACGCCCGCGAGCGCTGGCCTCCACCCAGAACCACGTCCCCCGCCCCGCCCCGGCTCACCCCGCGACCCCCCGTAAGCACCCGGTAATAACCCCCCGCGCCGCGACCCCCCAAGCGCCGCCCCCCAAGCCCCCTCCCATGCCCCCGCCGACGAACCCCAGCCCGTTCAGCCTCCTGCGAATCCTCCCGCCCCCCTGGGCGGTGCCCGCGCTCCCTTCCCGCCCCCTCGGCGGGGGTCGCGGTGCCCGCGCACCCCTTCTATGGGGTGCAAGGGCCCCGCGACCCCTTTGAGGTCAGGGCTCGACTGGGGTGAGGGCGACTTTTAGGGTGGCGTTGGGGTGGGGGAGGGGGTGGGGGGTGGTGGCGAGGTCGGAGAGGGGGCGGATTTCTAGGGTGACGGCTAGGGTCTCGGCGGAGATGAACGCGGCGTGGGTGCTGATCGCCTCGGCGGTGCCCGCGTCGGCGCCGAGGGTGAGCCGGATCCGGTCCGAGACGGCTAGCTGGGCGTCCCGGCGCGCCTGCTGCACGAGGCGCACCACGTCCCGCGCGGTGCCCTCGGCCGCGAGTTCGGGCGTCACTCGGGTGTCCAGCGCGATCAGCCCGGCCTGGCCGGGCAGCGCTGAGGTCGAGTCCGGGTCGGCGGCGACCAGCTTCAGGTCATAGTCGCCCGGTTCCAGCTGAACGCCTGCCGCACTTATCCCGTCGCCGGAGGTGACCCAGTCGCCCGCCTTGACCGCCCGGATCACCTCCTGCACCTTGGCGCCGAGCCGCGGTCCGAGCTGCCGCGGGTTCACCGCGATCAAGAACGTGCCGAGGCGGGCCGGGTCGGCGGACAGCTCGACCGCCTTGACGTTGACCTCCTCGGCGATCAGGTCCGCGAACGGCGCCAGCGAGCCGGCGTCCGGGTGGGCGATGGTTAGTGACGCCAGCGGCAGCCTGACCCGGAGCTGGCGTGCCTTGCGCAGCCCGAGCGCGGCACGGCAAGCGGCCCGGGCCAGGTCCATGGTGGCGGTAAGCTCCGCGTCGGCGGGCCAGCCGGACACCTCAGGCCACGAGGTCAGGTGCACGCTCGGCTCGCCGGTCAGCCCGCGCCAGATCACCTCTGTGGTCAGCGGGAGCAGCGGCGCGGCGGCCCGGCAGAGGGTCTCGAGCACGGTCCACAAGGTGTCGAGCGCGGCCCGGTCGCCGGCCCAGAACCGTGGCCTTGATCGCCGGATATACCAGTTGGACAGCACCTCGAGGTGTTCCCTGAGCAGCTGGCAGGCGCCGCCGATGTCGTAGTCCGCGAGCGCTTGCTGCGTCTCGGTCACCGCTGCGCGGGTCTTGGCCAGGATGTAGCGGTCGAGCACGTGCTCGCCGGCGGTGCTTGATCGCGCCTGGTAGGACTCGGCGTTGGCATAGAGGGTGAAGAGGCGGTAGCTGTTCCACAGCGGCAGGATCGCCTGCCGGACCGCCTCCCTGATGCCCTGTTCGGTCACCACCAGGTTCCCGCCGCGCAGCAACGGGCTGGCCATCAGGAACCAGCGCATGGCGTCCGAGCCGTCCCGGTCGAAGACCTCGTTCACGTCCGGGTAGTTGCGCAGGCTCTTGGACATCTTCTGGCCGTCGTCGCCGAGCACGATGC
>JBEKGC010000121.1:0-23453 GCA_050013055.1 Streptosporangiaceae bacterium
TGGCTGTACCGGGTCAACCAGGGCCTGCACGTCACCCTGGGGCTGGTGCTCATCCCGATCCTGCTGGCCAAGCTGTGGTCGGTGCTGCCGAAGCTGTTCGAGTGGCCGCCGCTGCGCAGCCCCGCGCACGCGCTGGAGCGGCTGTCGCTGCTGCTGCTCGTGGGCGGGGCGGTGTTCGAGTTCGTCACCGGGGTCCTCAACATCCAGCAGTGGTACAAGTTCCCCGGCTCGTTCTACACCCTGCACTTCTACGGCGGGTGGGTGTTCATCGCCGGTCTTGTGGTGCACGTGGTCCTGAAGGGCCGGACCGTGATCAGGACGCTGCGCAGCCGCGGCCTGATCGCCGAGCTGCGGACCGGCACCGCCGCCACGCAGCCGGAGTCACCGGACGCTTCCGAGCTGGTCAGCCCGGCGCCCGCCGCCCCGACGATCTCCCGGCGCGGCGCCCTAGCCTTCGCCGGGGCCGGCTCGCTGCTGGTGCTGGTCCTGTCCGTCGGGCAGTCGCTGGGCGGCCCGCTGCGCCGCACCGCGCTGCTGGCCCCGCACGGCCAGGACCTGGGCACCGGCCCGAACGACTTCCAGATCAACCAGACCGCGGCCGAGGTGGGCGTCAGCGCGGCCGAGACCGGCGCGAGCTGGCGCCTCACCCTTGGCCATACCGGTGGGACCGGTCCGCCGCCGCTGCGCCTGAGCCGGGCCGAGCTGCTCGCGATGGACCAGCACACCGCGTCCCTGCCGATCGCCTGCGTCGAGGGCTGGTCCAGCGGCAATCAGGCCTGGACCGGCGTGCGGCTACGTGATCTGGCCCAGCTGGCCGGAGTCAGCGCCCCGGCCAGCGTGCTGGCGGAGTCGCTGGAGCAGGGCGGCACCTTCCGGCACGGTGTCCTGTCGGCCGGGCAGATCATGGACCCGGACTCGCTGCTCGCGCTGCGGGTCAACGGCGCCGACCTGTCCCTCGACCACGGGTATCCCGCGCGGGTGATCGTGCCGGCCAACCCCGGCGTGCATAACACCAAGTGGGTCGCCCGCCTGACCTTCGCGAGATCATGAGACGCCAGTTGCGCTGGTACGGCGCCAGCCCCCTGCACCTGCTCACCCTGCTGGCCTGTTTCGGCCTGGCCGGTTACGCGGCCACCCGGCTGGTGTCCTCCCATCCGGTGGCGGTGGCGGTCTGGTTCCTGGGCGCGGTCATCGGCCACGACCTGCTGCTGATGCCGCTGTACTCACTCGCCGACCGGTCGGTCATGGCCGCGCTCCGGCACCGCGAGCCGCAGCTGCCCGCGACGCCGTGGATCAACTACGTACGGGTACCCGCCGCGCTGTCCGGCCTGCTGTTCCTGGTGTGGTTCCCGCTGATCCTGCGGCTGCAGACGCCCTACCACGCGTCGACCGGGCTGTCCGCGGACCCGTACGTCTGGCACTGGCTCGCGGTGACAGGCGCGCTGTTCCTGCTGTCCGCCGTCGCGTTCGCGGTGCGGTTGCGCCGCCAGTCGCGGACCGCCCCGCCGCCGGAACGGCCGGCCGCGGCCCCCGAGGAAGCCGGCCCGGACCGCGAGGCCGGGCCGCCGGCCGATACGGTGCGCCTCCCGGCCGATCCTGGAGAGGGAGACCAACCAACTGTCCAGGAAGACCAGGACCATGCACTGGATGCGGGCGAAGCCGCGGCAGACGGCCCCGTTGCCGGTCAAGTCCAGCGCGATTCCCGGCCCGGCCCGCAGGAGGAGGCCGCCGGGGAAGATCAAGGGCCGCCCGACCAAGCCCATCACCAGCCTGCCGTCCAGCAGGACGAAGCTGGGCCGGCCGATGAAGCCCAATAACCAATCCACGCCCAGGACAGCTACGAATACACAGCGGGCGATTCGGTTCGCCTGAGCCTCGGCGCCGAGCCGGGGATACCGGAGGCGTGTTCCCGGGGCTGGCGGCCCGGTGGCTTCACGGCAGGCTCCGGCTACAGCGGGGAGGCAGGCTTTCGTGAACGCACAGCTCGAGGTGGTCCTGATCGCCGCGGGCTGCACCAGCGGGGTGGGCCTGATGGGCCTGGGCGTCATCCGGCTGCTGCGCCGGGCTTCGCTCCGGCTGTCACTCCAGGTCAGCGGGGCCATCGTGGTGCTCGCAGTTGTGGGCGGCACGCTCGGCACCGCCGAGGCGATGTTCCTGTCTGCGCACGACCTGAGGGTCGTGATCATGGTGTGCATGGTGGCCGCTGTGGTGGCGGTCGGGTTCGGCTGCCTGATCGGGCAGCAGCTGCAGGCTGGCAGCCTGGCGCTGCGTCAGGCCGCCCGTTCGCTGGGCGACCTGGACGGCGGTTACCGCTCACCGGCCGGGCCGATGATGGCCGAGCTCGCGGCGCTCTCCCGCGAGCTCGGCGAGACCAGCGAGAAGCTGGAGGAGTCCCGCGCGCGGGAGCACGCTCTGGACCAATCCCGGCGCCAGCTCGTGGCCTGGGTCTCGCACGACCTGCGCACGCCGCTGGCCGGCCTGCACGCGATGGCCGAGGCGCTAGAGGACGGCCTAGCCGCCGAGCCCGCCCGCTACCACCGGCAGATCCGCGCCGAGGTCGACCGGCTCGCCAGGATGGTGGACGACCTGTTCGAGCTCTCCTGTGTCCAGGCGGGAACCCTTCGCCCGTCCCCCGGCCAGATCGCTCTCGAAGACCTGATCAACGACGTCCTGGCCAGCACGGAGGCACTGGCGCGGGCACGCGGGATACGGCTGACCAGTATGGCCAGCACTCCGCTCACGGTCAGTGCCGATGCTCGCGAGATGTCACGCGTGCTCAGCAACCTGCTGGTCAACGCCATCCGTCACACCCCGGAGGACGGCAGCGTGCACGTCGTGGCCACGCCTGAAGCGGGGGGCGCGCTGCTGGCCGTCACCGACGGCTGCGGCGGCATACCCGAAGCGGACCTGTCGTGCGTGTTCGATGCGGCCTGGCGCGGCACCCGCGAGCGCGGCCCGGACGCGGGCAGCGGTGCGGGCCTGGGCCTGGCGATCGTGCGCAGCATCGTCGAGGCACACCAAGGGCAGGTGAGCGTGGTCAACACCACGGAGGGCTGCCGCTTCGAAGTGCGGCTGCCGACGCCTCATCAAGAGCCCGCAATAGACCCGGGAAATAGACATCGAGCCTCGCCAAATAACTTGCCGCGGACGGGTATCACGGCGTTATTCTGATGTAGCTATTCACGTACCCGGTCAGGCGGTAGCCGCCTGTGGCGTGAGGCCTGTGGGGAGCCGGGGCCGTCGCCGTTGAAGAGTCGGTAGAGGGCTTGGAATCTGTTGATTCCCCAACGGCTTGCGGTGGTCAGGTAAGACTGGACGACCGCGAAGTCGGCCAGGCCTTGCAGGGTGCGCCAGGCGCCGCCGGATGATCGTTGCTGGACTTTCACGGGTCCGACCGCGCGTTCGGAGATTATGTGACCGCCTGAGCATGTCTCACTACTGTCCGCTATTATGCGATCGCGTTTATGTCTCAGACGGGGGGACGGGATGGATCGCGGGGATGAGGGCTGCCCGGATGGCGGCGGGGGTGTGGCGGGAGTCCGGGTGACCGAGGTCAGTCGTGCGGGGTCGGTGCCGGGCCTGGACGAGGGATCGACGGCCGCGGCGGTGCTGGCGCGGGCCGGGGTTCGCGAGCGGCAGGTGTTCGTACTGGCGGCGGACGGTTCTTACGATGTCGAGCTGAACCGCTTCTTCCGGGAACTGGACGCCTGGGGGGTGCGCGCGGCGAACAGTGTCAGTGCTTATGCCCGGGACATCGCGGTGTTCTGCCGGTTCCTTGAGCAAGCTCGCGGCGGCAAGAGCATCTGGGCATGCGACGCCGCGGACCTCGCAGCGTTCAAGCGGGCACGGTTGCGCGGCGATCCGGGGCAGACGGTGTCGGTGCGGACCTGGAGGCGGTCGATCGCGGCGCTGGATAAGTGGGCCGCGTGGGCAAAGTACGAGGGTCTGGTCGCAGGATTGCCGTTCCGTTACGCGGATAAGACGGTGTGGACGCCGAACGGGCTGCAGCGGATCGTGGTGAACACCGCCTCCGAGCCGGATCCCGGGCCGGCACCGGTCCGGTTCATGGCGTTCGAGGATTACCTGACCTGGCGGGACGTCGGGCTGGCGGGCAGGCTGCCTGACGGCCGTCCGGACCCGTCATGGCGGGGTCTTCACGACGAGCGGAACTGCTTGTTCGCTGATCTTCTTATTTTCACCGGCATGCGGCTGGGTGAGGCGGCGTCGCTCCTGGTCTGCGAGATGCCGGGTATCCGGTCATCCGCCGGGCGGGTGCCGGTGATCTCGCTGGCGGAGGCGGTGACCAAACGGTCCCGGGCACGCGCGGTTTTCCCGCCGTCGCGGCTGGTCCGCTCGCTGCGCCGGTATGAGTCGATCGAGCGGGGTGAGCTGGCCGGGCGGCTGCGCGCGACCGGAAGGTACCGGGCTGGCGGTGACACGATCCTGGTCCGCCGGGCAGGGCAGCGCAGCATCCGGCTGGCCGATGGCCCGCTGACTGGCGTCGGGAAGCTGGATCCGCTGACGCGCCGTCACCTGATGGGAATCGACGAGAGCGGGGAGCTGACCGGCCCGCTAGCACTGTGGCTGGGCGACGACGGGCTGCCGCTGCGGCCGGCGGCGTGGCAGGCGGTGTTCACCCGGGCCAGCGAGCGGTGTGCCACGTTCGGGCTTGAGGTGCGGGCGACGCCGCACCTGCTAAGGCATTCGTTCGCGGTTCACATGCTCGGCCTGCTGCTGCGCCAGACGGTCGCCGCGCTCGGCGAGGCGCATACCGCCGGCAGCCTGACCTCGGCGCAGGTGAAGCGGTTGCTCGTCGGGAATCCGATGCGCAAGCTGCAGCTGCTTCTCGGGCACCGCAACGAGGCGACCGTCTACACATACCTGGATGTTCTGGATGAGGCTCAGGAGATCGTCGCCTCTGCTTTGGAGCAGTGGGAGACGCAAGCGGCTGTGCCGGGCCAGGCGGACGAGCACATCGATGAGGGCTGGCGCGATGAGGATGAGGGCTATGGCCTCCCCGGTCATGTGCTGGCCGGCGCATGCTCAGCGAGCGTGACGCGATGACCGGCAGGGGCACCCGGGTGAGCTTTGACAGCGCCGGGTTCGCCGATCCGGTACCGGTGCCGCATCTGGGCCCGGTCGTGTTCAGCCTGACCTTCGGCGGCAAGGAAAAGATCGTGGACCTGTCGGACCTTACGGCTCCGCTGCTGGTCCGGCCGCTGGCGGCGGCACTTGCCTCGATCGGCGGGGACTCCGGCACGATCCGGACCTGGAGTCCGGGGTTCGCTCAGCGGGTGACGCATCTGCGGACGTTCGTGAGGTTCGCCGCGGGGACGCTGGGGCCGCAGGCCAGGCTCGCGGACGTAACTCCCCGGTTGCTGGATGACTTCGAGGCCTGGCTGTCGCGCCGTTTCGGGGCAGGCGCCGGCCCGGTCGGCGTCTACCTGGCGACGGTGGTGCGGCTGATGCGGGTCGCCGCCATTGATGAGGAAAGCGTGCTGCCCGTGGAGTTGCAGGCCCGGCTGAGCTACGCGGCGACCGGACGGTGCGAGCCGTCGGTCCCGCTGGATGCCTACCCGCTTCCGGCGCTGGCCGCGATGCGGGACGCCGCGCTCGCCGACGTGCGGTCCATCACCGCACGCCTGGAGGCGGGCCGGGAACTGGCCGCCGCCGGGCACGATCCTGGCGCGGCCGGCTGGCACGCCCGGGAAAACGTGTTGTGGCACATCGTCACGCACGGCCCGCTGACCGCCGCCCGGATGCGTGAGCTCGGCTGGCACACCAGACGGCACGGCGGCGCACGGGAACTCAACGATCAGGTGTTCCTCGGCGTCAACGACCTGGTGCCGTTCCTGGTCGCGGTGATCTGCCTGACCGGACTCGAACCCGAATGCGCCAAAGGACTACGCGAGGACTGCCTGTCCAGCCCGTCAGGCGGATTCTGGACACCGGCCTACGACAAACAACGGGCACACACGAATACCGGCAAGGCAATGCGGGTCCGCGGCGGGAGCACCGCCACCCCCGCCGGGCTGATCCAGCTGGCCATCCGCCTGACCCAGCCGGCCCGGGGCACCACCGGCAGCAGCGCGCTATGGGTAGGCACCGGCGACGACGGGCTGCGCGCGTACTTCGACCACGGCGGCCACCAGATGAATACCCAGGTGCAGGCGTGGATGATCCGTCACCAGCTGGACCGGCTGACCGACTACGGCGGTGGCCCGGTCCGGCTGGACCTGCGGCGGCTGCGCAAGACAGTCAAATCAGGAAAGTACCTCGCAGCGGGCGGCGTGCTCGACGACTTCACCGCGGGCCACTCCCGGACGGTCGCCGCGTCCCGGTATGCCAACATCGGCGCTCACCGCGAAATCCACGACCAAGCCGTCGAAGCCGGACTGGAACAGGCACTGGCAGTGGCGCTCCCGCCGCCCGCCGTCATCCCCGACGGCACCGAGCCGCCAGGAATGGTGACATCCGGCCAGATCCACGCCGCACGCACCGCGAGCACCGACGTGTTCCTCGCCTCATGCACGAGTTTCAACGACTCGCCATTCGCCCGCAAGCCAGGCGGGCCGTGCCCGGTCGCGGCGTGGGGCTGCCTGGAATGCCCCAACGCGGTATTCACCGGCCGGCACCTGCCCAGCCTCGTCACGTTCGCCGGCTTCCTGCAGGACCAGCGGGAAACACTCGGGGAGACCGAATGGGCTGCCCGTTACGGGCTTTCCTGGCAGCGCCTGACCGATGGCGTGTTCCCGGCCTTCCCCGCCGGGCAACTCCAAGCCGCCCGGACCGCCGCCGCGGCCAGCAGCACCGCCGCGATCCCGGTCCTCCTGCTGGAGCAGCTCACATGACGGCCGCCGCAGCGACTGCTGCTGCCGCCGCGGCAGGCGGCATGACTGCCGTTGAGCATTCAGTCGCGCGTGACACGCTCGTCCTGCCCGCCCGCATCACCGACGGCCGGCATGACGACAGCCCTCGGTTCGGCGACGACGTGTGGGACGTCAGCGCATTCGTGCCGTGGACCACCAGCCGCGGCAGCAGGATCGACTTCACCACCATCACCGATCCCGGTCAGCGGCGAACCGCGAAACAATTCCTGCACTCCAGGATCAACCGGGCGGTCCCGGTCGGCGGCACGACCGCCAGGCCCATGAAGATCACGAACCTGATCAGTGAGTTCCATGAGGTCCGGGCAATCGTGGCCGACCTCGCGGCAGCCGGGGCACCCCGCCTCGCCGACGTCACGCCGGCCCTGCTGGAAGGCGTGCTCACCCAGTGGCGCGCCTCCTCGGCAGTCGCTGCCGCGGGCAAGGCCGGGGTGGTCAGGCACATGGCCGCACACAGCCCGTTCCTCACCGACAAGCTGGCGTTCATGCCATGGCTGGGCCGTACGGCGAACCAGGTAGCCGGCCGCATATCACCGCAGGAGAACACCACCCCCCGCATCCCCGAAGACGTGATCGCGCCGCTGCTTCAAGCTGCCGTGTTCTACGTCCAGACCGCCGCAGGCGACCTGCTCGCCGCACGCGCAGAACTCGCCGGGCTGCATGCGGCCATCGCTACGATGCCGCGCCTGACCAGCGGGCAAGCTCGCGCACGACTGGAAGCATTCATCCAGGTCCGCTCGCAGGCGGGCCGCGGAATGCCCGCCCCGCGCACCACCGGCCCCGTCGCGCGGCAGCCGAACGGCAGGCTCATCCGCCTGCTCGCCGGCATCCCGGGCGGCCTCAGCTACCATCGCGAGCTCCTCGACGACGCCGGGCGGCGGATCGGGTTCGAAGACGGGGGCCTGAACACGCCCCGGTCGCCATGGCCAGCAACCGGGCGGCCCTGGCGAACCGGCCTGGACCCGAGCAGCCTGGATCAGGAACTGAACCACCTGCGCACCGCATGCTGGATCGTCATCGCCTACCTGTCCGGCATGCGCGACCACGAAGTACGCGAGCTCACCCCGGCATGCGGGTTCACCGAACCCGGCGCGGACGGCCGCACCCGCCATAAGCTACGAGGCCGCGTGTTCAAAGACCGCAAGCTGACCGGCGACCAGGCCGACTGGGTGGTTCTCGGGATCGTCCACAACGCCGTCGACGTGCTCCGGCAGGTCAACAACCACCCCACCCACCTGTTCGGCTGGGACCGAGGCGGAAAAGCTGAACTCATGCGCGACGTCCCCGGCAGAGTCAACCGGTTCGCCGCCCACTGCAACACCCTGTGGTCCGGACCCGGCGACCCGTTCATCCCCGACGTCGCCGGGGACCCGTGGGCCTTCGACGCCCGCCAGTTCCGGCGAAGCCTGGCCTGGCACATCGCCCACCAGCCATTCGGTGTCGTCGCCGGCGCCCGCCAGTACCAGCACGCGAAGGTCACCGTATTCGAAGGCTACGCCGGGACATCCGCCTCAGGGTTCGCCGCCGAAGTACAAGCCGAGCACAACATCGCCCGGCTGGACTCTCTTGAGAACCTCTACCGGGACTGGGACGCCGGCGAGCCCGCCGGCGGCGGCGCGGCCCGCCGGATCAACGCCGAGTTCTCCAGGATCCGCGCCGACCTCGCGGACCTGCCCGGCACCATCGCCTCCCCGGCCCGGCTGCGCACCATGCTGCAGCACCTATCCGTCACGCTGCACCCCGGCATACTCGGTGACTGCTTCTTCCAGCCCAGCACCGCCGCCTGCCTCACCCGCGCCGCACCCGCCGGAACGGGACGGCCGCTGCCGATGCTGAACTCCTGCCTGTCGTGCCCGAACGCCCTCCGCACATCCGCGCACCAGCCCCGCCTCGAGCAAGCACGCGACCAGGCACTCCAGCTCCTCGGTAACGCCGGCCAGCAACTGCCCCCGCTGCAGCAAGCCGCCCTCAACGATCACCTCAGCCAGCTCGATCAGCTGATCAGCCAATGCGGCAACGGGAAGGACAACGATCCCCGGTGACCAGCCCGTCTCTCCACTCCAGGCTCCAAGCTGCCCTGCTCCGGCTGCAAGCCGGCCGGCCCGAGCACACCGACGGCAAACTTAACGTGAAAAACCTGTGCGCCGAAGCTCAGGTTCCCCGGGCCAGCTTCTACCGGTCCGCCCACGCCGCCGAGTTCCAGCGGATCCTCAACGACCCCCGGCAGCAGCCCCAGGCCGAGCAGCAACGACGCGAGGCTAGCCAGCGCAAAGCCTCCGGCCACCAGCAACACGCGCAGCGCGCCGCCGACCTGCGAGAAGCGCGCGAGCAAGCCAAAACCTACGCCAACCACATCCAGGTCCTGACCCTGCGGCTAGCTCAGGTCACCGCCGAAAACGCCCAGCTCCTCGCCCGAATCGAGCGCGACACCGGAATCACGCACATCCCTTCCCGTCAGCAGACCTGACAGCCGACACCAAACCCCGGCGAACGCACCGAGCGAAAACCCGTCACCCAGTGAGACACATCCTGCGCTGAACGCGCCGCGGTCGTGAGACACAACCCGCGTGGACACGAAGGGGTGATCGCATAACTGAGATGTTGCTGGTGAAGCCGACGGCCAGGTTGGTGGTGAACCGCAGGATCACCTCACGGCAGGCCCCGAACCGGGCGCCCAGGGTGCGGGCGTGTCCGCCAGGACGGTGGTGCCGCTGGCGGGGTTGTCGGTCCGGGCTCTGGCCAGGGCGCCGGTGTAGAGCCGCCCGATGATGCGAATCTCGTTGCCGGACAGCGCAGCACGCCCCTGATCGCGGGCGACGGTAGCGATCCGGTGGGCTTCGAGCAGGGTGTCGGCCATGGCCTTGGCCCATAGCTGTCCAGCAGGGTCGGCCTCGTGGATCCCCCGAAGGTCCCGCAGGAGGTGAGCACCGCACCAGGCGGACCCGGGTGGTGATCTCGGGTCCGTACTGCGCTGGGGCGTTCACCCGGCGGGAAATTCCCCGGTCACGTTCGCTCGGCAGCCGGGGCAGCGCTTGACCTCGGCTGCGTACTCGGTCACCACTGGATCCGGCACCGGTGGCAGGTCGTGGACTTGCCTGCGCCGCACCGCCGTGACCGGAGCCTCGACCAGCGGCGTCCCGCACGAGCACGCCGCCGGTGCCGGGACGGCGATCCGCTTGTCCGGGTCGTCCACCAACCGCAATGCCGTCCCGGCCTCTCCGGGCTGCTTACCGGGCTTGCGGCCCGACGCCTTACGTGAGGACCCGCCCCGCAGACGAGTCCTTTCCCAGTCTCAACACCAGCGTCTGCAACTGCGCGGTCAGCTCACCGACCTGCACCAGCAGCGCATCGATCCGCGCGTCCTTGGCCGCGAGTATCGCGAGCAACTCCTCGCGTGACACACCCTCCGACTCCGGCACCCAAAAGATCCAAACACGTTCACGACCCGAACGTCTGCCCCCGGCAATCCCCGGCGTGTCGCGCCCGGCGGGTAGCAACGGCGGGTCGGCCGCGCGGACGGGCTCGGAAATGCCTCGCCCGCGGGGCGGGACCCGGACAGGATGGGTGGGTGAACACATCCGAACTCAACAGTGCTCCTGCTGCAGTCAGGCCTGCCACCGGCGGCGACGTCGTACCGATTCGCCGTCTTGCCGTGGACAACGCAATGTTCGCTCCCCATGACATGGCAGGCTTCGACGAGATGCTGCACGGCTACCTCGACGGCTCCCTCGACCAGCATCGGTGGATTGTCGCCGAAGGCCCAGCCGGCCGCGTGGCCGGGGCGGCGTACTACGCACCCGAGCCCTTCGCCGATCGGGTCTGGAACCTGTACTTCCTCGCCGTGCAACCGCGCCAACACCGCTCAGGTATCGGCACCACCCTGGTCGCCCACGTCGAGCACGCGCTACGCAGCGCCGGAGAACACGTCGCCCGAGTGCTGATCGTCGAGACCTCCAGCACCGACGACTACGAAGCGGCCCGGCGCTTCTACGCTCGGGAAGGCTTCGACCAGGAGGCCCGCGTCCGTGAGTTCTACGGTCCAGGCGACGACAAAGTCATGTTCTGGAAATCGCTTCTCGGGACGGGTACCTGAACAGCTACATGCCGGCCAGGGGTGGCTAAGTGCGGCCTGACGACCTCTCTGTGCAGTAACTGCCGGGCGACAGATACCGCGTGCACGCCGTGGCTGACCCGACGGCAGACCCAGCGGTGGCCGGCCTGCCCACCGACGGGCCGGTCCTGGCCCGAGTCCGCTCCGGCCGCGGTCCGCCCGCTTCTGCCTTGGCGGTCCCCCGAGCCGCAGGACGCGGTGCGCCGGGCTCGCCGGATGCGCCCAGGTAGATCTCGCGTACGCGCGGGTCGGCCTCGATCTGGGCCGGGTGCCCCGGACTACTTCCTGGCCCCAGTCCAGCACGATGGCCTCCTCGACGAGTTGGCGGACGACGCCCTCGACGTGCTCGACCACGATCAGCGTCGGCCTGGCCGTTTCGCGGATCGTGCGGATCAGGGCGATGACCTGCTCGAGCTCGACGCCGACCAGCCCGGCGGCCACCTCGTCCAGCAACAGCAGCCGGGGCTGGCTGGCCAGCGCCCGGCCGAGCTCGAGCCGCTTGCGGTCGAGCAGCCCGAGCGCCGAGGCGGGCCGGGCGGCCAGCGGACTCAGGCCGCATAGCTCGAACACCTGCTCGACGCGGCTGCGCCGCTGGGACCCAGACCGCGAGGACGGAACGGCCATGACGGCCACCCGCACGTTGTCCCGCACGCTCAGCGACGGGAAGGGCCGCGGGATCTGGCTGGCCAGCGCGATTCCGGCCCTCGGCACCCGGTGCGCGGTGAGCCGGTCGATCCGCTGGCCGTCGATGCTGATCTGGCCCCGGTCCGGTTGGATCGCGCCGGCCAGCATCTTGAGCATGGTGCTCTTCCCGGCGCCGTTCGGGCCGATGATGCCCAGGCTCGCGCCGGCGGGCACCTCGAAGCTGAGCCCGTCGACCGCCGTCACTCCCCCGAACCTCTTGGTGACCTCGCGCACCGACACGGCCGAGCCGGCGATCTGGCTGTCAGGCTGGGCGAAGGAGAAGGTCATCTTCATCGGGGCACCCTCCCGGAGACGACAATGGCGGGCCGGCCGCGCCGGCGCACCTGGCGGGCCAGGCCGAATACCTGGATGAGGCAGTGCAGAAGATCGACCCATTGGCCGCCGGAACGTACGGTGAGACTCCGGCGATGGTGGAAGCAGCGATCCGATCCCTCGGCCTGAACTACACCAGACAGCAGAATCCGCGCACTCGCAGGTGGGTGTGGACATACGAGGGTGAGAAGCTATCCGGATACACCGCTCGCGCCACAAGCTTCGAGGCGGCAGTCGGCATGACGGCCGCGTACGCCATCTACTCGGCCCCGCCCACGCGGAATGGCACGCCGTCGTCGGGCGGTTCCGAGAAGTAGTGCTGCCCGGAGGTCTGAGGATGCTCTCGCTGAGACCTGACCGGGAAGCCGCCGCAGCCGCAGTCCTGGCCAGCGCGGGGTTCGCGATCAAGCCGACAGAACTGGCTCTGCGGCTCCTCGGCCGCACAGCCCGCCTGACCGAGTTCGGCTACCACGCACGTCGCGCTGATGACCTGACCTATCGGCTAGGGCTCCCGGCGGACTGGAGCCGGTGGCGGCCCTGACCAGCGTCGCCGTACCCCGGATCTGAGTAACTGCCAGCTACGGCGCGGCCAGGCCAGGTGATGTGCACTCCGTCATGCTGCCGCACCGCCGGGAACGGGCGACTCTCCAGGGACTGAGCAATAACCTGCCGGTTAACAGAAGGCCTGTCATAGCGGGGATCACGGATACGCGAGATCGGCTAGCGCGGCGGTGCTTCTGTGCTCGGCAGCGACGACGCTGGCAAGCCGGCGGATCGTTCGCAGGCCAGCAAGGTGCGGCAGCCGATTCGCGGGCCAGGCCGCCCCCGGGAGGGCGGGTTAGCCGATGGTGGTGCGGAGGTGGGGATAGACCTCGCGGGCCACGTAGCGCTTCAGGCAGCGGATGATTTCCTTCTTGGATTTCCCTTCGGCCGTGCGGCGTTCGGCGTAGGCGCGGGTAGCCGGGTCAGAGCCCAGGCGGGTGAACACGATCCGCCACAGGGCGTGGTTGGCCTGGCGGTCGCCGCCGGGGGTTGAGTCGCGGCGGACGGTCTTGCCCGAGGATGCCGGGATGGGGGCGGCGCCGCACAGATGCGGCCAGGCGGCCTCGCTGCGCAGCCGCCATCGCCGCGGGGATGGAACAGCTGCGCGCCGAGCAGCGCGCCTTCCGGCTCGCCGAGATGCGCCGCCGCCTCGGGATCACCCAGGCCCAGGTTGCCGCCCGGATGGGCATCACCCAGGGCCGCGTGTCCGTCATCGAGCACGCCAAGCCCGGCACCACCGAACTGCGCACCCTGGCCGCCTACGTCGAAGCCCTCGGCGGACGCCTGCAAATCATCGCCGACTTCGGCGACCAGCGGCTCGCCTTCGCCGAACCCGGCACCCAAGCAGCCTGACCCGACCAGCATCCGTAACCTGCACCGGACTCCGCCCCAAGATGCTTCAGCGCAACATTCACGCCGGCAGACGGCCACGTGCACGGGCATACTCCCCCCAGTATGCTCACCGTGACATTCTCCCCGCCAGCAGGCATCTACCGCCAACGGAACCGTAGCCACCGCCCGGCCGTAACCGGATTTGCTGCGTGATTTTGTCAGGCCGGGGACTTGCTACCTGCTGATCTCCGGGCGCGTGTGACCCAGGTGGAGGCGAAACCTATGATCAGCACGGCGAGGGCGAACCACGGCGCGAGGACTGTGGGACTCGTAACCTTGTAGAACGATCCGAAGATGGCGCCTGCGGTGATCACGATGGCGAGGACTGCCGATAGCACGAGCCACAGCCGATGCGGCGAGTGGGCGAAGCTGCGCAGGGAGCCTATCGCCATCAGCAGGTAGACCGCTACCAAGGCGAAGCCGCCGAAGGTCGAGCCCCAGGAGAACAGGGCGTCATAGTGGGGAGTTGCCGGCAGCGCGAACAGCCCCTTCCAGAACACGTCGGCGAGCAGTGCCGCGGCGCAGAAGCCGGTCACGAAGACCGTGGCGCCGAACGGCGAGCTATGGCGCTTGGACACCACGGCAAGTGGTCCCGGGAGCCTGCCGTCCTCGGCCATCGTGAATATCCCGCGAGTGGCTGAGACGCCGCAGCCGATTCCGACTGCCAGCATGTCGAATAGAACGACAAGCTCGAGCAAGCGGTCGATCCAGGTGCCGCCATACCCGCCGGCCGATTTCGAGGCGCCGAGCGCGAACAGCGGCGCTGACGCGGCGGTGCCCAGGGTCTTAAGGCTGTAGTGGAAGCCGGCCACTTCGACGTAGGTGGCCAGGACGAAGAAGATCGTGGCGATCCCGGCAGTAGACATGACCGCGGCACGGATATGCTTAGCTGGCTTGGGGGTCTCTTCGGCCAGATTCGCGGAGGACTCGAAGCCGGTGAAGAGCAGGATGCCGTACAGGACACCGAAGAAAATCCCGGGCCAGCCGTCGGCGGAAGACGATGGCCGGAATGGCTTGAAGCTGTTAGCCGATCCCAGCTTCACGATGACGGAAATGAAGAAGACCGTCACCACGATGATGGAGATCAGCGCTAGCGTGAGCTGGGCGCGGGTGGAGATCCGGACGCCGAAGTACAGGACCAGGGCGACGATCGCTAGGAATATGAGGCTCCAGGCCCAGCCCGGCAGCGGGTTGACGCTGAATTCCGAGGCGATGGTTGACTGCAGGTAGCCGCCGAGAATCAGCAGCAAGGCGGCGGTTAGCATGGTGACGCCCGCGTAGTACAGCCAGCCGGCTGCGGTCCCGATGCGTTCCCCGAGCCCGCGGGTCACATATTCGTACAGTGATCCGGCGGTGCGGACCTCTTTGGCGTAACTCGACACGATCCAGCCGATCGCGAGGACTCCGATCCCGGCGATCAGTACCGATAGCGGGGATGCGATGCCGCCTCCCTTGCCGGTGACGCTGGCCACTCCGACCACGAGTGGTATCACGAAGGCCGACGTGAACACCGGGCCCATGAACCCGACGGACTGCGCTATCACATCAGGGAACGACAGTACCTTGGCGCCAAGGCGGCCGCTTTCCGGGTGGGTCTTTTCTAGCGGCCGCTTTCCGGGTGGGTCTTTTCTATGAGTTCTACCATTTCATTTCTTTCCTCTTTGCGGGGCAGCACGGAAATCAGGTCGCTGTCATCGGCGGCCCGGGCCGACAGCCCGGACCCGGCGTTCAGCTAGGCAGGATTACGCCACATGGGGTACAGGCTCGGGCCGCCTGGCATGTCGGTTGTCCGGTCAAGCCGTTTGTAGCCCAGGCGCTCGTAAAGCCTTGCGCTATCGCGATTGCTGGCCTCCAGGTAGGTGGGCAGGCCCTGGCTGTCTAGTGCAGCCAGGCGATCGCGGAGCAAGGCCGTTCCGATGCCCTGGTTGAAAAACTGTGGCCGGACGGCGATGAAGGGCAGGTAAAGATGGTCCTCGTGGTCTGGATGATTGGCGGTGGAGCGCTCGTCGAAAGCCGCGATCCGTTTGGCGTAATCTGCTCCGAGGATCGGCTCATAAAGTTCACCTAGCCCTGGCTGATCCTCATGATGGGCAGTCTCGGGTAGCCACAAGGCGGTTCCTGACCGGTCTTCGGTCGTATATATTTCGCCGTCTTCTAGCGCCATTTGAACAATGGGGCGGAAAAACTCCGGATGCAGCCGTTCCCGGGCATCGTCATCTGGGAATAGCCATCGGCTGACCGGGTCGTTCTGGAAGCCGGTGGACAATATTGTGATGATTGCGGCCGCGTCCGTTTCGTCGGCGCGAACGATTTTTGCGGAATGTGACTGCATGCTTTTCTCCACCTGTGAAAACGAAGTTCTGCTGACATGGCCGCCGGTTTGTCCGTGCGCCACGCATGCTGCGAGGTGGTCTGGTGCGGGCCATTTCGGGCATCGCGGCTGATGCTGGCACATGCTCGTCTCCGTTGCCGGGCAACACACGGAATGGCTCCGCGGACGTCACGCCCACCATGCCGCACGGACGGTTGAGATATGACATTCACGCTAGGTCGGCTGGCCCCAATGTGCTGCGCCGCGCCGGTGCCGCAGAGGGGTCGGCGGGCCGTGCGGCCGGAGCCGCGGCGGGATCTGACCGCGGCTCCGGTCCGTGTGGCGAGGGTTAGCTGGCGGCGACGCCTGCGGGCGTGGCGCCGGCGGGCAGCGCGAACGGGGAGGTGCCCAGTTCGGTCAGGTTGCCGCCGTTGACGGCGAAGGCGCCGACCTTGCCGATCCGGCTCTCATCGACGTACAGGAAGCGGCCGTCGGGGCTGAGCCGGGCGTCGACGGCGCCGACGCCGCCGGTGGCGGCGACCGGGGTGCTGCCGAGCAGGGTCAGCGTGCCGTCGGGGGCGATCTGGTAGCGGGAGATCTCGCCGGATCCGGTGTTCACGGTGAACAGGAACCGGCCGTCAGGGGTGATCTCCACCCAGCAGGGGGCGGTCTGCTGATCCGCGAACGGGGAGGCCCCGATCGAGGTCAGCGTCCCGTTGAAGGAGTCGCTGAACGCGGAGATGGTTCCGGTGCCGGCGCCGACGTTGTGGGCGTTGGACACGAACAGCTGGGTGGGGTCGGTCGGCCGGAACTCGCTGCCGAACGGGCCCAGTCCCTGGGCCGGGAACGGCGATCCGGGGGCGGCGGTCAGCCGCCCGTTGAACCCGACGGTGAAGCTGTCGATCAGCGAGGTGCCCACCTCGGTGCCGGCCAGCTTGGTGCCGGTGCCGTTGAACAGCACCTGAGCGGGCGCGGCGTTGGCGGCCAGCGTGACGGTCGACCGGGGGATCGGGAACAGGTGGCCGTTGAAGCCGAGCAGGAAGCCGGTGTAGTTGGCGTCGCCGGCGCCGGAGTTTGCCACGTACACCAGGTGGCCGTGCACGGCGACGCTGTCGGGCAGGGTGCCGCCGGAGCTGGTGACGCTAACCAGGCTGAGCGAGCCGTCGAAGTGGATCCGCAGCACGGAGATCTGGTTGCTGCCCGCGTCGACGGCGATCAGGAACCGGCCGTCGGGCGTGATCTGGATCGCGCCCTGCGAGGCCAGCCCGGCGCCGGTGCCGGCGCCGCCGGCCGCGAACGCGGACCCGGCCACCGGGGTCAGCGAGCCATCGGCGTGCCGGTCAAACGCCCCGATCGTGTTGGTTCCCTTCGTGTTGTCGTTGACATAGACGTGCCCGACCACGGGGGAGGCACCGGTTGAGGCTGAGGCTGACGCGGGCACGGCGATGGCCGCGGCCGCCGCCAGGCCGAGGATCAGCGCGCCGGCCCTGCCCCGTCGCCGATGTGACACGAAGTTCATCTGCTGCTCTTTCCTCCGGCCAAGCCGGGTCGGGTCGGCGGCGTCGACGCCGCCGCTTGTTGCGCACCATTGGTTGGCGTCCGAGGGCAGCCAGGTCTTACCTCGTGCAGGAGAAATAACCCGCGCTCAGCTTGACTCTGTCGGGAATCTTGGTCGCTGCGGCTTAGCTGACGGCTCGCCATGAGCGCAGGCGCTGGATGTGGTGCTGGTCAAGGTAGTCCTGGAACGCCGTCGGCGGTCGCGGGGATGTGCTTTCGCCGGGTGGGAGCTGGCTGAGGCGCTCGATGTTGACCGCGATGGCGGTCAGGACATGCTGCAGGTGGGCCGTGGGATGTCCCCGGTAGCGGCAGTGGCGCATGCCGTGGCCGCGGGCAAGCTCGCAGACGGTGCCCTCGACGCCGGATCGCACGGCGTAGCGCTTGTGCCAGGCGGGGTCTTGCTGGTCGGCGCGGTTGCGGACCTGCAGTTCGTAGAGCTCGCGCGGGGAAAGCCCACGGTGCGCTTGCCGTCGCCGGAGGTGGTGCAGGCGGCCCTGGCGGGCCAGGGCTGGCACTGGCCCTTGGTGAAGCGCGCCACGATGAGCGGGGCGGCGCCGGGCGAGGACGTGGGGTAGGGGCCGTGCCACCCCTTGCTGACCTGGCCCTGGGGACAGGTGACTTCCCGGCGGTCGTAGTCGACGCGGAGGTCGTCGCGGGCGTAGCCCTCCTGGACGCGGTGCTGGCGGGTGCGGTTGCCGGGCAGCGGCCCGGTAAGGGCGACCCGGTGCTCGCGCCCGGCCCGCTCCATGTGCACCAGGGAGGTGTAGCCGCCGTCCGCCAGGTGCTCGCCGGGGAGCAGGCCCCGGCGTTCCAGCCGGGAGTGGATCTCGGCCAGGGCCCTGTAACGCGCCCTGGCACCCGCGCGATCCCCGTCCCGGCAGGCGGCCACGCGCAGGCAGCTGCCCTCGGCCTGAAGGTGATGGCACCAGGCGGACACGCCGCGCGCCGGCGTTTCGCTGCCGGGCTGAGGGCGGGCTAGCCGGGCTGCGGGGCGGGGATCACGCCGAGCTGGGTCAGCAGGGCGTACATGTTCAGGCCGCCCCAGCGCTCGGCGGCTTGGCGGTCGTGGACGCGGCCGATGTCGACGGCCTCGACGCTGATGCGCTTGCCGGTGGCGGGCATGCCCATGAGGTCGCCGGTGTGGGTGCCGGTCACGGTGGTCCGGCTGCGCGCCCGCGCGCTGCTCGGCACCGCCGAGACCATCATCGACCTGGCGGTGCCCGTCGACGCGGAACGCGATCACGTGCGCGGCCCGGACGGGGCACCGGTCACGCTCGTGGAGTACGGCGACTTCGAGTGCCCCTGCTGCGGCCTGGCCGAGCCGGCGGTCCGGGAGCTCCTGGCCGACTACGGTGACCTGCGCTACGTATGGCGGCACCTGCCGCTCACCGACGTGCACCCGCACGCGCAACTCGCGGCCGAGGGCGCCGAGGCCGCGGCCGGCCAGGGCAAGTTCTGGCCGATGCACGACCAGCTGCTGGACCACCAGGGCGCGCTGACCGGCAAGGACCTGATCAGGTACGCCGGCGGGCTCGGCCTGGACATCGACCGGTTCACCCGCGACCTGGCCAACCACGCCGGGCAGGCCAAGATCGCCGCGGACGTGGACTCCGCCGACCTGAGCGGCGTCTCGGGCACGCCGACCTTCTTCGTCAACGGCAAGCGGCACCAGGGCGCCTACGACATCAGCACCCTTTCGGACGCGGTGCGGACCGCCAGGACCCGGACCCTGATCAGCTCCCCCCCGAAGCCACGGCGCGCATCCTGACCAGCTCAGCCCGCAGGCGCACAAGGCGCAGACCTGGAGGGCCAGCATCTTGACCGGCACCGAGCCGTAGCGCGCGCAATTGGGCGGAGTGTGTGCGGCCCTACGCGGGCGTCGTGGACGGCCTGGGGCAGGAGCTGTCCGGCCTGGGCGATCAAGCTCGTCAAGGCGTGCAGCCGGACGGCGGAGTCGCCGAGCCAGTACGGGGTGCGGAGCCGGACGAGGTGCTTGATCGCTTCGGTGAGGACGTGGCAGGCTGTGGTCGCCGGTGGCGGGCGCGGGCAGCTGCCCGGGACGGGTAAGTCGCAGCAGCGGGCGGTTCATGAGGCGTCCTGGTCGATGCGGGCTAGCAGCGACTCAAACGCGCAGTCCAGCTCGGGGGGCCGGGTCCGGCCGGCGATCGGCGGCCGAGCGGTCGCCTACTTCTTCGGCTTTGGCTTCGCGGGCTGCTTCGGCGGCAGCGACCGGGCGTGCCCGATGCCGACTTCCACCCATCGGGAAAGGTCGTCGTCGCTGACGACGTCTTCCGGGCTGACGCGCAGCCAGCCGGGCATCTCCCGGCCCTGCATCACCGCGGTGGTGGCCCCGGTCGCGGCCACCAGGCCGGCTGACCGCTCGGGATCGACGTGGACCAGCACGCCGCCCTGGCCGCTGACGCTGATCGCCATGTGCCCGCGGATGAGGAAGGCCAGCCCGCCGAACATCTTCTTCTCGGTCAGCTCAGGGTCAGGGCCGATCAGGTCCCTGATGCGAGCGGCGAGATCCTCGTCATAGGCCATGCGGGGATCGTACCGAGCCAGGCAGGCGCCGCCATCAATTTATCCGGCGGCGATCAGGAGCGCTGGCGCTGGAGGACCGCCGCGCTGATGGTGGCGGCCATCCCGACGGCCGCGACCGCGGCCAGGAAGACGTACTGGGTGACAGTGGCGAAGATCTGGTCCGGGACCCCGAGCGCGACCCCGAGCGCAATGGCCAGGCAGGCGGCCGTGGCGGTCAGCATCCACCGGCCGGTCAGCAGCGCGCCGACCGGCCCGATGGCCAGCAGGCCGATCAGGATCAGGTGCGGGCCGCTGGCCGCGTCGCAGGCCGCGATCACGCCGCAGGAGATGAGGCTGAGCCGCCACAGCCGGCCGACGCTCCATCCCGGCAGCACCGACTCGCGCCGCCACAGGCCGGCCAGCGCGGCGCGCCGTGGCCAGGTGAGCAGCAGCACGCCGCCCGCGGTGATCACGGCGGCCGGGACCACGGCGGTGGCCGGGCGGACGGTTCCCTGTTCCACCGCGATGACCAGGGCGATGACGAACGCCAGGTATCCCGCGATGATCGCCGCGCCAGGGATACGGCCCAGGCCCTGCCGGCGGAACGCCAGCGCGAGCGCGAGCACGGTCAGGCCCGCGTACCACGCGGCCACCAGCAGCCCCGGCCCCGAACGCGGACCGAGGCCGGCCAGGCTGGCCGGGATCAGCAGCCCGGCCACCACGTTGATCGCGTTGCTGTTCAGGGCGGTGCTCAGCACCGCGGCGCCGCGGCCCCGCCGGGCCAGGTACACCGCACTGACCACGTTCGGCAAGCTGGTCACCACGGCCAGCACCAGCCCGCCCGTGATGATATCCGCGACCGCGTACCGGCGGCCCAGGGTCGTGGCGGTCACCTCCATCACCGTGCTCGCGCCGACCACCGCGGCCAGCGCCGCGGCCGCGGCGACCGCGTCGCGCCAGGTGCCGCGGCGGGGCCGGATCGCCTCGGCGAGCTCGGTCTCCTCCTTATGGACCGCCGCGACCAGCCACCGGATCCACCGGGCCGGCAGCCGCAGCCGCTCCAGCCGCGCCCGGCGCATGCCCAGCAGCACTACATACGGCACCAGCGCCACCGCGGCCAGGGCCAGCCCGGCCGCCGGCGCCACCACCGCGGCCACCGTGAGCAGGCACACCGCGGCCACCCACACCGCGGGTGCACCGGCCAGGACCACCACCCGGCGGTGGAAGCCGACCCACCCGGCCACCACCGCGGCCAGTCCTAGCAGCGCCGCCAGGTTGAACACATCGGACCCGATGATCACCCCGGCCCCGACGCTGGCCTGGCCGCGGGACAGCGCTGTCACCGCCGAGGTGATCTCCGGAGCGTCCGCGGCCAGCGCGGCGACCAGCCCCAGCCAGGCCTCGGAGAACCCGGCCCGCTCCCCGAGCCGCTCCAGCCGGGAGACCAGCAGCCAGCTCGCCGCCAGGCTGACCACCACCCCGGCGCAGAACAACACGATGCCCGGCACTTCAGGCGACCTCCGGCATACCCTCCTCAGCCCGGACGGCCCCGATGTCATTCCCCGCCGGCAGGTACCGGGGCTGCGGTCAGCTGTGGCCGACCGGATGGCTGCTGGCCAGCGCGGCGCCGACCTGATCGGCGAACGCGACCGCCAGCAGCCGCCGTTCCAGGGCAGGCCGCGCACCGGGCCCCGGGGTCATCAGGAACCGGCCCTGGAAGATCCCGCCGCCTTCCACCAGCAACTCCACGTCAGTATCCGGCGGGAAGACCTCGCCGTCCACCGCCCAGCGCAGCTGCCCGAGGGTGACCGAACCGTCGCGATGCAGCCGGGCAGGCCGGCCGAGTCCCGCGACGCCGTACTGGAAGACGCATGACCGCAGCGAAAGCAGCCGCACGAGCTGGCCGCTGACCTGCTCGATCAGCGCCGGCGCGGAGCCGCCGCCGCCACCGCCCGCGCCGCGTTGTTGATGCCGTCCAGGTAACCGGCCCGCCGGTTCGCGATCGCGTAATGGCGGCGGCCCCAGACGGCGATCTCGGTGACCGCCGCCCCGATCACCAGCAGCAGGACGGTCGTCTCGATATCGGTCCGGCGGGTGATGGTGAACCGCTCGTAGGGCTGGGTGAGGAAGAAGTCGAACCACACCGCCGTCGACACCGCGGCCAGCACCCCGGCCAGCCGGTCCCCGTTCGCGGCCACCGCCACCACCACCACCATGGCCAGCGCCGCATCGGTGTTCGGGAAGCCAGCCCGGAACGGCACCAGCACCGCGGCCAGCGCCAGCGGCGCCGCCACCCCGGCCAGCACCGCCAGCCGGTCAGGGGTCAGGGAGCCGGGCATCGCGGTCACCGTTGCTCACGCCACAGCTTGACCGCGCTGACGGCCAGCACCGCGAGCGCCGGGACGAAGCACACGCCGATGTGCACGATCCCGC
This sequence comes from Streptosporangiaceae bacterium, assembly GCA_050013055.1. Lineage (GTDB taxonomy): Bacteria > Actinomycetota > Actinomycetes > Streptosporangiales > Streptosporangiaceae > Palsa-504. The sequence goes on from JBEKGC010000121.1 coordinate 22,274, forward strand.
CCGCGGGCCGGCGAAGCGGGAGTGGTGTCAGCGGGAGCGGTCGGCGTGGTCATCGCGCCTCCAGGCGGCAAGAGCAACGGTCAAGAACGCGCCGACCAGGCTTCCCGGCTCACCTATCCACGAACATAGACCGCGGGTTTGCGTCCGCCAACAGCCGATCGTGGAGCCACGGCCGTTCGGATGAGATCCTTTTTCCAGAACGGGCCGTGGTGCGTGCGGCCTCGCCGACGGCCGCCAGTTACCCGGTGGCACACGCGTGTGTGGCTTCGTCGATACCCGGTACGGGTCAGGGTGCCAGGGCGGCGGTGACCTGCGCGGTGTCTTCGGAGCTGCGGACGAAGCAGGCCTTGCCGTCGCGGAACTTCCAGTAGTGGTGCATGTTCATCGCGACGTGCTTGCCGGTCGCGGTCACCGTGAACGCGTAACGGATGAACACCAGGACCTCGCCGTCGTCGTTGCCGGCGAAGGCCAGCGGGGTGAATTCGGTGACCGGCCCGGTCTCGGCGATGCCCTCGAAGAAGCTGACCAGTTCATCCTTGCCGTGCTTGGGGCCGTACCACGGCGCGGATTCGATCGCCGCGTCGGTGGACCAGTCCACGTCGTCGGTCACCCGGTCCAAGATGGCCTGGACGTCCCCGCGGCCGAAGCCGAGGACGTGGCACAGGAGGTCATGTTGCGGGTCTGGCGCGGCATCGGCCGCCTCCGCGGCCGCTTGCTTTTCTTTACCTGGCTCTACCGGATCGCGATCAACGAGGCAAACCGCTCACTGGAGAAGAGTTCCCGCAGACCAATGAGCGTCTCCATCGATGCTGAGGCGCTGCGGGTTCCGGCCGACGCCCAGGACGAGCCGTCCCGGAGGCTCGAGCAGACACAGCTGCGCCAGGCGCTGAGCAAGGCCCTGGCACGGCAGGCCCCGAGCGGCGAGCTGCAGACCGGCAGGTCACGAGGCAATTTAGCCGCCAGCACCTCGATTACGAACGTACCGCCGCTAACGCTAGGCGACATTTTCGGCCGAACGGACCGGGTTTCCTACCCTACCGACGGACGTCAGCCATGCTGCCCGCGTCGGCGATCTGGCCGGTGGCCTCGCCGACGACCAGGTTCACGATCATGCCGGCGGGCCGGGCGGGAGCGGCCATCAGCCCGGAATCGCGCATGACCATGAACCGGTCGTGCAGCG
>JBEKGC010000122.1:0-14913 GCA_050013055.1 Streptosporangiaceae bacterium
GCCGCCTTCTTCTTGCCGCCCTTCTTGCGGGCGGACTTGCTGGCGGCGCGCATCCCCGGCATCGCGGGCATGCCCGGCATCCCCCCGCTGAACATCGCCTTCATCTGCTTCTGGCCCTCGAAGAAGTTCGTGACCAGCTGTGAGACCTCACCGACGGCGACGCCCGAGCCGCCCGCGATGCGGGAGCGGCGGGAGCCGTTGATGATCTTCGGGTTGCGGCGTTCCTCCGGCGTCATGGACCGGACGATCGCCTCGGCCCGGTCCAGGTCCTTGTCGTTGACCTGCTCGAGCAGGGCCTTGTTCTTCTGCGCCCCCGGCAGCATGCCGAGCAGGTTGCCGATCGGGCCGAGCTTGCGCACCATCGACAGCTGCTCGACGAAGTCCTCGAGCGTGAAGCCCTCGCCGGAGGCCAGCCGCCCGGCCAGCGACGCGGTCTGGTCGGCGTCGAACGTCTTCTCGGCCTGCTCGATCAGGGTCAAGATGTCGCCCATGTCGAGGATCCGCGACGCCATCCGGTCCGGATGGAACACGTCGAAGTCCTCGAGCTTCTCCCCCGAGGACGCGAACATGATCGGACGCCCGGTCAGCTCCACGATGGACAGCGCGGCCCCGCCGCGGGCGTCCCCGTCGAGCTTGGTCAGCACGACGCCGTCGTAGCCGACCCCGTCCAGGAAGGCCTGCGCGGTCGCCACCGCGTCCTGGCCGATCATCGCGTCGACCACGAACAGGATCTCGTCCGGCTGGGTGGCGTCCCTGATCGCCGCCGCCTGCGCCATCATGTCCGCGTCGATGCCGGTCCGGCCCGCGGTGTCGATGATGACCATGTTCTGCTGGCGGTGCCTGGCCTCCTCCAGCGAGTCCCGCGCGGCGGCCACCGGGTCGCCCACGCCGTTGCCGGGGAACGGCGCGTAGACCGGCACCCCGGCGCGCTCACCGACGACCTGGAGCTGCTGCACCGCGTTCGGCCGCTGCAGGTCGGCGGCCACCAGCATCGGGGTGTTGCCCTGGGCCTTGAGCCACAACGCGAGCTTGGCCGCCAGCGTGGTCTTACCCGAGCCCTGCAGGCCCGCCAGCAAGATCACGGTCGGCGGCACCTTGGCGAACCGCAGCCGCCGCGTCTCGCCGCCCAGGATGCCGACGAGTTCTTCGTGCACGATCTTGATGACCTGCTGCGCGGGGTTCAGCGCGCCGGAGACTTCCTCCCCGCCGGCCCGCTCCTTGACCCGCGCGATGAACTGCCTGACGACCGGCAGCGCGACGTCCGCTTCGAGCAGGGCGATCCGGATTTCCCTGGCCGTCGCGTCAATGTCGGCCGCCGACAGGCGTCCCTTGCCGCGCAGCGAAGAGAAAACCTGCGTCAACCGGTCAGATAGGGTGTCAAACACAGCACCAGGCTACCGAACGGTCCGTGGTACCCGGGTCCACCCAGCCGTTTGAGCCGGGGTCTTTAGTCCTCGAGCGCGGTCAGCACCGAATGCACCGTGGCGCGGCGCAGATCCTCGGCGACCAGCGGCTTGCCATCGCCATCGGTCACGTAGAACACGTCCACCACTTCGGCACCGAGCGTCTCCACCCGGGCCGCCCGGACGTCCAGGCCGCATTCCCCCAGCGCCCGCCCGACCCGCCACAGCAGCCCAGGCGCGTCGTGGGCTCGCACTTCCACCACCGTCGCGGTGTCTGAGGCGTCGTCGACCAGGACCACCCTGGGCGCCGGGATCGTCGCGCCGCGCGGCCGGACGGCCCGCGCGCGGCGGTCCAGCCGATCCTCCACGTCCAGCCGTCCCGTCAGCATCCGGCGCAGGTCCGCGGCCACCAAGGTGGCGTCAGGCGGGTCGCCGTACTCGGGCTCCACGTCGAACACGGTGACCGCGGTGGTGCCGACCGACGTGGCGTTCGCGCTGCGGACCGCCAGCCGGTGCGAGGCCAGCACCCCGGCGGCCCGCCACAGCAGGCCGGGCCGGTCCGGCGCGACCACGGTGACCTCGGATCCGCGCACCGTCGCGGCCGGGGCACCTTCGGCGGCCAGCGCCAGCTGATCGTCGCGCAGCGGTACGGGCCCCGGCGTCGGGTCGCCGTCCAGCACGCTCTCCACCCGCCGCACCAGGTCCGCGACCAGGGTGGCCTTCCAGTCGTTCCACGCCGCGGGCCCGGTGGCCAGCCCGTCGGAGATAGCCAGCGCGTGCAGCAGCTCGAGCAGGGCCCGGCTCCGCACGGCCGTCGCCACCTGCTTGACCGTGACCGGGTCGTCCAGGTCGCGGCGGGTGGCCACCATCGGCAGCAGCAGGTGCAGCCGGACGGCCGAGGCGACCAGGTCCACGTCCACGGCCGGCAGGCCCATCCGCCGGCCGACGTCCCGCGCCACCACCTCGCCGGTGACGCTGTGGTCACCCGGCCAGCCCTTGCCGATGTCGTGCAGCAGCGCCGCGAGCAGCAGCAGGTCGGGCCGGGCCACCTCGCGGGTCAGCGCGGCCGCGTGCGCGGCCGCCTCGGCCAGGTGACGGTCCACGGTGAAAGTGTGCAGCGGGTTGCGCTGCGGCCGGTTCCTGACCCGCTCCCAGTCCGGGATCAGCGCGGTCACCAGGCCCTCGGTGTCCAGCGCCTCCCACACGCTGACCGCGGCCTGCCCGGCCCCGAGCAGCGCGAGCAGCGAGTCACGGGCCGCGGCGGGCCAGGGAACGGGCAGCGGCGGGCATTCGGTCAGCCGGTCAAGCGTCCGCGGCGCCAGCGGCAGCCCGGCCTGTGCGGCCGCCGCCGCCGCCCGCAGCACCAGGGCCGGATCGCGGGCCGGATCGGCCGCCCGGGCCAGCACCACCTCGCCGTCTTGTTCCACTATGCCGTCGGCCAGCGGCTTGCGCTCGGCCCGGCGACGGCGAAGCCGCCGGCCGCGGAGGCGGTCGGCCTGGCGGAAGGCATGATCGACCGAGTACGCGACCGTTCGGGCGGCTCCCGCCAGCATCCGCAGCAGCACGTCCCCGTCGAGCAGCCCGAGGGCGCGGGCCACCTCATCTTGTTCCTCAAGCACCAGCCGGTCCAGCCGCCGCCCGGTGACCTCGTGCAGCGCGTGCCTGGCGTCAAGGATCTGCTCGTAAGCCGTCCGGACCTTGGGCCCGGGCGCGGGCGCCACCCACGCGGCCGCCACCGCCTGGATCGCGTGCACGTCCCGCAGGCCGCCCCTGGCCTCCTTCAGGTCAGGCTCGAGCAGAAAGGCGAGCTCACCGCTTGTCCTGGTGCGCTCGTCGTGCGAGGCGTGCAGTTCGGCCAGCCGGGCGGGCGCGGCTGACCGCCAGTCCTCCAGCGCGCCGGCCCGGAGCCGTTCGGTCAAATCGGGGTCACCGGCCACGTGCCGGGCGGACAGCAGCCCGAGCGCGACCTTCAGGTCGGCCCGTGCCACTCTCCTGGCTTGCGGCACGGTACGGACCGCGTGATCGAGCTCGGCCCCGGAGTCCCAGACCGGATACCAGATCCGGTCCGCGATGCCCGCGATGTCGTCCCGCCCGCCGTGCAGCAGCAGCACGTCCAGGTCGCTCCGAGGCAGCAGTTCCTTGCGCCCGTACCCCCCCACCGCCACAAGCGCCACGCCGGCCTCGGCCCCGAGCAGCTCCGCCAGCCAGCGGTCAACCTGTGTAGTCCGGCGAGCACGATCCGCAGCAAATGATGTCATGGCTGGCACGCGTCCCCCGGACCGCTCATAAGTTAACCGTCAGATGGCGTCAGGTCCGCGTTCCCCTGTCCGCACCCGCACAATCGAGTCGACCGGAATCGCCCAGACCTTCCCGTCGCCGATCCGCCCGGTCTGCGCCGCCTTGACCACCACGCCGATCAGGTCGTCGACGTCCGCGTCGTCGCACAAGACCTCAACCCTGACCTTCGGCACCAGGTCGACTTGGTACTCGGCGCCACGGTAAACCTCCGTGTGACCGCGCTGCCTGCCGTATCCGCTCGCTTCAGTGACGGTCATGCCGTGGACGCCGAAAGCCTGCAACGCGGCCTTGACGTCGTCCAGCTTGAACGGCTTGATGACAGCGGTGATGAGCTTCATCTGAGGGTGTCCCTTCGCAAGTCCTGGTACCGACCATCCGATGCTGAGGTTTCACCAGAGGCGTCGGTGTGTGTCGACAACGTGAAACACCAGCGATGGTTGTTACAAGCATGTTTCCATGCTGGTGACGGGCTTAGCCCAGGATCGCGTCCACAAACGCGCCCGGGTCGAAGGGGGCCAGGTCATCGGGCCCCTCGCCGAGGCCGACGAGCTTGACCGGGACGCCCAGCTCACGCTGGACGGCGATGACGATGCCGCCCTTGGCCGTGCCGTCCAGTTTGGTCAGCACCACGCCGGTGACGGCCACCACCTCGGCGAACACCCGGGCCTGGCGCAGCCCGTTCTGCCCGGTGGTGGCGTCGAGCACCAGCAGCACCTCATCGACCGTGGTCTTCTTCTCCACCACGCGCTTGACCTTGCCGAGCTCATCCATCAGGTCAACCTTGGTGTGCAGGCGGCCGGCCGTGTCCACGATCACCACGTCGACGCCCTTCTCGATGCCCCGGCCGACCGCCTCGAACGCCACGCTGGCCGGATCGGCACCCTCCCGGCCGGCCCGGACCGTCTCGGCGCCCACCCGCTCGCCCCACGTCTGCAACTGGTCAGCCGCCGCCGCGCGGAACGTGTCGGCCGCGCCGAGCAGCACGGTATGCCCGTCCCCGATCAGCGCCCTGGCCAGCTTCCCGCAGGTGGTCGTCTTCCCGGTGCCGTTCACGCCGACCATGAGCAGCACCGCGGGCATCCCGCCGTGCGGGGTGGTCCGCACCGACCGGTCGTCATCGGCGCCGATCTGGCCGATCAGCTCGGCGCGCAGCAGCGCACGCACCTCGGCCGGGCCCCGCGCACCCAGCACCTTCACCTTGGTCCGCAGGTCATCGACCATCACCCGGGCCGGGCCGACCCCGACGTCGGCGGTAATGAGCACCTCTTCGATCTCGTCCCAGGTTTCCTCGTCGAGGCGGTCCCTGGACAGCAGGCTCAGCAGGGCCGACCCCACCGAACTCTGCGACCGGGCCAGCCGGGCCCGCAGCCGCACCATCCGGCCGGCCGACGGCGGGGGCCGTTCGAGGTCGAGCACCCCGGCGGCGGCGGCCGCGCTGGCCGCGGCTGCGTTGGCTTCGGCTGCGTTGGCTTCGGCGCTGGCCGCGGCGTTGGCTTCGGCGTCCTCCGTGGCCGGCTCGACGGCGCCGCCAGGCGGGGCCCCCGGAGCGGCCGGGGGCGGGCTGGGCGGCGCGACCGCGCCACGGCCCCGGCGCGGCCGCAGGAACAGCAGCCATCCGCCGGTAACGACGGCCAGGACGGCAATGACAACAATCAGGATTACGTATTCCATCAGGCTCACAGTCTCCTAGACCCCGCGATGCGGCGCATCTGGCGGGGTCGAGCCGGTCCGGGTCGCGGCGGCAACGGCGCGCCTCGTGTGTCTTGCGGGTCTCCGCGTGTGTCCGCTGTGTGTAAGCGGGTGTCCCCGCGGGTGTCGGCTCTAACTTACCGCCAATCGCGCCGCTACCCGTGACGGCTGATTCGGGTGGGGCTGGCGAGACGTTTTCGTCGGCGCCCTTCAGCCCTCAGCCCACCTCAGTCCGTATCTGTCTACGGTTACGGGTGCTACGACACCCGAAACGGTAGACATATCGTCGGCCCCGAGCTGATTGCTGGGATCAGGCGGGCTGGCGGGTAGCTAGGTGCTGGCTGATCACGGTGGAGACGCCGTCGCCGCGCATGGTGATGCCGTAGAGGGCGTCGGCGCATTCCATGGTGCGGCGCTGGTGGGTGATGATGATCAGCTGCGAGCTCTCCCGCAGCTCCTCGAACACCGTGAGCAGACGCTGCAGGTTCGTGTCGTCCAGCGCCGCTTCCACCTCGTCAAGCACGTAGAACGGCGACGGGCGGGCCTTGAAGATCGCGAACAGGTACGCGATGGCCGTCAGCGACCGCTCGCCGCCGGACAGCAGCGACAACCGCTTGACCTTCTTGCCCGGCGGCCGCGCCTCGATCTCGATCCCGGTGGCCAGCATGTCGTCCGGCTCGGTCAGCACCAGGTTGCCCTGGCCGCCAGGGAACAGCCGGCCGAACAGCTGCTCGAACTCCCGCGCCGTGTCGGCGTACGCCGAGGCGAACACTTCCTGCACCCGGTCGTCGACCTCCTTGACCACGGTGAGCAGGTCCCGCCGGGTCTTGCGCAGGTCATCCAGCTGGGTGGCGAGGAAGGTGTGCCGTTCGGTCAGCGCCTCGTACTCCTCCAGGGCCAGCGGGTTGACCTTGCCGAGCCGGTCAAGCTGGCGTTGCGCGTCGGCGAGCCTGCGCTCGGCGACGGCCCGGTCGTAGCGCGAAGGCAGCGCGGCCTCGTCGCCGATCACCGGCACCGGCACCGCGGGGCCGTACTCGGCCACCAGGGCGGCTGTCTCGACCCCAAACTCCTCGAGCGCGTGCTCGGCCAGCTGGGCCAGCCGGAGCCGGTGGGTGGCCCGGGCGATCTCGGTGCCGTGCGCGGTGTCCACCACCGTGTCCAGGTCGGCGGCCAGCGTGCGGACCCGGGCGCGGACCGCCTTGAGCTCGGTGGCGCCGCCGGCGTTGGCCGCCTCCGCCTGCGCCCGCCGGGCCAGGGCCGCCGCCACCGACTGCTCGGCCGCCTCGACCGCGTAACCGGCACCCAGGGAGACCGCGCGGGCCACGGCGGCGTCGGTGGCCCGCTGCGCCCGGCGCCGCGCCGCTTGCTGACGTGACTGGCGCTCCGCGGTCGCCGTGGCGGTCAGCGTGTCGGCCCGGCCGGCGATCGAACGCAGCCGCTCCTCCGCGGTCCTGACCTCAAGCCTGGCTTCCATCTCGGCGTTCCTGGCCGCGACACAGCGCTCGGCGAGGTCCTCGCGCCGCCAGCTGGCCTCTTCTGGCAGCTCTGCCGGCTCCTGGGCCGCGGCCTCGGCTTCGTCAAGCTCGTTGCTGAGCTGCTCGAGCTTGCTGAGATCCTTCTCGGCCGCGAGCCGGGCCGCGGTGATGGCGGCGTCCAGCCGGCCGGCCTCATCCCGGGCGGCCCGGGCCGCACCCGCCAGCCGGCCGAGCCGTCCGGAGATCTCCGCCGCGGCCGCATCCGCCTCGTGCCTGCGCGCGAGCGTGTCCGCGACCGACTGGCGGGCGGCCTCCTCGGCCTGCGCCGCCGCCGCCAGCTGCCCGGCCGCCTCGTCGCACCGCCGCTCCGCCGCGGCCAGCCCCGCCGCCGCCTCGTCCGCCGCCGCCCGCAGCTCAAGCAGGCTCTGCGGCCGCGCGCCGCCGCCGTGCGCCCAGTAAGAACCGAGCACGTCCCCGGTCCGGGTCACCGCCGTCAACCCGGGATTTTCCCGAACGACCCGGCCTGCGTGCGCCAGGTCAGCCGTCACCACCACGTCGCGGAGCAGCTCCGCGGCGACCTCGCCAAGCCCGTCCGGGCCGCTCACCAGCGTGGCCGCCCGGACCGCGCCCGCCGGGGCAGACGGGGCGGCTGAGGCTGGAGGGGCGGACGAGGTGGCTGGGGCAGACGGGGTGGCGATGACGAGGCCGGCGCTGCCGGCGTCGTCGCGGCGGAGGGTGGACAGGATCTCGGCGGCGGCCTCGAGGCTGGTGACCGCCACCGCCTCGGCGGCGGTGCCCAGGGCCGCGGCCACCGCGACCTCATGACCCTCGGCCACCTTCAGGCGGGCGGCGAACGAACCGAGCACGCCGCCGAAGCGGGCCGGGTCGGCGAGCAGCGCCGCGGAGGCGTCGGCGCCACGGCGGACCGCCTCGGCCAGGGCGTCCGCCCGGGCCCGCAGCGCGGCCAGCTCACGGGCGGATTCGCGTTCGGCGGCCCGGAGCACCTTGGTCCGTTCGGTATAACCAGAAAGGATCTCGACGGCTCCGGCGTGCGCGGCGGCCAGCCCGCTACGGTCTTCGTCCCGATCGCCGGTCAGCTCCTGGAGGAGTTCGTACTCGGCCTGCGCCCGGGCGGCCCGCTGGCCGGCCTCGGCGGCCGAGACCTCGAGCCTGTCCATCTCCTCCTGCGCGGCCACGCTGCGGCTGTCGGCCGCGCCGACCTGCGCGCGCAGCCTGGCCACCCGGTCGGCACGGGCGGCGGCGGTCCGGACTCCCTCGGCGAGCTGGCGCTCGGTCGCGGCGAGCTGCGCCTCGACCGCGGCGCGCTGCGCGATGGCGGCCGTCAGCACCTCCCGGCCCGCGTCCAGCCGGGTGGTCAGCACGTCCTCTTCTTCCCTCAGCTCGGCGGCCTGGCGGTCGAGCTCGTCGGGATCACGGCCGGGACGCTCGGGTTCACTCACCTCGGTCAGCAGCCGGTGCCGCTGCGCGGCCAGGCTCTGCGTCCCGCGCAGCCGCTCGGCCAGCGAGGACAGCGCGAACCAGGTCTCCTGGGTCCGGGCCAGGGTGGCCGAGGCCTGCTGGGCGGCCTGGTCGAGCTCGGCTTCCGCGGCCCGGGCCTGAGCCAGATCCTGCTCCAGAACGGCCCGCCGGGCGCCCGCGGCGGCCTCGTCCGCCTCGTCCCTGGCCAGGTCCGCGGCCAGCGTCACGTAGTCGTCGGCCAGCAGCCTGAGCCTGGCGTCCCGCAGCTCAGCCTGGATGACGGCCGCCTTCCTGGCCACCTCGGCCTGCCGGCCGAGCGGCTTGAGCCTGCGGCCGAGCTCCGCGGTGAGGTCGACCAGCCTGGTCAGGTTGGCTTGCATCGCCTCAAGCTTGCGCAGCGCCTTTTCCTTGCGCTTGCGGTGCTTGAGCACGCCGGCCGCTTCCTCGATCAGGGCCCGCCTGGCCTCGGGTCCCGCGTGCAGGATCGCGTCGAGCTGACCCTGCCCGACGATCACGTGCATCTCCCGGCCCAGGCCGGAGTCGGACAGCAGATCCTGCACGTCGAGCAGGCGGCAGTGATCACCGTTGATGGCGTACTCGCTCTGCCCGGACCTGAACATCAGCCGGCTGATCGTGACCTCGGCGTACTCGATGGGCAGCGCGCCGTCGCTGTTGTCGATGGTCAGCGTCACCTCGGCCCGGCCGAGGGGGGCCCGCGAGGTGGTGCCGGCGAAGACGACGTCTTCCATCTTGCCGCCGCGCAAGGACTTGACGCCCTGCTCCCCCATCACCCAGGAAAGCGCGTCGACGATGTTGGATTTACCCGAACCGTTCGGCCCGACGACGCAGGTGATGCCGGGCTCGAGGCGCAGCGAGGTGGCGGAGGCGAACGACTTGAAGCCGCGCAAGGTGAGGCTCTTCAGGTACACGGGCGGGCCCCTCCTCCCGGCTGGCTGAGCTGTGCACCACGCACCTTACCGTCCCGCGACGCGCTGGAGGCGGAACTGCAGATGGATCGCGCGCCGCCGCCGGGCACGCCGCAACTCAGGGCCGGGGGCCAGCACGGGCAGGCCGGGTACCAGAAACGGGCACGGCCGAGCATGGCCGGACGCAGCCGGGTACCGTCAGGCACAGCCGGGCGCCGAAGGTCAGGGTCGGGCCTTCTGCGCCGATACCACCCCGTCAATGCCCGCGACAAACCGCATATCACGGGCGGGATAGACAGCGAAGAGGGGCGCCTGCACAGGCGCCCCTAATTCGCTCGATGCCGTCTTGCCTCGTCCGCCAACGCTCGTCTCAGACGAGCGCGGGCTCGCGTTCCGCGACCAGCATGTTCTCGTGGGCCGCCTCAACCGTGAGCGAGTCATTCGCTTGCTGGAGCCGAACAAGCTCGGCTTCCAGGTCGCGTACTCGCTGCTGGAGGCGGCGCATCTCAGAAACGATGCGGGGATCGGGACCGCCGACGTGGCCGAATAGAGCCTTCGCCATTGTAAAAGGTCCTCCACGCTGAGTGACCAGAGTGGGCACTTTACCTAACACGCGCGAGTTTCGCGCGCGCAACCAACGAGAACTAGTTTCTCACCTTGGCGTTTGCTGGTCAAGTTGCGTGCCTGCACCGGTCCAACCGATGTCTGCTTTACACCTTATCTTTGCTAACAAACGTATTCCATTGTACCCGTTCAACGGGCCTGCCGCCCAGGATCCGGCGACCTTAACCCGCCCCGGACCAGTCCGGGTTACCCTTAGCTTACCAGCGGGCCCGGCGGGGCCTGGGCTGACAGCCAGGACAGCTGTACGCGGACCGGTTCATGAACGAGTCCCGCCGGACCTGGGTGTCGCACCGCGGGCACGGCAGGCCTTCCCGCCCGTAGACTGCGAGCGACCGCTCGAAGTACCCGCTCTCCCCGTTGACGTTGACGTACATCTCGTCGAACGAGGTGCCGCCCGCGGCCAGCGCCTCGCCGAGCACCTGGTGCACCGCGGTGAGCAGCCGGCTGATCTCCGGGCCGTTCAGGGTCTCGGTGGGCCTGGCCCAGTGCAGCCGGGCCCGCCAGAGCGCCTCGTCCGCGTAGATGTTGCCGATGCCGCTGACCAGCGACTGGTCGAGCAGCGCGCGCTTGACCCCGGTGTGGCGCTGGCGTAGCCGCTTGGCCAGCAGGACCGGGTCGAAGGCCGGCTCGAACGGGTCGGGGGCGATGTGCGCGATCGGGCCGGGAAGTTCGGCGCCGTCTCGGACCACGCACATGTGGCCGAACGTCCGCTGGTCGGTGAAGCGCAGGTCCGGACCCTCGTCTTTGAAGGTGAACCAGATCCTGACGTGCGGTGACAGCGGCCGGTCCGGCTCACCCACGAGCAGCTGCCCGCTCATGCCCAGATGCGCAAGCACGGCGTCCTCGCCGACCGACATCCACAGGTACTTGCCGCGGCGCCTGGCGCTGTCCAGGGTGCGTCCAGCCAGGGCGGTCTCGAACTCGGTGGCCCCGGCTGGCTGCCTGCGGACCGCACGGGGGTGCAGCACGTGGACGGCCTCGACGGGGCGGCCAAGCACATGACGTTCCAGGCCACGGCGGACCGTTTCGACCTCGGGCAGTTCGGGCACGGCTCACGCCTCCGGCGCGGGACCGGGTGCCTGCCCCTCGTCGTACGTGTCATCGCCGGGAGCCAGATCGCCGCCGGGAGCCAGATCGCCGGGAGCGGCCGTCAGGTCCGGGCCGGAGGCTGTGGGCTGGCCGGAGGCTGTGGGCTGGCCGCCCGCTTCGGCCGTGATCGCGTTCCAGGCCGCCTCGGCCGCCTGCTGCTCGGCGGCCTTCTTCGAGCGTCCCTGACCGGAGCCAAGGACCCGGCCGCCCACCCGGACCACGGCGTGAAACGATTTCTGATGGTCCGGCCCGCTCTCCTCGACCTGGTACTCGGGGACGCCAAGCAGGTGGGCCGCGGTGAGCTCTTGCAGCGACGTCTTCCAGTCAAGCCCCGCGCCGAGCCGGGCCGACCGGGCGATGACCGGGTCGAACAGCCGGTGGACCAGCGTGCTGGCCTCGGCCAGGCCGCAGTCGATGTAGACCGCGCCGATGACCGCTTCCAGCGTGTCAGCCAGGATCGAGGCCTTGTTCCGGCCGCCGGTCACCTGCTCACCCCGGCCGAGCCGGACGTAGGAACCCAGGTCGAGTTCCCTCGCCACCTCGGCGAGCGCGCCCATCTGGACGACGGCGGCCCGGAGCTTGGCCAGCTGGCCCTCAGGCAGGTTCGGGTAGCCACGGAACAGCGTGTCGGTCACGACGAGGCCGAGCACCGAATCGCCGAGAAACTCCAGCCGCTCGTTGGTGGGGGGGTTGGCGTTCTCGTACGCATACGACCGATGCGTCAGCGCGCGCTCAAGCGACTCGGGCATGATCGGCACGTCTAGGACGTGCCTGAGATCAGCGGGATCTTTCCCGGCGTTCACACCGCCATCCCATGACCGGCTCACGACGCCCACCACGTCCTCCTCGTAGCATTCGCTGATCATGCCCGGCCGGGCGGGGCGATCAGCCTTCGCTCCGGCTCGGGCCGGTCAGCTCTCAGGACGGCGTGATGACCTGGCGCCGCCGGTACGTGCCGCACGTCGGGCAGGCCACGTGCGACAGCTTGGGTTCGTGACACTGGGGGCAGCTCACCAGCGCGGGCGCGGTGGCCTTCCACTGAGCACGCCGTGATCGGGTGTTGCTGCGGGACATCCTCCGCTTGGGAACCGCCACGTCAGCCCTCCTGTATGTCTGTGGCGCGGGCGCGCCGGTCCGGTTGGTTGCCTATTTGGTCGTCGAGCTGCGGCTGGCCGTCGAGCTGCTTCAGGCCGGCCCACCTCGGGTCGGTCGCGTCCTCGTGCCCGTGGTCCGGGCCCGCCTCAGCCAGCGGCACGCCGCATTCGACGCACAGCCCGGGACAGTCGTCCCGGCATAGCGGTGACATCGGCAGCGCGAGCACAACCGCGTCACGGAAGGCCGGCTCCAAGTCGAGCAGGTCGCCGTCGAGGTAGCGCACCTCGTCGTCGAGCTCCTCGTCCTGATCGTGCCCTTCGCGCCAATCGTACTTTTCCCGCCGGTCATGGTCCCGCCGGTCATGCGGCCTGCGGGCCTCGTGGCTCCCGCGAGCGCCGCGCGGCCGCCCGTCATCGTATACGTAAAGCTCCTGGAAACTGGCCGTCAACGTCTCGGCCAGCGGGGCCAGGCACCTCGCGCACTCACCGGCGAGCGGGACGGTCCCGGACCCGGTGGCCAGAACGCCCTCGGTAACCGCCTCGAACTTGACGTCGAGGACGACGTCAGCGCCCACCGGAACGTAGACGAGTTCGAGGCGCAGATCGTCGGGAGCCGGCACGGTCCGCGTCTGCGACAGCGCGGACCCCGCCTGACGGCTAAGAGAGCGCGTGTCGAAGACGAACGCGCCTCGGGGGGCATGTGTGCGTGTATTGGGCATGGCGGTGTACTCGATGGATAACGGAGAAGAACCGAGCGCCCCAGCTTACCGGCGGCGCGCGGTAATCCCCAACTTGACGGCGGCCCCCGGTATTCCGGCCCGGCCGCCCGCGTCCTAGTCTTCTTCGGCCAGGCGGTCCCGCAGCCGGGAAAGTACCGTCTCAGGGACCAGTCCGCTGACGTCTCCGCCGTACCTGGCGATCTCCTTGACCAGGCTCGACCGCAAGAACGAGTACAGCGGATTGGTGGTCATGAAGAGCGTCTCGACCTTCGCCATCCGGTAGTTCATCTGCGCCATCTGCATCTCGTACTCGAAGTCGCTGACGGCCCGCAGCCCCTTGATCACCGCGGTGATCCCGTTGGCCGCGCAGAAATCCACCATCAGGCCGTGAAAGCGGTCGATCCTGACGTTGGCATAGCGGCTGGTGACCTGACTCAGCATCTCGACGCGCTCGTCGACGGTGAACAGGCTGCGCTTGGTCACGTTGATCAGCACCGCGACGATCACCTCGTCGTAGAGCCCGGCGGCGCGGCCGATGATGTCGAGGTGACCGTTGGTCACAGGATCAAAAGAACCCGGACAGACTACGCGTTGCATGCGGTCCCGTCCTCTCTGCTCCGACGTGAGAGCTTCAATGGGGTGGCTGACGGGGTTTCGGGGGTTTCCGGGGTCTCCGGGACGAGGCCGTACCAGAAGGTGGCTTCCCCGTACTTTCGCGCCCGGTCGGGCACGAAACCGGCTGGCCAGCGGGCCGGCCCGGATCGGGTGGCGCGCTCCACGATCACCAGGGCCCCGGGGGCCAGCCACCCCTCGCCCGCCAGCAGCGAGAGCACCCGGGATACCTCCGTGTCCGCCGTCGCGTACGGCGGATCGGCGAACACGACATCGTAGCGCCCAGTCGCGGGCGCCTGGTCCGGGCCGCGGGCGAGCACGCGTTCCACCCGGTCCGCGATCACCGTGGCGCCCGGCAGCCCGATCGCCCCGATGTTCTCCCTGATAACGCGGGCCGCACGGGCCCCGTGGTCGACGAGCAGCACGTGCTCCGCGCCACGGGACAGCGCCTCCAGGCCCACCGCGCCTGATCCCGCGTACAGGTCAAGCACTCGCTTACCGGCCAGCGAGCCCACGATCGAGGTGACGGTGGCGAACAAGCCCTCCCTGGCACGGTCGCTTGTCGGCCGGGTATCCCGTCCGTTCGGGACCACCAGCCGACGCCCACCCGCCTCGCCGGCGATTACGCGAGCCACCCCCTAAGTGTGCACGCCCGCGCTTGGGTTAGGGGCGTGTCCTTGATCACGATGAGTTGTACCCCGCGGGATGGGTCAAAAGCCTTCGCCGGCGGCCCTTTTACTACGGGTGTAGGGGCTGGGGAGTGACGAGGCGGTGTTACTGAGCGTGCCGACGCCAGGCGTGGTGCCCGGTTCGGATGGTCCGGCGACGGCGCGCCGCCGTGACCAGGGAGGCACTCCATGAGCGAAGGCTGCGTGTTCTGTGATCAAAGCTGGATGAGGGCAGCCGAGATCTTCATCGAGACCCCCGCTGCGTATTCGCCTCGACCTGGGACCCGGGCATCCAGGCCCGAGCCAGGCTGGCGGAGGGCGTCTTGCCCGGCTCCGGGGCGATCGTGCCCATCGCCCACCGGACGCCGGTCTTCGAGCTGACCCCGCGGAGTGGGCAGACGTTCAGGATCTCTTGCTCCAGGCCAGGATGGCGCTGCACGATCTGCCGGCCCCAGACGGCTATCTGCTTGGCTGGAACCAGGGTGGTGTCCTGCATCCCCATATGCATGTCATTCCGCGATTCGACGACGAGCCGCTGTCTGACCGCTGGCTGCGCTCGGCGATCAACGTCCCGGAGAACAGACGGCCCGACCCATAGGCGCCCAGGAGCGGACGGGCACTTCGGGGTGCCAGGTAAGCGAGGCGCCCGGGGCCAGGCGCAGTTGGTCGTCTTCGCCTACAGGGCCGGCCTGGTCCGGCCCGGCTGGGACCAGGACTAGTGCCACCGCAGGTCACGTTCGCCCCGCTTCCAGTCACCCTTACAGCCCCGAACCTGGCGACAACGATGGGCCGTTGTTGTCGCTGGGACGACAACGATGGGCCGTTGTTGTCGTTCGC
>JBEKGC010000123.1:0-32196 GCA_050013055.1 Streptosporangiaceae bacterium
CCTGATCAGCCGGGAACTGCGGGCCATCTCCTGAGTGCTACGGTCACCGGACCCGATGAAGTTCACGTCTTAGCTTGTTATTTAACCCTTCTGTCTGCGGGTTTCCTTCTTGGATTCGTCGCGTTTGACGGTCTTACCCACGTCGTGGCGGGTTGCCGGGTGCCTGTTCTTCGAGCCGGGCGGGCGTCCTGGTCCGGGTTTGCCGGGTTTCGGCGCGCCGGCCAGATCGGGCAGCGTCTGGCGGATGCTGCGGAACCCGCGGCGGACCCTGGCGGGGGTCAGCCGGCCGGGCGGGCAGGGTCGCTGCCAGGGCAGCCGGATATCGGCGGCAAGGTGGCGGGCGAGATACAGCTGGGCGTAGCAGGCGATGATCAGCCAGGTCCACCGGTCGGCGGCGGCCGGGTCGCGCAGCTTGGGCCGGGTCCAGCCGAGCACCTGTTTCAGGAACCTGAACGTGTGTTCGATATCGAACCGGCGCAGGAACGCCTGCCAGGTGCGGGTGACCTCCCCGGCGGACGTGCCAGCGCGTGAGGACCACAGCCACAGCGGCTCCGGGCTCCGGTTGCCGGGCAGGTGACCGACGTGCAGCCGGATGAGGGTGCCCTCGATGACGGGCAGGTCGCCGTCGTGGTGTTCCCATCCGGCGCGGCTGGCCAGCCGCTGGTGCAGCCGGCCCCAGGCCGCGGCCCGGGCAGTGCCGTACCGGGTCGTCTCGGTGACGGCGGTCACCGCCGGGGCGGGCCAGGATCGCTCGCCGGAGAGCTTGAACGCGGCTCCGTGCCGCACCGGGCGGCCGTTGGAGCCGGGCAGGCGCGCCGGTGCGGGGAAGTACATGACCCGGTCGCTGCGCAGCCGTCCCATGATCTCGACGGGGAGATCCTTCAGCAGCCAGGCCAGCCGGGTCAGGTCATAACCGGAGTCGAACACGACCAGGATGTCCGGGTCGCCGTCGTGCCAGTGCCCGGCCTCGATGAGACCGGCCACGACCTGGCGGACCTGGCCGGCGGTCACCTCGGTCGCGTCGTCGGCCGGGCCGAGCCGGACCGCATCCAGCGGCAGGGTCCACGAGGTGCGGCCGGGCTCCAGCGCGGCGACCAGCGAGTACGGCCAGCCGGGAATCATCTGCGCGTTCCCTCTTCCGCGCGCGTAGCAGTGGCAGAACAGCCGCTCCGGGCTGGTGGCCGCGTCCGGGCGCAGCCAGTTGCTCACATCCGCCGCCAGCCGGATCCGCCCGTCATCCCAGGCCCGCAGCGGGAGCGCGGCCAGCGCCCAGCGCAGCCGGGCGACCTGCACCTGCCCGCGGTTGAGCGCCTTATACACCGCGCCGTGCCCGCGGCGGTACTCCGGTTCCAGCGACAGCTCCGCGGCCATGTGCACCCGGTCCTGCTTGCACAGCACCGCGTCGCACACCTCGGCCAGCGTGTCCCGGTACCTCCCGAGACACCCGAACAACTCGCCGCGGAACGCCGCGAGCAGCCCGCCCGCCTGTTCCCCGTCCTGGACCGCTTCCCGCGGCCAGGCCATACTGAAGGCCACGGCCACCGCCTCCACTACCGGATTCCGTCAGACAGAACCGACAGTGTCGCGGTGGCCGCCCGCTGTCACGGCAACACGCCAGACAACACGGACAAAAATGTCACGCCAGACAGCAGGGGTTAAATAACAAGCTAAGATCATGATCGGTTACTGAGCATGAGATTCTCCAACAACGCTCACGGCGATGACCCTCCCTTCACCTGCGCCTAACGGTCCTGCATCCGTTTGAGCCGGGTCTTCCCCGGCACGGTCAGCCGGCTGATGTTGCCGCTGGTGAGGTTGGCCAGGGACCGTTTGAAGCGGTAGAGGAGCTGCCACAGCCGGACCATCCGCAGGCAATCGGCTGGCCTGCGGGCCTTCACATGGGCCACGATGTGACCGTGGCTGGTAAACCTGGATACCGGATCGGCCGGGCGGTGCACGACCGATGGCTTACCCGCAAACTTGGCCGGGCACGAGCCAGCGCCCGTTGCAAGGTTGCTAATCTCCAGATTATTTAGGCAGTTCACGAAGCAACAATTCCCTTTTTTTGACAGGTGTTAGATTTTTAGTGTCAATCCACAAATGCATCTTTCCTTGGATATATTCCTCTACGGACTTGATTGGCTTCGCAGGTACGCCAACCGCAACAACCCCCGGAGGAATCTCGCCGGTTACAACCGAGCCGGCGCCGACGATAGACCCATTGCCAATTTTCGCTCCCGGCAGTAGGCTGCATTGCGCGCCAAGGAAACAATTGTGTCCAACTTTAATCCGCCCATAGAGATAAGCGCCTGGATGTTCAGCCCGTGCAAGCCTCATTCCGCCATCATGTGTAATGAAGTCCACATTATTACTGATAGTAACGAAGTTACCGATTGAGACCAGATATGGCTCACTGCCGAGAGTGAACAACCGTGCGCCGAATATCTCTACACCCTCACCTATGTCGGCACCCTGCCTCCTAAAATACCGGACAGGATCTCTGTGGAGCATCGCAGTATTTACCACAAGACGTAGGGCCTGCTGGATCATCTATACCTCTCACAAGTTACCGTAAGGCGATGATCCTGATCGACCATCATCGGCGACGCTTCTCTCCGGTAGAAATGTTGTGCAATGGCGCGATAGGCGGCTAACATCTCATGGGCTGTTAATCCCGTTCAAGGCCTGCTGCCTAGCGATCTCAATCAGTAGCGCGATACCGAGGTCGGATTGGGTTTCCGTTATCATTGTCCGACTGAGCTCCGAGCCCGCCTGACCCAACGACACCGGCTTTCTGATTCTGGCATAAGCGGGTATACTTGCGATGGCTCCGACCGTTTGTGCTCCCAGCCAGGCCACGCCAACTCCCGTGATTCCCATACGGGGCATAAGAAACCATGCTGCCAGCAGGGTAATCACTAGAATGCTGAGGTTAAGGGCTGTCGAGTACCCTAGCCTCTGAGTGACCCTGCAGACCACGACGGCAACGTTAGACACGGCGTCCGGCAGGGCAGAAAGTGCCAGCAAGACCAGAAGTCCGTAACCTGCTGTGGCGTAAGAAGCCCCAAAAAGTCCAAGAATTAGCTTCCCGCAGAGAAGCATCACTGCTACCGCAGGTGCCAAAAGCACGGCGATGACACGCAGGGCCTTGACGACTACTCTACGTATATCAGAATTCGCGCGCACACCTTCAGCGAACACTGCCTGGGCGACTGAAGGGCTAACCATAAAAAAAGCCGCACCCATCATTTCAGTAATGTAAAAATAGGCATTCTGAGTAACTCCGAGACGGAGAACCACAAGCACAGGAAGCACCAGGGGCACCAAAATGCCCCCCGCGCTTGTGAGATGCTGCCCCACCCAATGGCGAACTGAACGACCGCTGGGAGGAGCGAGATCTCGCCGATGACGCGGGCGTTGGTTCTGGCGCGGACGCAGGTCAGGCGGGCTACTCCCGGCCCGCCGCCGCGGTTCAAACCCAGGACGGTGACCGAGACCCATCTTGGGCACCAGCCAGGCTGTCCCGACAAGCACGCCGAGTACGGCGCTCGCAGCCCATGCTCCCACCAGCCCGGCGGCGCCGGTCCCGGCGGCCGCGAACGGGAGCACGAGGAGGACCTTCGCCACGCTGACCAACGTCTGTATGGACAGTAGCCGGCCAGCGCGACGAGCCGCGATAAACGCCGCGCCGAGGAGGTTGACCAAAGTCCAGGCCGCGGCACCGCCTACAGCAATCAATATCGGCGGCGCGGTACTGAAGAACAAGCGGTAATCTTTGGAATTCAGCAGCACAGGCACTGCGGCCGCCGTCACCAGCGCGGTAACACAGGCCGTAGCCAGGCATACGCGAAGAAGTGTGGCCGTCCACCGGCTGGAGCGCTCACTTCCAGGCAGGCGCTCGATCAACAACGCCGAGGACCCTAGATACGTGAGCAACGCCGTCGTTGAGCACAGCGAGATTACCGCACTGCCGATGCCTACTTCCTGACTCGTAAAGACATGCGCAGCAAATGCCCAGAATATATAACCCAAACCCGCAGTTACGATAGTGGAGGCCATAAGGTAGAGGCTGTTTCGGACCAGGCTGTCCGACCGGGCTCGGTGGAAGTAGCCGGGCACCCCCCGTATGGGAACAGTAAGCTGGGCTATCATTGCGTGCATTTTCTTGAAGACTTACGGGGATCATAAACATCAGCATTTATCGACCAGATTTGCGGGCTTCGGGTTAGTGGGTCGATTTGCTGGGCCGCAGTCAAGGTAATCATGACCCTATAGGTACACCCATTAGGTAGCGGCGGGACGAAGAGACTACCGCGGAAGGTACGATTCGGGCCGATGCTAAAGTTCAAGGATTTTGACAGAGGTCGGGAAGGAGTGCCGAGCCACGTCGCAGCGAGTCTGAACGTTGCGGGGTTCGGCTGGCGATGGACGATCTGAAAGCTCAGATTGGCTCCCTTGGAGCCGACGACGATATCGCCCGTGATCGGGGGACCCGTCCAAGCCATCCAGGTGTAGCCAGCTTGAGCCGGATGAGACAGATGATCATAAAGATACAGCCCGCCAGCCAGAAGACTGATCCCAGTTACAAGTGCAACAATGGACTGATAACCGCTACCCGCGGTGTGCGCCGGCGCCTCTGCATCGTCGGTCTCTGCGTCAGACTGGTCTGAGGTTAGCGACTCACGACTGCGGGCTGCCCGGCGCCCTTTCCCCGGCCGCCCAATGAGGAGTCGTGCTTCAGCCGCGACGGCCAGCGCGGATGAAACCGCAAGCAGGCACAAGTATACACTTCCGGCCGTGATGAGAGCCCCGGCGGCGTAGAGCATCAACGCGGCAAAAGCCGAGCACAACACGCTCAGCAGCGTTGCATAGCAGAAGAACATCGGCCCCTGAGGGCGGCGACGCTCGCCAAAGACAGCACCGAGGACGAGTGCTCCGGGAGCTATCAGCATAATTGGCGCTCCGACAACTGCACGTGGGGCACCGCCGGGTAGCAAACGTATAACTGATAGGGTAGCGAAAACTAGAAGCACCCAGAGTGGCCACGTCGATAGGAACAAGTTCTTGAAGCGGGGCGAGGTCTTGCGATTTCCAGTCATGGAGTCACCGCCAACTTACCCTGCAGCACCTTCCCATGTTTTCCTGGTTTCCTTGGAGGCTGCAGCTGGTAGCCGGTTGGCGGGGCGGGAAGATTGAGCCGGTAGACCGAGTAGTCTTCGGACTGGAAGACTTTTATCGCCCATTGAATTTTATCGAATTTGCCCAGTCTCCCGTAAAAAGGAGACTGGTTTCCTTGCGGCCGGACCGAGCTGGGATCGTTAGGCGTGAAGTACACGCCAAGCTCTGGTACATCGTAGGCCATGCGAGAGTCAACTATAAGATACGTATAATTGGAAAGACCCAAATCGGAGAGAAGAAAACTGGGCTCGATTGCAGCACCCGGTTTTGCGAGATACAGGTTGTAAACAGGGAATCCGACGGAGGGAGCGGCGACCTTCTGCAAGCCATACGAGGCGACGATGAGTCCGGTATAACGATCGGTGACAACATTGTTACCAACTCCGAATCGAGCCGAAAACCACTGGCTCATGGCTAGCAGTTCTGGGGTGACAGAACGCGCATCTGAGCCATAGAGAAATGGACCGGGAAATCGGTACGAAGCCTCAAGGCCCGCTGCAGTTCCACCGACGAGGGCGATGGCCAGAGTGGCTGCCAGGCCCGAACGCAAGCTAACCCTCTTCCATCGCTGTGCGCTGCGTCCTGCCCAGTCAATCAGCCAGACAGCAGCCGGGCCAGCCAGTAGTGAGAGCCCAATCCAAGTGAAGGCCCATGAGCGCCGTGCGCCCTCCGCCCCTGCCGCGGAGAGAATAAAGATGGTTGACGGGAAATATACAAGGCCTAGCAGGGAGAAGGCTGCTATTAGCGCGCGGCGATCGCCGCGAGGCAGGCGACCATCCCTAATCCAGGCACGAATTAGAATAAGTCCGCCCACGGCCATAAGTAGAGCGAACACGGTCACCATGTAGGCGGCTTTCTGCTCCCACGGCGGCGAAAGTGATGCTCCGAAAAGTTGGCGGGCGCTTCCAGTGCCCCGAGCAGCCTGCATCAACTCGGACAGGCCCTCACCGAGATACGGAGACAGATAGGACAGGGTAGTTGGGGCGACAAAGTGGAACCATGCGCCCGCGATCAGGGTCGCAGCCAGGGTCAGTCCCCATGCTGTGGTACAGGCTCGAGCCCAGCTTTCTCCTCTAGCTAGCCAGGGAAGGCTCATTCCCAACGCAATTAGCGCCATGATGAGAATTAGCGTGAACGTTGACAGGTGGTGCGTGATGACGGTACCTGCCGAGAGCATAACTGTCAGCGCGCTCCACGCGGCCTGGCCCTGGCGTGGCTGCGAGCGGATGGCCCGCACGTAGGCGACGAGGGCCCAAACGACCAGTGTAATGGCCATAGATTCGTATGCATATTGGGTATCAAAATAAAGAAACGAGGAATTAAGGGCATAAAGAATGGCTATAACCGAGGCGGTTCTGCTATTAAATCCCAGGGCATTGGCCAACGAGGCTATCCCGAGAACTAGAGTGACGTGAAAGAGTATCAGCAGCAGGGTGGCTGCTTGCCAAATAGTCAAGCCGGCGACAAGAACGAGTGCAGCAGTCGCGGCGTGCAAGCCTGGGTACTGCGCGATAATAGATATTATGTTATTGGATTGAAACAGTTTTCCGGTATTAATTATCTGGTAGGTTGCAAGCCAGTGCGCAAACTCGTCGTGATATATAGGCGCCGTCGGATTCCTCAACAGCTTAGGCGCATAACTGACAAGTCCGTAGAGAATAAGCAAAGCGGTTCGCGCGGCCCGAGTCGTGGACCTGCGAGCTATCAATCCGGCTATTGGGAGTTCGATAAAGAACATCCCCATCCAGAACCACGCGAATTCTGATGTACTAGTAACAGTGGCCTGTGCGATCTGATACGCCCGCACCACTGATGCCATGCCAACCAACTCGCACGCTGCGAAGGTCCCGACATAGAGGTAGGCGATCGCGTGGCGAGGTTTTGGTGCGGCCCTGGAGTGATGGACGGCCCGCGAACGGTGAGCGACCTGGGAGTGATGGACAGATGACTCCCGGTGCGAGGTCGGATCCAACTGGCGTTGGTAAGGTGCGGCTGTCAAGCTGTCCCCATGAGCGCCGATTGCGCTGTAGGCGGCAGAACAGAGAGCTGCGGCATGGTCAGGGCCCCCTTCGGCTGACTGGACGGTCATGTGATCGTACCTGCGCATACAGCTCGCGGGTATCTGCGATCACCTCAGTCCATGAGGGCAGTTTTAGATCTCTGGGTGCGACGCGACCTGTGTGCAGCGCGGCCGCGAGGAAGTCCGTGAACTGCCTGGCATCCCGCGGGTCGACTAGGGCGACCGGGGCGGATGCCCCTGCTAGGCAGGCTAGCTCAGCATGAGCAGGGAGGGCGGAAGCTACTACCTGGGCGCCGGCGGCGAGCCCCTCCGAGAGAGTAAGCCCGAAAGCTTCGTGATCGCTGGCCGATACGACGACTTGGGCCTGAGCGAACAGCCGATCGAGTGCCGAGTCCGGGATTCTGCCAGTGAAATTTATCGGCCAACCTGGTTCGCTGTTCCGTGCATGGTGCTCTAGTCGGAGACGGTCAGGTCCATCGCCTACTATGTAAAGGACCGCAGCAACCGGCAACGCACGGAAAGCGTCGATGATAAGATCGACATTCTTATACCGCTCTAGGCGACCCACGGTGAGCACCGCCGGCTGCTGGATCGGGACTAGGTTTTCTTCCGGCACGGGAAATCTCGGGTCAGTTCCGTTAGAAATCGTGCTTATTTTGCCAGCTACAGCAGGAAAGTCTCTGCTTACCAGGTTGCGTTCGGCTTCGGAAACGCAAATTATCGCATCTGCTGCGTTGAAGAGCCGCCCGCCTGCATGCCGATACAGCCGGTGGAGAAATGTCCGCAGCGCCGTGTGGCCGGTGCCGTGGTAATGCGGTGTAAAGACCACGGGTAGAGCCCGGCCTACTGCGGCATGCCCAACGAGAGTGTGGTAGCTGTGCGCGTGGATAAGATCAAATTCGTCAGCATGATTTTTCAAATAACGGAAAAGTCTCAGCGAGATTGGATAGGTCCCTGAGTTTACGGTGAGCGGGAACCTACGCACCCGGATCGCTCCGATTCGTTCGTCGGCCGGGGAGCCGTCAAACTGGTGGGTAAGGACTGTCACCTCGTCTCCGGCTTCGGCGCAACCTTGCGCCAAGCGGCTGACATGCGTCTCAACCCCGCCGATCTGCGGCTGAAAAGAACCGACGACCTGAGCGATCCTCACGAGCCATCCACTCCGGTAGGAGTAGGCGATCGGTCGGCATGCCGGCCGCTTCGCGGCTCAGCCCGGTGCAACTGGTCGAATAGAGTTCGGTAGGAATTCACGGTTTTTTGCCAAGAATGCGGGTCTGAGTACCGTCGTCCGCGGCGTTCGAGCAGTCGCAAGAGGGCGCCCCGCAAGGCAGTCGGGTCACGTGGTGGGACCAGCAACGCGCCGGGATAGTCTTGGACCGCCTCAACCAGTCCGCCGACAGCCGTTACGACAACTGGCAGACCAGAGCTCATGGCTATGTGGAGTGGACCTGATGAAGATGAGCGATGATAAGGGAGGACGACCGCGTCAGCCTGCTCGAAGTAGGTGATTAGCTCTGCGTCGGTTACATAGCGGTCCACCCGCTCGATCAGGTCGGCATGCGGGCTGCGAGCTATGGCTTGATCGGGGGCTTTCCAGCCCTCCCACGTCTCTCCGATCACGGACAGCCGAAATTGAATGGCTTGATCACGATCGAGCGCGCTGAACGCCGCCACCAAGTCCTCTACACCCTTGAACGGGCGAACGACGCCGAGGTAGAGGAGCCGGAATGGAACGCGATCGTCAGTGCCGACCTCAATCGCGGTGGGCCGGGCGAGGTGCTGGTAAGGACCGTGCGGCATGATGCGTACGGGCGCAGCGCCGAGCGAGTATGCGGCCGGGATAGTTTGCAAGTCGTAGCTAGAATGGACCACATGAGCATCCGTAATGGTCAGTAGGTGGGGCATGAGTGCTCGTACGTAACGACGGGCCCCGGGCAGCGCTGCTTCACCTACATCTTGCCCTTCGTGCCACTCCAGGATGATCCGTGCGCCGCGCCGGGCCGCGTACCTGGCTAGGCGCAGGTAGCTGTGCAGAACCGCACCAGTCCACCATTGCAGAATCAGCACCGTTGGATTCTGCTGGTCCAGGTATCTGAACGCGTTGGTGAGGGATGGCCCCCAATACCAGTCAACGCCGTCATAGACACACACGTTGGCTGGGTAGGTCACCGCATTAGCCACGTCGGCGCCAACATGATCGCGGCCCGGGTAAAGACGCCGGGGGACGAGCCGTCGCATCAACAGCGCACCAACGTCGTACTCTTCAGCCAGGGCCGACGAAAGCATGTAGGTATAGTGGCTGATCCCAGACGCGAAGAGCCAGCCTGATCCTACGACAACCACCCGTTCTTCGGCGGGCAGGGGCGCAGTCACCTACCATCCCCCTTGTCTGCTAGTCGAGACGCCCAGGTAAGCCCCGTACCCCCTTGTCGAAGAGATCGGAGCTTTAGGAGCGATCTTCCTACGGCACGTAGCGATCGACAGACCTGGGTATATGGTCGGTTAGGCCCATAGCGGGGTTGGCCGTCACGAACTATAGGTACTGGCGCCTGAAATTCTTCCAACGTGGGCCAACCTCTACAGTTCAAATACAATGCCCAGGTCAACTGGCACCGCCCCAATCATCGACGCCTCCACCTGTTCCCGGTTCCGATCCGGCTAGCACGGAGGAGGGGCTTTCCCGCAGAAGTCGAGCTGCCGCTATAGGCCGGAGAGGTATAGCTGGCTGGGCAGATTCGATGATGGGCGGGCGCTGGGTGGAACGTCGTTCTATGAGGATGGTCTGTAGTACGCGACGGCCGTCACGGAACGCATTAAGATTACTTACTCCATGGAGCCTTGGGTGCTCGAAGCTCGGGACCTCGGCCACGACCAGCCCGGCTTGGGCGACACGAACGTGGATGAGCGTCTCGACCTCGAAACCGTCGCCCCAAAGCCTCTTGTCGTCGCCAGGCTGGCGAGGAGAAGTCGCGTCCAGTCTCAGGACCGGCACATGCCGCCGCCAGAATACGTTGAAGCCATAACAAAGATCTGAGTAGCTCCTGCGGTAACATGCGTTGAAAAAGCTGGTAAGTGCTGAGTTCCCTAGACTGCGCAAACGTGTGATGTCGCCGCTGCCACCGCCCTCAGCAAATCGCGTCCCTTTGGCAAAGTCAGCACCATCAAGGAGTGCGGTCACAAACCGAGGAATCTCGCCGGGGTCGGCAGAACCATCTGCGTCGACCATAGCAATGATGTCGCCGGTTGCCGCTGCAAATCCGCAGGCTAGAGCATTTCCTTTACCTCGGCGTGTCTGACGGATAATACGCACGTCTGACCGGAGGCTGCGTGCTATAGCCACAGTGTCGTCTATCGAGAAGCCATCTACTAGGACGACCTCGTGTACATCATCGGGTATCTGTGCAAATACATGCGGTATGTTACGGGCTTCATTGAGCGCTGGAATGACAACAGATACTGAAGGTTTCAGCATTTGCGCGCTTCCCCCCAAGTGATAATTAGCACACCTTGACACGACGTACTCGCCCGACTGCGCCAACGAATCTTGATGTTCCAAGGCAGGCCGCGCACTGGCCAGTCGACGTGACAGAGCTAACGGACATTGCGTCGTATACGTCGTGTTGCAGTCCATAGGCGGCACCCGCCTCTGATCACTGGTCCGGTCGGTTTGCTCGACTCCTCCCCATGCCCACCTAATGTGTTACCGGTGTCACATGTCGTGGCGATTTACCCCAACTGCGGCACGCTAACAAAAGGTACTGTTCAGGCATCCGCCATGGGGTGCGTTTACGCATTTCGGAACAGAACTGATCTATCTGACCCCGATGGAACACAAGATCCTTTGTGTCTGAAGCCACCATGCATGCCGCTGAGCAGGAACTATGGGTAGGTCAGCCAGCTCCGTGGCGTGGCCGAAGGTAAGCGTTCGCAGCCGTACACGATCCTGGCGATCGATGGCCGGCCGTCCTCCTCATCCCATCACGACCTCTCGGTTACGCTGATGAGCTCGAGACAACTTCGCGGTCGGCAACGCATCTCTTTGGGAGTCAACCGTCATGAGATCCCGCCTGGTGATCCTGGTGGTGGTCGTCGTTATCGCTGTCGCCGCCGCACTCTTCGGGATCGGCCGTCTCGTCTCGGGAGGCGCCTCGGGATCGCTGCCCGTCGCTCCGGCGTCGTACCTAGGCGTCTATGAGTCTGGGGCGCTTGATAGCTACCAGCCGGTCGCGGATTTCACCAGGGTCGCCGGCCGACAGCCTAATCTCGTCGGGTATTACAGCGGGTGGAGTGAACCCTTCCAGACGTCGTTCGCCAAGACGGTTTACAACCACGGCGCGGCCACGATTATGCAGTGGGATCCCACCTTCGCCTCGGTCGCGAAGATCGCAGCTGGCGGCTATGACGGCTACTTGCGCTCGTTCGCCGCCAGCGTCCGGGCCTTCAGCCATCCGGTCGTCATCGGCTTCGGGCACGAGATGAACGCTTACTGGTATTCGTGGGGCTACGGACACCTGAAAGCGGCGACCTTCGTAGCGGCATGGCAACACATCGTGACACTGTTTCGCCAGCAGGGCACAAATAATGTCACGTGGCTGTGGACCCTTCAGGCAGATGAGCCCGGCACGGGCCAGATCGCCTCATGGTGGCCGGGCGCCAAGTACGTCAACTGGGTCGGCATCGACGGCTACTACTACAGGCCGTCGGAAACGTTTTTCAGCATCTTCGGTGAAACGATTGGACAGGTGCGGGACCTTACCGGCTTGCCCATCTTGCTGTCTGAGGTAGCCGTAGGTCCCAACGCCGGCCAGGCCCGGAAAATCCCCGATCTATTTTCCGGGATGCGCCTGTACGACACGATCGGGCTCGTGTGGTTCGATATCGCCCAGGACCAGGGACTTTACCATCAGGACTGGCACATCGAAGACAGCCAAGCAGCTGGAACGGCGTTCCGGCGAAGCGCCGCTGGACTTACCCTGGCTCATCCATGAGGCCCTCGGCCCGGTAACCGGGCGAACCAGTGCCCCGAGCGACGGCTCACGATCAACTCGACGGTCACGCCCCGAGGGCCCGAAACGCCGCGCCCCAGCCGCCGCCCCCGGGCGCTCCCTGTACTCGGAACCCACCCGTCACAAATTTCGAAAAAGATCGTGGAATATTTGGCTTACCTGGAGGGTTCGGTGCCCTATGACTGCCCGGATCTTCCGTGAAAGCCCTACTTTCCACGCGAACCGGATGGCCCGGCCCGCATCACGCCCGGCCGGACCAGGCACGGCATACACCTCGCATCACCGTACCCAGCAGTCGCTGCGCCACCAGAAAGACGGGCGATGGACCCGGGGCCGGTCCGCGGCCGATCCGGTGATCCATACCCGAAACCCTCCCTGGAGGCCGAATCCTCCCGTAACGGGCGCGCCCGAAGCCGCGAGTCAGCTGCGACGGTAGAGGTCGCGGCAGCACTCACGCCTCCGCTGTCCTTGCGTCCTCTCTAATCATCGTCAACCGCCGGGCTAGAGAGAGCCAGTGCCCGCGCCGACAACACCCGTCACGGCAGTGACCACCGTCCTCGCGGTGCTCGTGGCCGCACCAGCAGCCGTGCTGGCCGGTCCGGAGGCCGCGCTCGTCGTTCTTGGCTCCGTGGCGGTAACCGCGCCGGTAACTGTGCTGGTCGCGCCCGTCGCCGTACTGGCCGCGCCCGACACCGCGCCGGTAACTGTGCTGGCCGCGCCCGACACCGCGCCCGCCGCCGTGCTGGCCGCGCCCGACACCGCGCTGGCCGCCGTGCTGGCGGCGTTGGAGACGGTTTTGCCGGTGGTCGCCACTGTGGCGCCGGTCGCGTTGGCGATGCCCGTGACCGCGCCGGTGACGTTGCTTGTGGCCCTGGTGACTGTGTTGGTGGCCGTGCTGGCCAGACCGGAGGCCGCGGTGGTGACGCCTGCCACGGTGGCGCCGGCCGTATTCACCAGGCCGGTTACCGTGTTACTTGCTGTGTTGGTCAGGCTGGTGACGGTGTTGGTCAGGCCGGTCACGGTGTTGCCTGCTGTGGTGGCGATCGCCTGGCCTGGGTTGGCGGGGGTGCTCGTGGCGGGGTTCCCGCCGTCGGACGAGGGCTGGCTGGTTTGGGAGGGACTGGCGGGGACGGGGCCGTTGGGCTGGGCGCCGGAGGCTGCTCCGGACGGCGGAGTGGCCGCTGCCAGCGCACCCGCGCTGGCTGGTGAACCGGGGCTGGCTGGTGAGTGGGCGGCGGCGTGGGTGACGGGTCCGCCGGAGCCGCCGGCTGGATGGCGCGTTCTGGGGGCGGAACCCCGGGGGGCGTTGGCTGGGATGGCGAGGGCGGTGGCGGGATGGGCGGGGGGGCTGGTCACCGGGGTGACGTTGACGGCCAGCAGCATGCCGCCGACTACGGCTACGCCTGCGGCGGCGCCGGTGACGGAGGTGACCGGATGCCAGCGCCAGGTGCGCCAGTTCCCGGCCAGGTGAGCCCGCAGGGCCGTCGCTCGCTTGGCCGAGCCGAGGGCACGGGCCGCGGCGGCTAGCGCGACCGGGGTCAGGATCGTGCCGAGGCGGCTGTTGAGCTCGGTGAGTTCGGCGAACAGGTCCTGGCAGGCGGGGCAGTGGCCGAGGTGCTCCTGCATGGCCGCCCGGCGGCGCTGGCTCAGCCGGCCGCGGGCCCCGGCGCCGAACTCGGCCGCGTAGGCACGGCACGCGGCGGGGATGTTCGCGCCGACGTGCTCCTCGAGGTAGGCCTGCCTGAGTCCTTCCCGCGCGCGCATGGCCAGCGCGGAAACGCCGTTGGCGGACAGGCCGAACATGGGAGCCACCGCCGCCGGGGCCTTGCCCTCCACCTCGAGCTGCCACAAGACCTCGCGCCAGCGGGCCGGCAGGCGGCCGAAGGCCCTGGTGACCAGGCGGGCCTCGTCCCTGGCGGCGGCCTGCGTCTCCGCGGCCGCGCCGATCCCCGGGCTGACCCGGCCAGGTCCGGCCGCCTCTTCTGTGGCCTGCACGTCCAGGTCACCGACCACGGTCAGACGGCGCCTGGCCTGCAACCAGTCGTGGGCCAGATGGCGCACCGCGGTCAGCAGATACCCGCGGAAGGCATGCCTGGGACCGCCGCCCGCGCGGATGGCGGCCAGCACGCGGGCGAAGGCCTCGGCCACGATGTCGTCGGCCACGTCGGCTGGCACCAGCGACAACGCGAGCCGCCGCGCGGCGGGCGCGTGCTCGACGTAAAGCTCTTCGTAAGGCCAGGCTTCAGGTGAATGATCAAGCATGGCGCGACCGGGCGATATGCCAGTAATTGCGGAGGATAGTCATAATTCTCCCGCGAAATTTATTTGATCGGACACAGTTGGTCTGATCCGGCTTTCCCCGACACGTCCGGATAAACGCCTGTATGCAATATGCCTGTCGGCGGCTGGGCAACTAAGGACCGTTCGGAAGATAGAAAGCTCATGCCGGTCGTCGAGGCGGACAGCGAACGGGGGTCGCGCTCGCGCCAGGCGCCGCGGGCCGCGGCGGTCAGGAACCTGTCGACGACCTGGTTGAACACGTCGGGTTCCTCCAGGTTGGCGGTGTGGCCGGTACGCGGCAGGACGTTGAGCATCAGTGCGGGCTCCAGGCAGCCCTCGTCCTCGTCGCCGGCAAGCACCAGGACCGGAGTGCGCACCCGGGCCAGCTGGTCGGTGAGGCCGTACAGCGAGGGCCGCCCGGCCTGGACGCCGCGCATGGTCAGGGCGGCACCGAGCGAGGAGTGCCCGGCCAGCGCCGCGGCGAACTCGGCCCAGCCGCGCGGGTTCTTGTTCTGGAACTGGACCCGGGCCGGGCCGACCGCGTAGCGCTCGGCGACCTTGGCCGCGCCCTCGGCCGCGAACGCCGCCGCGGTGAGCATGGACTCGGCCCGGAAGGCATCGGCTCCTTCGGGCTGCGCGCCGTAACCGGCGCCCGCGACCACCGCCGAGATGACCCGGTCCGGGTGGCTGAGGGCGAGGTGAAGCGCGGTGAACCCGCCCATCGACAGGCCGACCACATTCGCCCGGGCGGCGCCAAGCCCGTCCAGGACCGCGACCGCGTCGGCGACCGCCCGGCCCTGGGAGTACGCGGCCGGATCGGTGGGCACGTCCGACGGAGGGTAGCCGCGGGCCGCGTAGGTGACACAGCGGTAACCGGGCGAGAAGTACCTGACCTGCGGCTCCCAGCTGCGGTGATCGCCGGCGAACTCGTGGATGAACAGCAGCGGCTCCCCCGCGCCTGTCTCCTCCGCGTGCAGCTTGACACCGTCGTCGGTCACGATCGCTGGCATGACGACCCCCTCAGGTCTTTCGACGGGCCTTACTGTGTCACTTCTTTCACAGGATCGGCGCCCATAATGTGCTGATACGTTAGGGCCGCCGCGCGCTCGGCGTCTCCGTCGGACAAGGCCGTGAGAATATCGTCATGCTGGCGGGCGGACTCGGCGCGGGTCCGCGACACCTGCGGCCCGCCGTGCAACGACGCCCACAGCAGCCGCATCAGCGACAGCAGCAGCGGGCTGCGGGCGCAGGAGTAGACGGTGAAGTGAAATTCCCGGTTCAGTTCGGCGAAAGCGGGGTCGTCATCGGCCAGCGCCCGCATTCTCTCGTTCAGCTCGCGCAGCCGGGCCAGGCTGGCCGCGTCGACCTTGCGGGCCGCCAGCGACGCGGCGAGCGACTCCAGGGCGGCCCGGATCAGGAAGTTCTCCTCCAGCAGGCCTTGGTCGGACGCCACCACGGTGAAACCCTTGTGGGTGTCGCAGACCAGCAGCCCCTCCGATTCCAGCCGGCGCATCGCCTCCCGGACCGGGGTCTGGCTGACCCCGAACCGCTGGGCCAGGTCCCGCTGGCGCAGCTGCTCCCCCGGGCCAAGCGTGCCGGTGATGATCAGCTCGCGGATGAGCGCGGCCACCAGGTCGGTCTTGCTGACGTAACCGGTGGTCATCGGGCTCCTCCGCTGCGGTCGGCGAGGGCGTGATCGGCGAGGGCGCGGACCCGGGCCGGGGTCAGCGGCAGCTGCCCGACGCCGCCGGCCAGCCCGAGCGCGTCCCTGACCGCGTTCGCCACCGCCGCGCCGACCGCGTTGACGCCGCCCTCGCCCGCTCCCATCACGCCGAGCGGATTACCCGGCGAGGGGGCGTCCTGGGCCAGCAGCACGTCGACCGGCGGGATCTCCGCCGCGGTCGGCATCCGGTACTCGATGAACGTGATCGCCTGGGGCTGGCCGTCCTCGTCGTAGCTGAACTCCTCGAGCAGCGCACCGCCGATCCCCTGGGCCACGCCCCCCCTGAGCTGGCCCTCCACCAGCATCGGGTTGATCGCGCGGCCCACCTCGTAGGCCACCAGATAGCGCAGCACCCGGACCTGCCCGGTCTGGGTGTCCACCTCCACGACGGCGGCGTGCACCCCGTACGGGTACGTCATCCGCGCGACCTCGAACCGGCGGCGGGCGGACAGGCCGGCCGGCTCACCCGGCTCACCCGCCTCCGCCGCGCGGGCCACGTCGGCCAGCGTGAGCTTCGCGTCGGCGTCGCCGCGGACGGCGATGGATCCGTCGCGGACCTCCAGGTCCTCCTCGGCGGCCTCGAGCATCCGCGCGGCCAGCCGCACCGCCCGCTCCCGTACCGCCGTCGCGGCCTGGTGCACCGCGCTGCCGCCCACCACGGTCGACCGCGACGCCCAGGAACCGGCGCCGAACGGCTGGGCGGCGGTGTCCCCCGCGATCACCCGCACGGTGGCCGGATCGACGCCGAGCGCGTCGGCGGCGATCTGCGCGAGCACGGTCTGGATACCCTGGCCCAGCGAGGTCCCGCCGGAGAGCACCTGCACCTCGCCGGACGTGGTCACGGTCACGTCGGCGGTCTCCTGCGGGCCAAGTCCGCTCTTCTCCACGAACATGGCCAGGCCGAAGCCGCGTGACTGGCCGGTCGTCCGGTAACCCAGGCGCTCCGCCTCCTTGACCGCGGCGGCGAGCAGGGCCGGGTAGTCGCCGGCATCAAGCACCAGGTCGGTGCCGAGGGTCTTGATGTGACGGTGGTGCGGCAGCTCGTCCTTGCTCAGCAGGTTACGTTCGCGCAGCGCCACCGGGTCGAGGCCGAGCTGGGTGGCGGCCACGTCGAGCAGGTGCTCGCGGGCCGAGGTGCCCTCGAACCGGCCCGGCGCCCGGTAGGTGCCGCACGGTGTCTTGTTGGTGAGCACCACCCGCACCCGTCCCCGGTACGCGGGGATCCGGTAGGGACCAGGGAGCATCGCCACGGTTAGTTCGGGGACCGCGACGCCGTGGGTGCGGCAGTAGGCGCCGTTGTCGTGCACGACGTCATCCCGCAGGCCGGTGATCCGGCCGCGGGCGTCGAAGGCGGCGGAGATGCGGTGCTGCTGCTGACGGGAATGGTTCGCCGCCATCAGGTGCTCGGCCCGGTCCTCCGCCCACTTGACCGGGCGCCCCAGCCTGACCGCCAGCCAGGGGATGAGGAAATCCTCGGGGTAGAACTCGCCCCTGACGCCGAAACCGCCGCCCGCGTCGACGGCGTGCACATGGATGAGCGTCTCCTCCAGGCCGAGCATGCGGGCCAGCAGGTCGCGGTTGAACACCGGGACCTTGGTCATGCCGTAGATGTCGAGGCCGCCCGCGTTCTTGGGTACGGCCAGCAGGCAGCGGGGCTCGAGCGGCACGCCGGTGTGCCGGCCGATCGCGAGCTCGATGCTGACCACCTGCGCGGCCTGGCCGAACGCGGCGTCGGTGTCGCCGTAGCCGAGGCTGAGCTCGGCGGCGACGTTGCCCCGGTCATCGCTGGCGTCGCATGCGTCCAGGACTGCGGGCAAGCCGGCGAGGTCGAGGTCCACGAGCTCGGCGGCGTCCTCGCACGCGTACGGGTCGTCGCCGACCACGACGGCGAGCGGCTCGCCGACGTAACGGACCACGTCCGCGGCCAGCACCGGCTGCAGGTACGCGCTGAGATCCTCGTCCCCTACCGCCAGGCGGACGGGGATGACCAGGCCCGCGGGCAGGTCCTTCGCGGTGACGATCGTGGTGATGCCCGGGGCCTGGGCGGCCGCGGTGACGTCGACCTCGCGGAGCAGGCCGTGCGCGGACGGGGAGCGGACGATCCTGGCCCACAGCTGCCCGGGGACGCTGATGTCGTCGCCGAACCGGCCGAGCCCGCGGAGCAGCCGGGGATCCTCGTGCCGCGGCAGCCGGGCGCCGATGGCCCGGCCGGCCTGGTCCCCGGCTGGCCTCACATGGTGTCCTTGGGCGCGCCGCGGGCGTGGGCGGTGGCTAGGACGGCCTCGATGAGACCCTGGTAGCCGGTGCAACGGCACAGGTTGGACGCGATGAGCTCGCGGGCCTGGTCCTGCGTCAGCGTTCTGGCTTCGGTTTCTGTTTCGGCGAGGTAGGCCTCGGCCAGCATGAGGAAGCCGGGCGTGCAGAACCCGCACTGCAGCGCGTGATGATCGCTGAACGACTGCTGCAGGTCCGTCAGCTGCTCGCCCGCGGCCAGACCCTCCACCGTGCGGACCTCCGCCCCGTCGGCCTGGACGCCGAAGACCAGGCAGGCCCGGACCGGGGCGTCGTCCAGGATCACCGTGCAGGCGCCGCAGATACCGTGCTCGCAGCCCAGATGCGTGCCGGTGTAGCCGAGGTCGTGGCGGAGCATGTCGGCCAGCGTCCGGCGGGCCTCGACCACCAGGGTGTGGTCCCGGCCGTTGACCTTGACCGTGATCGGGTGCGTGTCGGTCATCGGGCGTCCTGTCCGTTAAGCATGGCTTGGGTGAGCACGGCTTGGTTGAGCACGGCTTGGTTGAGCACGGCGCTGACGTCGGGCGGCAGCACCGGGATGTGGTCGAAGCGCGCCTCGGTGTCGGACAGCGCGTCGTTGATGGCGCCGAGCACCGCCGCCGGGGCGCCGATCGTGCCGCCCTCCCCCATGCCCTTGGCGCCCGTGTCCCCCACACCGGACGGTGTCTGCAGGTGGACGATGTCCACGGCGCACAGCTCCGTGGCGGTCGGCGCCAGGTAGTCCATCAGCGTGGCGCTCACCGGCTGGCCCTCGGGGTCGAAGCAGACGCGCTCGAGCAGCGCGGCCGCCACCCCCTGGGTCACCCCGCCGCGCACCTGCCCGTCCACCACCATCGGGTTGATGACGACACCGCAGTCCTCGACCACCAGGTACCTATGCAGCCGGATCGCGCAGGTGCCCGGGTCGATCACCACCATGGCCGCGTGACAGGCGTTGGAGAAGGTGCCCGGCGGGTCGAACGTGGCCCGGGCTTCCAGCCCGTACCGCAGGTCTTCGGTCAGCCGGTGCGCCTGGAAGTGCACAAGCCGCGCCAGCTCCCCGATGGGCACAGCGGCATCGGCGTCCCCGCGGACACGCGCCGTGCCCTCGGCCAGCTCCACGTCCGCCGGGCTGACCTCGAGGACCGACGCGGCCACCTGGCGCAGCTGGCCGGCCACGATGTCCGCGGCCCGCCCGGCGGCGCCGCCGCCGATGACCACCGAACGGCTGCCCCAGGTGCCCCAGCCGTAGGAGGCCAGGTCGGTGTCCCCCTGGCGCAGCCGGACCTGGTCCGGGTGCACGCCGAGCCGGTCCGCGACGATCTGCGCGAACGTGGTCTCGTGTCCCTGGCCGTGCCCGCACGTCCCGGTGGTGACGATGACCTCGCCGGTCGGGTCCATCCGGACCATGGCCGTGTCATAGCCGGGAGTCATCCGCATCCGGCGCTGCGACATGATCGGAGTGCCGAGGGAGTTGCGTTCGGAAAAGCAGGCGTAGCCGATCCCGGCCCGGTGCCCGGCGGCGCGGAGCCGGTCGCGTTCGGCGGACCAGTCGTGCTCGGTCACGTACTTTTCCGCCCGATCCAGCGACTCGCGGTAGCTGCCCTCGTCGTAGGTGATCCCGTTGACCCCGGTGTAGGGGAACTCGTGGGCGTTGATGAGGTTGCGGCGGCGCACGTTGAGCGGGTCGAGCCCGAGCGCCTCGGCGCCCTTTTCCATCAGCCGCTCCATGACCAGCACGAGCTGCGGCCGGGACACCCCGCGGTAGGGTGCGGTGGGCGCCTTGTTGGTGGCGATGGCCCGGCCGCGGGCACGGTAGGCGGGCACCTTGTAGACGCCAGGCAACTCTGTGCACGCCATCAGCGGCTCGACCGCGCAGGTGAAAGGGAACGCCGAGTACGCTCCGGTGTCGCAGTCGACCTCCGCGTCCAGGGCCAGGATCGTTCCGTCCGGGCCGAACGCCGCCCGGACCTCGTACCGCTGCTCATGCCCGTGGAACGCGGCGGTCAGGTTCTCCTGCCTGTCCTCGATCCAGCACACCGGCCGCCGCAGCCGCAGCGCGGCCGCCGCCACGGCCACCTCCTCCCGGCCGACCACGCACTTGAGCCCGAACCCGCCGCCGACATCGGGGGCGATGACCCGGATGGCGCGCTCCGGCAGGCCGAGGGCCTGCGCGACGCCTGACCTGACCTGGTGCGGGATCTGGGTCGAGACGTGCATGACCAGCTGGTCGTCACGGTCGTCCCATTCGGCCAGGCAGGCGCGTCCCTCCAGCGGCAGGGCGGCGACCCTGGCGCTGCGGAAGGTGGCGGTGACGGTGGCCGCGGCCTGCGCGAAGATGTCACCGAGCCGGTCGTCGTCGAACATCAGCAGGTCGACCAAACGGTTCCCGGCGGCTTGCTCGTGCAGCCTAGGTGCCTCGCTCGCGGTGGCCGCCTCGATGCTGGCCACGGCCGGCTGCGGGTCCCAGTCCACCTCGACAAGCTCGGCCGCGTCCTCAGCGCGGTAGGCGTCGTCCGCGATGACGACCGCGACCGGCTCGCCGACGAAGCGGACCTTGTCCCCGGCCAGGATGGGCATCCGGGTGGGCACGAACTCATCGCGTTCGAGCACGGCGAGCAGGTAGGGGTCGCCGAGGCTGGCGGCGGTGAGGACGGCGGCTACGCCGGGAGCCTGCCGGGCGGGGTCTGTCGTGAGGCGTTCTATCCGCGCGTGCGCGTGCGGGCTCCGGACGAACGCGGCGTGCAGCAGGCCGGGCCGGGTGAGGTCGGACACGAACCGCCCCCGGCCAAGCAGCATCCGGCGGTCCTCCTTCCGCGGCACAGGCACCCCGACCCAGCGGCCGTCGTAGGGCTGGCTCTTCACGGGTTGCCGCCGGGCTGAGCTGGGGCCTGAGCTGGGGCCTGGGTCGGATCGGGGAGCTTGGCTGCTTCGGCGAGGGCGCGTTCGACCAGGGTGACGGTCAGCCTGCGCCGGTACTCACCGCTGCCGTGGGTGTCTTCCGGCGGGTCGATCTGGCTCGCGGCGTGCTCGCCCATGGCCCGCCAGGTGGCAGCGGTCGCGGGCTGGCCGGCCAGCGGGTCCGCGTTGACCTCGACCGGCAGCGGGCCGACGCCGCCGAGAACCACCCGGCCCGACCGGCATGCCCCGTCCTCGATGTCCGCGGACACCGCGGCCGCCACGATCGCGAAGTCCCCCTGCCGCTGGGCGAACTCGGTGAGCACCGCCCGCGGTGTAGCCAGCGGGAAGCACAGCTCGGTGATCATCTCGTCGGGACCGGCCGCCGTGCTGTAGTACCCCTGGAAGAACTCGGCGGCCGGGACGGTGCGCTGGCCCTGCGGCCCGGCCAGGATCACCTGCGCGCCGAGCAGCATGGCCAGCAGGCACCACTCTGACGCCGGGTCGGCGTGCGCGATGCTGCCACCGAACGTGCCCCGGCTGCGGATCGGGTAGTGCCCGATCCAGCGGGCGGCACGAGGCAGCACGCCGAACCCGGCCCGGACGGCGGGATCGCGCGTGGTCTCGACGGCACGGTGGGTGGTCAGCGCGCCGATGCGCAGGCCGTCCTGGCCGCCCGGGTCCGCCCGCAGGTAGTTCAGGCCTTCGATCTTGGTCACGTCGATCAGCGCGGCCGGCCGGGCCAGCCGGAAGTTCATCATCGGGACCAGGCTCAGGCCCCCGGCCAGGATCTTGGCCTCGTCGCCCAGTTCGGCGAGCAGCCCGACCGTCTCCGCGACGCTGTGCGCGCGATAATAGGCGAACGGCGCTGGCTTCACCTGGCTCCTCGGGTCCGCTCGGCTCTCCCGGTCCGGTTCTCGGCTCTCGGCTCTCCGGCCCAGTTCCGGCTCTCTGGCCGGTTCATTTGGTATACCATATTTCAGGCGTTTCCGGGGTGGCGCAGGATTTAGGCGTTTCGGGGTGGCGCAGACCATCGGGCCGGGTCGCGGATCCCTGGCGGGCCCGACGTGCTCCGGGCCTGCGTCAGCGCCCCGCTCCCATGATCGCGAAGAGTTTTTACCCGCGGGCGGGTAAAAAGTCTTCGCGATCATTAAATTTGCCCGGAGAACACGACCCGGCCCAGGCGTGCGGCATTAAATCACATTCACGGCCCCGGCACGCCGCGAAGTCACCTTACTTTGGAATGCTGACATCGTGCACCTTTTCCACCACGGAGCCCGGATCCACCACACGAACTTTTCGGTCGATGCATCACAAGCACAGCGGGTGCTGTCCCGTCACTCGGGGATCGCGGGGCCCGGCGGAGCCGCTCGGACGGGCCTGCCGCCGCGCTGGCCGGCATCCCGGGGTCCCACGTCAGCACCGCGGCATCAGGACCAAGCCCGATGGGGCAGCTTGACAGGAAGAATCACACCTACGGAGCACTGGTGCTGCTACGACTAGTGGTCAGGACCACCGAATTCTGCGGGATCTCTCACCCTACGGAGCCTGAGCATGGCGCATCCTCAACTGCTGGTGGAGAACGGGCCGCCCGGCTGCCGCTGGCTGCGGCTGGCCCGGCCCGAGCGGCGCAACGCCCTCGATGTCAGCCTGACCCGCGCCGTACGGGACGCGCTCGCGGCCGACCCGGCGGAGCTTGTGCTGCTGGGCAGCTCCGATCCGCACGTGTTCTGCGCTGGCGCGGACCTGACCATTTCCGATGCCGAACGAGCCGTCATCTCCGAGCTGCTCTACGACTGCTGCCAGACGATCATCACCAGGCCGGGACCGGTGATCGCCGTCCTGAGCGGGCCAGCGGTCGGCGGCGGCGCACAGCTCGCGGCCGCCTGCGATCTGCGGATCGCGAGCCCGGCGGCCAGGCTGCGCTGGACCGGGCCGCCTGGCCTGAACCTCGCGGTGGGTGCCTGGCTGCTGCCCGACCTGGTCGGCCGCGGCGTGGCCACGGACCTGATGCTGACCGGCCGCTGGATGGAAGCGCCGGAGGCACTGGCCCTCGGGCTCGTCCACCGCGTCAGCGCGGAGCCGGACGCGCTGGCCAGCGAGATCGCCGCCGACCTGGCGCGGCGCGGCGCGGGCGCCGCGCTCAAGTCGGTGATGGCGGGGCCGGAGCTGCTCGGCCGGCTGCGGGCCGAACGTCTGGCTAACCGGTCGGTCTGGGCCCAGGTAACCAAGGCCAGCCCGGCTGCCTCTGCCGGGACATGAGGGGCGGCGACTACGAGGCGTGGAGCCGGGCGGGCTGGCGGACGCACCTGCCGGGCGCGGGTGACGTCAAGGACCGGGTCTCGGCGCTGGGCGGCCAGACCATCCCCGCGCTGACGGCCGCGGCCGCGGACCGGGTCCCCGACCGGGTCGCGGTCACCGTGGACGGCGAGCCTGTCACCCACGCCGGGCTTGACCAGGGGGCCGGGCGGGTGGCGGCCTGGCTGGCCACCCGGATACGCCACGGCGACCGGGTGCTGCTTGCGGCCGGGGCGAGCACCAGCTTTGTCCGCTGCTACCTGGGCGCGCTGCGGGCCGGGGCCGTGGTGGTGCTCGCCAACCCCGGGTACACCGCGGCCGAACTCGGGCACCTGGTGGCCGACTCGGGTGCGGTGCTGGCCTTGGCCGACCCCCAGCCCGCGCGGCTGCTGGCCGGGCTGACCGCGGCCGGCCTGGGGCCCCTGCTGACGGTGGACGTCAGGGAGGCGGGACAGCGGTGCCGCACCGGGCGAGCCGGCCGCGGGCACGCCGCCATCGCGGCCCGCCCGGACGACACCGCGCTGCTGGCCTACACCTCGGGCACGACCGGCAGGCCCAAGGGGGTGCCGCTGAGCCACCGCCAGCTGGCGGTCTCGATCCGGGCCGCGCAGGCGGCCTGGCGCTGGCACGCCGACGACGTGCTCGTGCACGCCCTGCCG
The DNA here is from genome assembly GCA_050013055.1 of Streptosporangiaceae bacterium. Classification (GTDB taxonomy): domain Bacteria; phylum Actinomycetota; class Actinomycetes; order Streptosporangiales; family Streptosporangiaceae; genus Palsa-504. Next base: position 24,334 of record JBEKGC010000123.1, read on the forward strand.
CTGTACCACCAGCACGGACTCGGCGGAGTGCACGCCGCGCTGATCGCCGGCGGCACCGTGCACATCCGGTCGAAGTTCTCGGCCGCCGACCTAGTGCAGGCGGCCGGTGATACCCGGGCCAGCGTGCTGTTCGCCGTTCCCACCATCTACCAGGCCCTGACGGAATCGCCGGCCGCGCTGGCCGGCGGTCTACGGCAGCTGCGGCTCGCCGTCTGCGGCTCGGCCCCGCTGAGCCCGGCGCTGGCCGGCCGGCTGACCGCCGTACTCGGCGGCCTGCCGCTGGTCAGGTACGGCACGACCGAGACCGGGCTCAACCTGTCCAACCCCGTCGATGATCCCCGCGGCGACACCGTGGGAGTGCCCCTGCCCGGCGTGCTGGCCAGGATCGCGGAGGCCGATGACGCCCGCGGGGCCGGCCAGGACGGCGAGATCCAGCTGCGCGGACCGCAGGTCTTCGCGGGCTACTGGAACGACCCGGCGGCCACCGAGGCCGCCTTCACCCCGGACGGCTGGTTCCGCACCGGCGACATCGGCGCGGTGGACCCGGCCTCCGGGCACCTGATCATCCGCGGCCGGATCAAAGAAATGATCATTACCGGTGGCCTGAACGTCTATCCCCGTGAGGTCGAGATCGCGCTCGAAGGACATCCGTCCGTGGCCGAGGCAGCCGTGACGGGAGTACCGGATGAGCGCTGGGGCGAGCGGGTGACCGCCTGGGTGGTGCCGCGGGACGGGCACGGCTTCGACGAGGCCGGCCTGATCGCCCACGCGCACACGATGCTAGCCGGGTACAAATGCCCCAAGCGGGTGTTTCAGGTCCAGGCCCTGCCGCGCAACCAGCTCGGCAAGATCGTCCGCAGGGCATTGGGCTGAGCCCGCCAAGCTCGGCAGCGCCCCCTCAGTGCCCGCCTACCTTTGCTCGATAAAGCCGTAGCGCATGCGCCCGGCCATGTGCACGCGAAGAGTAGCCGGCCGGCTCGGCTCGGCGCGGGGCCGGACCTTGATGTCGGCGTAGCGCACCCTCAGCGCGTCAGCGTCCACGACCATGCCAGGGCCAGTGACCAAGATCAGGGAGCCACCACGCATGTTCAGGTCCATGCCCAGCGTGTCGTGCGCGATTATCGCGTCGGTGAAGTCGAGCCACACATCGCACCACGACGAGTACAGCTCCAGCCGCCGCGGAACCACCCAGCGGCCGGTGCGCCGGACCGAGCCTCCCCGCTGATCGATCCGGATCAGGTCCTCGGGCCGGGCCACGGCTGCGTCCGGCCGCCTTAGGTCGGCGGTGAGCACGGCCAGCTCACCGAAAGTGCGGGCGGACAAGGCCGCGGCCAGCCGCTCATCCAGCTCGTCGGGGGTCAGCCGCCCGTCTGCGGCTCCGATGCGCAGGATCTCCATGACCCGGTCCCTGTCCGCATCCGAGGCCCTCATCCTGAGCCACGAGCGGGGTCCGGGCGGCTCACCTGTCGGCCAGAAGCTCGCCGTCACATCCCCTCCCGTAACGCCTTGGGCTCCGCGCTCAGGCCGGCCCGGACCCGGCGAACTAACGCTAACTCGCATGCCTGCCTTCGGCCAAGGTCACGGACATGGGCACGGACATCTGAGCGCCTCCGCCGGCCGCAACGGGCGCGTGACACCATGGGGGTGTGGTGCACGATCGCGATGTCGCGGCCTTCTCCGAGCGCGCCCCTGGTTACGAGAGCGGATGGCGCGGGCGGCTGCACCACGACATCGCCGACAGGGCGACCGACCTGGCCCTGGCGGGCTCGTCGGGGTCGTCGGGTTCAGGCCGGCCGCACCGCGTCCTGGACGTGGGGTGCGGGACCGGCTATCTGCTGCGCCGGCTGGCCACCCAGGTACCTGAGGCGGGCGAGCTGGCCGGGATCGACGCCGCGACCGCCATGATCGAAACGGCCCGGACGATGACCAGCGATCGCCGGATCCAGTTCGCGATGGCTACCGCCGAGCAGCTTCCCTATCCGCAGGAAACGTTCGATCTGGTCATCAGCACGACCTCGTTCGACCACTGGGCCGATCAGCGGGCAGGTCTGGCCGAGTGCTTCCGGGTCCTGGTCCCTGGCGGCCGTCTCGTCTTGATCGACTTGTTCTCCGCCTGGCTGGTGCCCACCTTGCTGGCCGGGCGGCGCGATAAGGCCCGGACGAAGCGGCGGGCCACCCGGCTCCTGGCGGAGGCGGGATTCCCGGCTCCGCAGTGGCATGACCTGTATGCCGTCATCATCCGGGCCGCGATCGCCGCCAGGCCAGCGGACAAAGTGGATCTTCCGCCTCATTGATATTTGGTATACCATCCAGCTCACCGGACCTGCGCACGCCGGACGAGACGGGAAAGGGATCGCGGTGGACCTGCAGCTCGAGGGGAAAGTGGCGGTCGTCACGGGGGCCAGCAAGGGCATCGGCCGGTGCGTGGCCTCCTACCTCGCCCGTGAGGGTAGCGACGTCGTCATCACGGCCAGGACCGCCGAGCCGCTGGAAGCCGCCGCGGAGAAGATCGCCGCCGAGACGGGCCGGGTGGTGCTGCCGCTCGCCGGGGACATGAGCGTGACCGCCGACGTGCAGCGCTGCGTGGATGCCACCCTGGAACGGTTCGGCCAGATCGACATCCTGGTCACCTGCGCGGGCAGCTCACCCGGCGGCCTGCTCGAGGATCTGACCGAAGACCAGTGGATGTCCAGCCTGAACCTGAAGTTCATGGGGTACGTGCGCTCGGTGCGCGCGGTCATCGGGCCCATGCGGCAACGCGGCGAAGGCGCGATCGTGCTCGTCGTCGGCAACGACGGGCTCAAGCCCAGTTACTGGGAGATGACCGCCGGGGTGGCCAACGCGGCCGACATCAACTTCGCGTCCTCGGTGGCCGAGCAGTACGGCCGTTACGGGGTCCGCATCAACACCGTCAATCCGGGCCCGGTGAACACCGACCGGTGGGACACGCTGGAAAAGGCCCTGGCCCGCGACAAGGGCGTCAGTCAGGAACGCGCCCACGAGCTGGCCACCCGGTCCATCCCGTTCGGCCGCATCTGCGAGCCGGAAGAGGTCGCGGCGCTGGTGACGTTCCTCGCCTCGCCGCTGGCCAGCTTTATCAACGGCGCCCACATACCGATAGACGGGGCGCAGCGTAAAGCCATCATGGATCAGTGAAAGAGGTTCGCCATGACCGAAGGCACCGCGGAGCTGCGACCGCTTCAGGTCGAGATGAACGGCATCAACGTCATCGCCGAATCCGACCGCAAGGGCCATCCGCGTGACCTGTTCTGGCCGTGGTTCGCGGCGAACATCTCCGTCCTTGGCCTGTCCTACGGCTCGTTCGAGCTGGACTTCGGCATCTCGTTCTGGCAGGCGGTGGTGATCGGCGCCGTCGGGATCGTGCTGTCGTTCCTGGCCTGCGGGTTCATCGCCGTGGCCGGCAAGCGAGGGTCGGCCCCCACGATGGTGCTCAGCCGGGCCGCGTTCGGGGTCAACGGCAACAAGCTGCCTACGGTGGTCTCCTGGCTGCTGACCGTCGGCTGGGAAACCGTCCTGGTCATCCTGGCCACGCTGGCCACCGCCACCGTCTTCGCCCGGCTGGGCGTGGGCGGCGGCAACGGCACCAAGGTCATCGCGCTTGTCCTGGTGGTGGCGCTGACCATCTTCGGCGGGGTCATGGGCTTCGACCTGATCATGCGGCTGCAGACCTGGATCACGATCGTGACCGGAGTGTTCACCGTGGTCTTCATCGCCCTGGTGGCGGACAAGATCCACTGGCACACGGTGTCCGCCATCAAGGGCGGTACCGTCCAGGATCTCATCGGCGCGCTGGTGTTCATGATGACCGGCTTCGGCCTGGGCTGGGTGAACTGCGCCGCGGATTACTCCCGCTATCTGCCCAGGAGATCCTCGGGCCGTGGGGTCATCGGCTGGACCACGTTCGCCTCCTCCATCGCCCCCATCTTCCTGTTGCTCTTCGGGCTGCTGCTGGCCGGCTCCTCGAGCAGCCTGAACTCGGCGATCAGCGCCGACCCGATCGGGGCGCTGGCCACCTTGCTGCCCACCTGGTTCCTTGTGCCGTTCGCCATCGTGGCCGTGCTCGGGCTGATCGGCGGCTCGGTGCTCGACATCTACTCCTCCGGGCTGGCGCTGCTGACCCTCGGCGTGCGGATCCCCCGGTACCAGGCCGCCCTGATCGACGGCACCGTGATGACGCTCGGCACCATTGGTGCGGGGTCATGCTGGCCGATATCGCGCTGCGCAGGCGCGACTACGCCGAGCCCGAGCTGTTCACCCCGGCGGGCCGGTACGGCGACGTCAGGTGGCTCCCCGTGCTGACGGTCATCGTGGCCACCGGCATCGGCTGGGGGCTGGTCACCAACACCGCGGCCAGCTGGCTGAGCTGGCAGGGCTACCTGATCAACCCCGTCCACCTGGGCACCAAGACCGGCGCCTGGGCCTTCGCCAACCTCGGCGTGCTGGTCGCTCTGGTCCTCGGGTTCGGCGTGACGGCCCTGTTCAGCCGGGCCGCCGTCCGCACAGAAGAAGCCGCCCCGCTGCCCGCCCCGGCGGCCGTGTAATTTGTCCGGGTTGGCGACGCAATAATCGGGTCCGGCTAGGCCTTCTTTCGCCGGGTAGCGGCGCTTAACCTGACGGCATGGGGATGCCCTCGCCGGCCTGGGACACGGTCGTCCGTGAGCACAACGCGGCCGTGCGGCGGCGGCGCCAGAAGCGGCGCCGGCGTACGCAGCGGCTGATGCTCTGGCTGCTGACCGTGGTCACGGCGATGGTGCTTGTGGCGATCGGCATGTTCGTCAGGGACATCGCCAGGGTGCCGACGGCAGCCTCGCTGTCTGCCTCCGCGCACGCGGCCGGCCGGTCACCGGCCGCCGGATCAGGGCGGCAACGGATCACACCGAAGGAAACGACGGCGCCCACGGCCGCGGGCCCGCAGCTGACCGATCCGGTGTCCGGGCTCTCCTACCGGTTGCTCTCCTCGCCCTGGCTGGGCGGCTGCCCGTCGATCTTGAACACGCCGGCCTTCGCCTGGACCGCGGGCGAGCACGCCGTGGCCGGGCAGGTCACGATCGCCGGGGCTACCTACGACTGGCACGGCAACGCCTGCTCGGGCCAGCTTCAGCCGCAGTTCAGCTACTCCGGCCGCGCGGATCTTGAGCCCGTCGCGATGAACCTGATGGGCGCACTCGATCCGGCCTACTACACCGGGCTGCAGCATGCCCGGACGGTCGAGGCCAGCTCGGCCATGCAGGTCAGCGGGCACCCGGGCTGGATGGTCAAGTTCTTGATGAACTACCCCGCGGCCGCGAGCGAGGGCCTGGCCTGGACCAGCGAGCTCGCCGCCGTGGTGGTCGTGGACCGCGGGGCCGGCCACCCCCCCGCCGTGTTCTACGTGTCGGTGCCGAGCAATCTGGGCACGGCCAACGTCACTGTCCTGCTCGACTCGCTGCGGCTGAGCTCGCCGCGGTGAAACTCGGTACCGTAGAGGACGGTGCCGTCTTCCAGGGGAGCCATTGACCACTAACCCGCACGGCGAGGAGTTCCGCGTGCCCACGTCTGCGGACGCGGCGCGGATCCTCGAGGAGATCACGCCCGTCAGCCGGCGCTCACGCCGGCTCGCGCGCGACGTCGTGCTCGCGCGCCCGCTGCTCGCGTGGGGCCTGGCCTGGGCGGCAGGCGCGAGCTTGTACCAGTTCGTGCCGGGCGTGAGCGGCGCCGTCCTCGGTACGGCGGTGTGCGCCGTCGCCCTGGCGGTCACCCGGCTCGTGCGTCCCCGGGAGGTGCGCCTGGCCAACGAGCGCCGGTTCTCGTTGCTCTGGCTGGTGCTCTTCGCGACCTCGCCGTTGCTCGTCGTCGTGGCGGCCCCGGCTAACGCCCGCCTCATGGCGGTCTTCCTGGCCAGCGTGTGGGGGGTGGGCATGCTGCTGTACGGGATAGGAGTCCAGGACCTGCCGCTGGCCATGGTCGGCCTGGCCATCGTGGCCGTGGCGGCGGCCGCCCGGATCGCGACCCCTCAGCTGGCGATGCTGATCGTGGGGATCGCGGGGGGCCTGGCCATGGCGGCGCTCGGCGGGTGGCGGATGCGGTGGCGGAGTTGACCGAACACGAGCTGACGCTGTCCGAGCTGGCCGATCTGCTGGCCAGCCCGCTCGACCCGGTGCTGAGCGATCCCACCCGGCTGCGGATCCAGGTGGCACTGCACGCACTGCCGCCCGGCGCCGCCATGAGCTTCACCATCTTGCGCAAGACGCTGATGCTGACCGACGGCAACCTCGGCACCCACGTCCACGTGCTCATCGACGCGGGCTTCATCAGCACGCAGGAGCACTGGCGGGGTAAGCGGCGCACCACCCTCTACCAGGCCACCAGCGCGGGCCGGGCCGCATTGGACGGGCACCTGCGGGCCCTGAACGCCATCATCCAGGCGTCAGGACAATAACCAAGGACGAGACCGGGGCTAGAGGCGACGGCGGCGGTTGACCGTGGCGACGAGGCTGTAGGCGAGCCCGGCCACGATAGCCACGATGACGTACGCGATCCCCGGCGCGTTCAGCAGCGCTATGATCGCGAACGCCGCGCCCGCGATCATGGAGACGGCGACCCACGGTACGGACGGTTTTCTCTGACGCGGCTCACTGTTCATCCCGGCTCCTCCGCTCTCCGATCCCCCTCATCACCAATACTCTATACCACAGAGTATCGGTGACGGGGATTCCCCGGCTCAAAAGGGGTCGCGGTGCCCGAGCACCCCTTAGAAGGGGTGCTCGGGCACCCTGCCCTCCTACGATCCGGGCTCTGGACGTCGCGGAGCGCGCACTCAGCTCGCTTCGGTGAGGGTGATGTCGCCGCCGCCGCTGTCGATCGTGATCGTGTCGCGGGCCGTAGCGCTGGTGGGCACCTCGCCGCTGAGGTTGCCTCCGTCGAGGGTGGTGGCGACGCGGTAAGTGGTGGCGTCGTGCGGGAGGACCACGTTGACGTTGCCGCCGTCGCTGGTGATGTCCAGGTAGCCCGGCGCCCTGGTGAATACCAGCGTGACGTCGCCGCCGCCCGAATCGGCGTGGAGATAGGGCGCGGTCAGGGTGTCCGCGTTGATGTTGCCGCCTTCGGTGCCAAACCTCAGCTGGCCCGCCAGCGCGCTGGCGGTCAGGTCACCGCCGCCGGTCGACACCGACGCGTTGCCGTCCACCCCGGAGACCGTCACGTTCCCGCCGGCACTGGACAGGGTGACGGGGGCGCCGGTGCTGGCCATCGATATGTCACCGCCGCCACTCGACAGCGTGACCGCGGTGTGGTACGGGACGGAGAGGGTGGCGTTCAGCGTGCAATTACCGGTCTGGATGTGGCAGTTGAGGCCGATGGTGGTGCCGCTTGCCGTGGTGCTGTGGGTTATACCCGGGCGGATGAGGGAGTACTGAACGCTGCCGGTCAGCTGGGCCGCGTTCCCCGCGACCGGCCGGACCGTCACGTTGCCGCTGGCCACGTGGGCCACCAGCTGTCCGTGCTCCACCGGCACGGAGTAGCTCACCGGAAAGCTGGCCTGGCCGAACTCGGCGACGACGCCGTAGCCGGTCCAGCCGATGAGGGCAAGGACCAGCGGCACGCCGATCACCAGGGTGAGAATCCGGGCCGGGGTCATGCGCAGGCCCCCGGGAGCCAGGCGAGCAGTGGTCATGGCGGTATCCCCGTTCATCCGGTGCCGAGGTAACGCAGCACGGCGAGCACGCGACGGTGGTCGCGGTCGCCGGGCGCCAGCCCGAGCTTGGTGAAGATGTTGTTGATGTGCTTTTCCACCGCGCCGCCGCCGACGACGAGCGCGGCGGCGATGCCGGAGTTGGACCGGCCCTCGGCCATCAGCGCGAGCAC
>JBEKGC010000124.1:0-19680 GCA_050013055.1 Streptosporangiaceae bacterium
GACAGGGCGCCCGCCACGGCCAGCAGCGGCCCGGCCCCGCTGTGCCCGACGAGGATCGCGGGCTGGCCGCGGGCGCTACGGGCTATCACCGCGGCCTGCGCAGCGCAGTACGGCGGCCCGGCAGCGAGGGTGCTCGTCAGGTCAGGCAGACCCACCTCCCACCCGCGCCCGGCCAGGTCGGCGGCGACCAGATCCCACGTGCCGGACCCCACAAGCGGACTATGAACGAGCAGCAGCCGGGCAACCATGCCCTCAGCGGGCGTACTTCTGTACTAGGGCGCCGACCTGCGGGAGGGCGGCTTCGACGTGCTTGGCCGCGCTGCCGCGGACGCTGCCGTAGGCCCGGGTGATGGTGGGGCGGCCGGAGGCCGCTGCCCGCGCGTCGGTCACCGAGAGCAGGGACTGGGAGACCTCGGGGCCGCGCTGGACCAGGTAGTCGCCGAAGTCCAGCCCACCGCAGGCACGGTAGTCCGCCCAGTACGGCTGAAGCTCCTCCGCCATCTTCGGCAGCAAGGTCGCCACCATGTGGCGGACGTGGCCCGCGGCGAACTTGTTCACCGTCTTGTAGGCGACCTTGACCGCAGTACCGGACATCCCGGACATGCCCGAAACCTCGTGCTCGATCAGTACCAGGCAATCGTCGATCAGGGCCGGCAGGATCTCCGGCGCGAGCAGGGAGTCCTGGAGCATGGCGGTCATGGATACGTCCTTTTCCTCCTGGGTTGCGCCCAGGCCGCTCTCGCGTGATGTCCGCTAGCAGAGTTTTGTCCGCGTGACAGTGTGACACCATCCCCGAAGGCGGGGAGATGACGGGCCTAACCGGGGTTCTTGATGCCGCGGCCTTGGAACAGGACGGCGGTGGACCAGGTGCGGACCATCGTGACGTCCGGCTGCTTGTGGCGCAGCCAGCGCAGGACCGACCACGCCGACGGGCGGAGCCCGGTCAGCTGGAGCCGGACACCGTGCCGAGCGCACTCGGCGGCCAGGACCTTCCGGTCGACGAACAGGGCCGGATCGTGCAGGCCCGGTGGCGCCGCGCCGGGGATCCGTTCGGCCACCGTGATGACCAGCAGCCGGGCCAGGAAGGTGGCGGCCAGGGTGTCGATGACCAGCACGCCGCCGGGGCGAAGGACCCGGCACGCCTCGCGCGCCGCGGCCCGCAGATCCAGCACGTGCTCGAGGATCTCGCCGGCGCAGACGACGTCCGCGCAGCCGTCCGCCAGCGGCAGCGCGGTGGCGTCGCCCTGCACCGCGGTCACGCCGTGCCCGGCCGCCTGGACCAGGGCGGACCTGGTCAGGTCTACGCCGACCAGCCGGTAACCGAGCCCGGCGACATGCGGCGCGAGCAGGCCCGCCCCGCAGCCCATGTCCACCAGCACCGCGCCCGGCCGGACGGCCGGCGGGACCAGGGCCGCGCGGGCCCGGGCCAGCCAGTGCAACATGGCGAACGTCCCGCGGGGCTCCCACCACTGACCTGCTAGGTCGTCATACTGAGCCGGGTCGTTGCGGACCCGGGGTCCTGGTGCCATCCCCTGATCTTGCCATCGCATAGGTTGGCGCCATGGGCGGGGAGAGGCAGATCGAGGTCGCTGGGCTCCGGCGGGCCGGCTCGGCCCTGGCGTTGCTGCGTGCTTCCCACCCGGAGCCGACGGTCATGGTCACCGCGCTGGCGGTGGCGCTGGCCATCGGCACCGGGCGCGACGCGGCCGGGGTCTTGGCCGCGGGCGCCGCGGTGCTGGCCGGGCAGCTCTCCGTCGGCTGGCACAACGACTGGCTGGACGCCGGGCGCGACGCGGCCTCCGGCCGGCCCGACAAGCCGGTAGCCGCCGGGGACATCCCCCGGCGCACGGTGGCCCGGTGCGCACTGGCGGCGCTGACCGCCGCGGTGCCTCTGTCGTTCGCGTCCGGCTGGCGGGCCGGGCTCGTCCACACCATGGCAGTGCTCCTGGCCTGGGCCTACAACGCGCGGCTTAAGGCGACCCCCGCGTCCTTCGTGCCGTACGCGGTGGCGTTCCCGCTGCTGGTCGCCTTTGTGACGCTGGGCGGTCCGGCGGCCTCGTGGCCGCCCTGGTGGGCGCTGACCGCGGCCGCCCTGCTCGGGTGCAGCGCGCACCTGGTCAACGCCGTCCCTGACCTGGCCGATGACCTGGCCGCGGGCGTTCGGGGCCTGCCGCATATGCTCGGCCGGTCCCGCAGCGTGTCAGCCACGGTCGTGCTGCTGCTGGCGGCGACCGTCATCGAGTCCTTCGGCCCGGGCCGGCCCGGCTGGGGCGCGGTAGGAGCCATGCTCGGCGTGGCCGTGGTCATCGCGGCCGGGATCGTGCTGGCCCGGCGACCCGGATCGCGCTGGCTGTTCCGCGCGGTCCTGCTGGCCGCCGCCATCGACGTCGCCGAGCTCGTGGCCCGCGGCAGCAGCCTGTGAGCACGGCTACCGGAGGTGACGCCGACGTCGCCATCGTCGGCGCCGGCCCGGTGGGCCTGCTGCTCGCCCTGCTGCTCGGCCGCCGGGGCTGGCGGGTGGAGGTCCTGGAGCGGCAAGCCGCCGCGTTCGGCCGGCCCCGGGCCGTGCACCTGGACCATGAGGCTGCCCGCATCCTGCAGAACGCAGGCCTGATGGATGACCTGGCGCCGCGGACCGAGGTGATGGACAGCTACCTATGGCGGAACGCCGACGGCACCCCGCTGCTGTGGCTGGACGGCACGCCGGAGGTCCCGGCCACCTCCGGGTGGCCCGCGTCGACCATGTTTCACCAGCCCGACCTGGAGCGGCTGCTGGCTGAGGCGGTCGGCAGGCAGCCGGGCGTCCGGGTCAGGACCGGCCATGACGTGCAGTCGGTCATGCCCGGCGAAGGAGACGGCAGCCTCAGCGTGCAGGCTGACGGCCCAGGCGGGGCCCGCGCGCAGGTCCGTGCGCGGTGGGTGGTCGGCTGCGACGGCGCCGACAGCCGGGTCCGGGCGCTGGCCGGGCTGGACGTTACCGACCTGCACTACCAGGCGGAGTGGCTGATCGTCGACGTCGTGCCAGCCGAGCCGGCCCGCTGGTCGCCGCTGAACATCCAGGTCTGCGACCCGGCCCGGCCGACCACCGCGGTGTCCGGCGGGCCCGGGCGGCGCCGGTTCGAGTTCATGCGGCTGCCGGGCGACCCGCCAGACGGCTTCGGCTCGGCGGCCACGGCCTGGCGGCTGCTCGAGCCCTGGGGCCTGACCCCGGCCAACGCGGTGCTTGAGCGGCACGCGCTCTATACGTTCGGGGCCCGCCTGGTCGACCGCTGGCGGCACGGGCGGCTGCTGGTGGCGGGCGACGCCGCCCACCAGATGCCGCCGTTCGCCGGCCAGGGCCTGTGCTCGGGCCTGCGCGACGCCGCCAGCCTGGCCTGGCGACTGGACCTCGTGCTGGCCGGGCGGGCGCCCGATTCCCTGCTGGACAGCTACGGCGCAGAACGAGGCGCCCAGGTCCGCGCCGAGATCGACTTCTCCGTCGAGCTCGGTAAGATCATCTGCGTGCTCGACCCGGCCGCGGCCGCGGCCAGGGACCGGGACTTCGCGCCGATCGCCGAAGCGGGCCCGGCGCCGCTCCCCGGCCGGCCGCCGCTTGGCACCGGCCTGCTGCGGCCCGGCGATCCGCAGGCCGGCCAGCTGGCCCTGCAGGCCCGGGTGGGGCCGCCCGGCGCGGCGCGCCGCCTCGACGACGTCACCGGCGGCGGCTGGGTCCTGCTCGGCTCCCTGGCCGATCCGGCCGGCGACCTGCCCGCCGAGCTGGCCCGCTGGTGGGCCGGGATCGGCGGCCGCTGCTTCCCGCTGACCCCGGACGGAGCACTGCAGGACAGCACGGGGGCCTACGGCCGGTGGTTCGCCGCGGCTGAGCGGGACACCGTCTTGATCCGCCCCGATTCCTACCTGTTCGGCGCGGCGGCCGGCACCGGCGCGGCCACGGCGCTGGTCGACGCGTTGCACACCGCGCTGACCGGGGCGGACCTTGAGACCGCGGACCCTGAGGCAGAAAGAAGAGACGTTTGGTGATCATCCCGGGCACGGTGCGCGGATCTTTCCCTGTAGTGACCGGAGCGGCGAGCGCCTGCCCGCCGTCGCGCAGCCAGGAACAGCTGTGGGACGGCTTCTTCGCCGGGCACTACCGGCAGAACCGGTTGGCCCGGCGGGTGTTCTCCTCGGCCGGGGTCAGGCAACGGCACTGCGTGGTCGATCCGCTCCAGGAAGATGTGTCCTCCTGGAGCACGGGACGGCGGATGGCGCGCTACATCGACGAGGCCGTCCCGCTCGCGGCCGACGCGGTGAGCCGGGCGCTGGCCGCGGCGGACCTGCGCCCAGTCGATGTCGGGCTGCTGGCCGTGGTCTCCTGTACCGGCTACGCGACGCCGGGCGTGGACCACCAGCTGGCGGCCAAGCTGGGCTTCGCGCCGTCGCTGCAGCGGCTGTTCATCGGGCACATGGGCTGTTACGGGGCCGTGCCGGGGATCGGCGCGGCGGCCGACTATGTCACGGCCCGCGGCCGGCCGGCCGTGCTGGCCTGCGTGGAGCTATCCAGCCTGCACCTGCAGCCGCCGACCACCGACCTGGAACAGGTCGTGGCGCACGCCCTGTTCAGCGACGCGGCCGCCGCGGTGGTGCTCGAACCCGCGGCGGATGGGCCGCGGGGCCGCAGCGGCGGGCTGGCCGTGATCGACATCGCCGCCTGCACCGTGGCAGAGGCGGCATCGCTGATGACCTGGTCCATCACCGACACCGGGTTCCGGATGACGCTGGACCGGCAGGTGCCCGACGTGCTGGCCAAGCATGTCGGGCCAGCCATCGACGATCTCCTGGCCCGGAACCAGCTGCGGCGGGACGACGTGCAGGCGTGGGCCGTTCATCCCGGCGGCCCGCGCATCCTGGACGTGGTCGCCGACCGGCTGGGCCTGCCCGAGGCCGACCTGACCGGGTCCCGTCAGGTCCTGGCGGAGCACGGCAACTGTTCCTCGGCCACCTTGCTGCTTGTGCTCTCCGAACTCCAGCGCCGCCCGCTGCCAGCGGGCGCGCCGGTGGTCGCGATGGCGTTCGGCCCCGGCCTGACGCTGTACGCCTGCCTGCTGCGCTGGACCTAAGAGGGTGGAGTGCACGTGAGCGGGCTCGTAAAGGCCCGCGCGGGCGATGATCCCGGCATCGGGCCACTGGGTGACGTCGCTGAAGTTGACAAGCGCAAGGAACGGGGCACTACGCGGGTGCGCCCGCAGGTAGGCCAGCACGCTGTGGCTCTGCACCGGCAGGATCTCGGTGCGGCCGCCTGAGCGCAGGGCGAGCAGCGAGCGCCGCGCCTGCGCCAGCGCGCGGATGGCGGCGAACACCCGGCCTTCCAGTGAGCCGGGATCGCGGCGCCGCTCGGCCAGGGCCCAGTCCATCACCGGCCGGTGCATCCACCGGTTGTCCTGCTCGTGCGCCGGGTCCTGCGCCCACTGCGGATCGTTGCGCAGGGCCAGCTCGTCACCCATGTAGATCAGCGGGATGCCGCCGAAGGAGAAGGCGACGGCGTACATCGACTCGAGCCGCCGCACGGCGGCGGTCAGCGCGGCGGCGTCCCCCGCGTCGAGCGCGGCCTCGATGCCGCACAGCGACGCGGCGCTGCCGGAAATGCGGACATCGCCGGTGGCCGGGTTGACACCGAATCGCGCCCCCCGGGCGAACGAGCCGGGAAAGCCGCCGGCGTAGTAGTCGGACAGGAAGCGCCGGTGCGAGAAGCCGTTCAGGCCCACCGTGGCGGCGTCCGCGTCGGACACCGCCCAGCCGATGTCGTCGTGGCAGCGGACGTAGGTCACCCACGAGGTGGGCACGGGCGCGGGCCGGCGGCGGGACAGCGCGGAGCTGGCCAGCCGGACATCGCGGGTCGCCAGGCTGGACCAGAGCATGACCATGAGCTGGTTGTCGTAGGCCAGGTCGCACTCCGGCCTGAACCGGTCGTGGCCGCCGAGGTACTGGACGAGCATCTCCGGGCTGACGATCGCCTCGGCCTTCAGCACCAGGCCGGGCGCGGCCAGCCGGGTCAGCGCGCGGAACGCCTGGACGAGCAGGTGAGCCTCGGGCTGGTTCTGGCAGTCGGTGCCCATCCGCTTCCACAGGAACGGCGCCGCGTCCAGCCGCAGCACGTCGATGCCCCGGTTGGCCAGCGTGAACATCGTGCCCAGCATGGCCCGGAACACCGCCGGGTTGGCGTAGTTCAAATCCCACTGGTACTCGTGAAAGCTGGTCCATACCCAGCCGAGATCCTTGACCTCGGTGAAGGAGCCAGGCGCCAGATCGGGGAACACCTCGGGCAGCGTGCGCTCATAGGCATCGGGGTCGGCCCGGTCGGGGTAGACCAGGTACATGTCGCGGTAACCGGGCACCCCGGCCTGCGCCTTGCGGGCCCACTCGTGCTCCCGCGCGGTGTGGTTGAGCACCAGGTCGATGCACAGTGTCATGCCGCGCTCGTGCAGGTCGGCGGTCAGCTCCTGAAGCTCGGCCATGGTGCCGATCCTGGGATCCACCGTGTCGTAGTCGGCTACCGCGTAGCCGCCGTCGTTCTCGCCCTCACGCGGCCGCAGCAGCGGCATCAGGTGCAGGTAGGTGACGCCGAGCTCCGCCAGGTAGTCCAGATGCTGCCTGACCCCGGTCAGCGAGCCGGCGAACCGGTCGGCGTAGCAGACGTAGCCGACCAGGCGGGACCGCTGGAACCAGCCCGGGTCGATCTCGCGGCGGCGATCGAGCCGCCGCAGCACCGCCGGGCGCTCGGCCGCGGCCCGTAGCGCGTCCCTGACCAGTTCGGTGGCGAACTCGCTGACCTCCACCACGCCGCCGTACACCTGGCCGAGCGGGCCGAGTATGTCGAAGGACAGCTGCTCAAGCCGCGCCAGGAACGCGTCGGCCTCGGTGAAGCCCAGCCGTGACCTGGCTTCATGCTCGATCGCGGGACCCAGCTCGGGCACGCGCAGCTCCTTAGGGGGCGGTCTGGTCTCCAGCGACAATCTTCGCGCCGCCGCCCGCCCCCGCGCTACCGCCCAGGGATCATCAGCTGGCGCAGCCGCAGGATCTCGGTGTCCCTGGCCTCAAGCACCGGCTCGACGACGTTCATGGCGGCATGGATGGCGGCCTCGAGATCCCCGGTGATGCCATAACGCAGGAAGCTGCGCGCCAGCGCCCGCCTCAGCCGTTCCGCGGTGACGGTCAGCAGGTCGGCCGTCTCCTTCCGCGAGCCGGATTTTTCTGTGCCGCCATCGGCTCGGGCCATACCGGCGCGGGCAGATTCGGCGCGGGCAGCGGGAAGGCGCGCGCTCGGGCGCCGGGTGCGCCCGGCCGGACGGGCCCGGCGTTTGGCGCCCGGGAGTTCCTCAGGCTCGGTGCCGCCCGGCACCGAGAACAACGGGGTCATCACCGGCTGCGGCCGGGCCGGCCCGGCGGCCCGTCGTGGCGGGGGTTTTGGGGTCCTTGGGGTTCTTGGGGTCAGCTCCGGGAGCATGAGCGGTGACCTTCCTGTGCAGGATTGACTTCATGCGCTAATGTTCTCTCTTTGTCGACTTCCTGTCGTAGATGTCCAGGTCATACGGCGTGTCATCATTACGTCACCGCGCCATCCCGGGCGTTTTCCTGCACATTCCGGGTGAAGCTATCCACCAGTTCTATCCCGCTAGTTATATATTCTTTTACCGGACCTATATATCTTGCTGCCGCTGATTGGCGTCCCGATCGGGTTGGCGCTGGGCCGGAAAGGAGGGAACGGCAGGCGCCCGGCTCATGGCCTTCTGTACCCGGCTGAGCAAAATGGCTTCTGTAAAAGGCTTTTCCAGGATGTCAAAACAGGGTGCGGGCAGGCCGTGGGCGTCCAGCATCGGCTGGGCGTACCCGGACATGTAAAGGGCCGGGACGCCGGGCCGGAGAGCGCCGACCCGGGCCGCGACTTCGTTGCCCAGCATCTCGGGCATGACCACGTCGGTGAGCAGGAGATCTATCCGCTGGGCGGGATCACTGGCCTGGAGCACGGCCTCGGCACCGTTGCTGGCCGCGCAGACCAGGTAGCCGTTGCGCAGCAGGATGCGGCTGGTCAGCTGGCGCAGGCTCTCCTCGTCCTCGACCACGAGGATCGTCTCGCCGTGACCGCGATGGTCGTCACCGAGAACCGCGGGCGCCAGGGCCGGCTGGGCGACTTCCGCGGTGACGGGCAGCAGCACGGTAATGGTGGTGCCCAGTCCCTTTTCCGAGTAAATCTCGATGCTGCCGCCGGCTTGGGTCACGATGCCGTAGACCGTCGCCAGCCCGAGCCCGGTGCCCCGGCCCTTCGGCTTGGTGGTGAAGAACGGCTCGAAGACCCGCTCCGCGGTGGCCCGGTCCATGCCGACACCGGAGTCAGAGACCCGGAGCCGGGCGTAGACTCCGGGCGCCAGCTCGGGCCTGCGGCTCGCGTAGGCGGCGTCGACCTCAGTGTTAGCGGTGTCTATGGCCAGGCGCCCCCCTCCGGGCATCGCGTCACGCGCGTTTACCGCCAGGTTCACCAGGACCTGCTCGATCTGGCCGCGGTCGGCCTTGATCGGCCACAGGGCAGGTTCGGTGGTGATGGTCAGGTCGATGTGCTCGCCCAGGGTGCGGCGCAGCAGCTGTCCGGCCCCCCTGACCGCCTCGTTGAGGTCGAGGACTTCCGGCCGGTTCACCTCGTGCCGGGCAAAGGTCAGGAGCTGGCGGGTCAGCCGGATCGCCTGCTCCGCGGCCACCCGGACCTGATCGATGTCGTCGGCCACGGGCTCCAGCCTGGCCTCCGCCGGCAGCAGGGCCCGGACCTGCTCGGCGCTGAAGTCGGCGTAACCCTGGATGACGTTGAGCAGGTTGTTGAAGTCGTGCGCGACCCCGCCCACGAGCTGGCCGAGGCTCTCCAGCCGCTGGGACTGCTGCAGCCGCCGTTCGGCCTTCTCCTGCTCGGCGGCCACCCGCAGGCGCTCCCGCTCGGCTTGCAGGGCCAGCCGCTCGGTGACATCACGGATCGCGGCCGTGACCAGCATCCCGCTGTCCGTCGGCAGCCCGCTCAAGGTAATCTCGGCCGGAAACGTGCCGCCGTCCCGGCGCACCCCGGCCAGCTTGAACTCGGTGACGATCGGCCGGGACTGCGGGTCGGCGAAGTAGTCAAGGCGCTCGGCGGCCAGCAGGGCCCGCGCCTCCTCGGGCACCATCATCTCCACCGGGAGCCCGATCAAGGCGCCTGCCGCGTACCCGAACAACTGCTCGGCCTGGGCGTTGGCCATCGCGACCAGCCCATCAGGCGCCACCGCGATCATCGCGTCCGGGGCCGCATCGAACAGCCGGCGGAAACGCTGCTCGGCTTGCTGCCGGTCCGCCAGGGCCGCCACCAACCGGGTCCGCATCAGCTCGATGCCGTGGCCCAGGTCGGCGAGCTCCGATGGGCCTGCCGCCGGAATCCGGGTGTCGTAATCTCCGGCGGCGACGGCGTCCGCCGCCTTGCGCAGCGCCCGCAACGGCCTGAGCAGGACGAACCAGATCACCATGACGCGGTCGGCGGTGATGGCCGCGAGCAGCAGGCAGATCACCATAAGCGCGACCAAAAGCATGCCCTGGGCATGGTCGAGCCCGTTCGTTGTGGTCTGCTGCCCGTCGGTGATCTGAGCCTGCAGGGCCGCCCCCGCCGAACGAAGGGCCAGCACGGCCGGCCGGGTCTGGGCAGTATTGGTTTGCAGCGCCTGCGCGGCGGCGAAATCATCACGGCTGGCCGCCGTCAGCTGGGGCTGTGCCACGGTGACCAGCCAGGACTGCTCGGCCGCCACGGTCGCGTTGAGCTGCTGTTCCATCTGCCCGTAGCCGCGTGTCAGCCGCTCGATCCGATCCTGCTCCTGCCGAATCGGGGTGGCTTGGTCGTGAAAGGACGCCAGTGCGCTCGGCAGACCGTTTGTGACGTAATTACGGAGCCAGGTCTGTTGCGCCTGGTAAAGGCTCTGCAGATCGACAGCGGCCGCGGCGGCGGGTACCAGCCGCTGCGAGAGCACGCGACCATCGGCCCGCGCGCCGGCCGCTGTGACCAGCGCGCCGGTCAGCGTGACCGCGGCTAGCGCCATGGCGACCCCAGAGCCCGCGGCCACCCGCCACCGGATGCTACTTTTCCACGCCATGATGGATCCCCCCCAGGGCCGGTTAGGCGAAGTACAGCGTGCGCAAGATGACGATGATGACGACCACCACGAGAACGAAGAGTGCCTTGACGGCCAGTCCCCTTTCGTAACGAACCGCGTCGCGGATCTCGGTGCTGAAGACCACGGGCCGCGGCGTGACCGCCTCGATCGTCACGTCGGGATGGCCACCTTCCCCGTCTTCTCCGTCTTGTCCCACTTCATTTCCGCTCCCCGCAGTTCCTTTATGTAGGAAGTGAACGTGCAGGCGCATAGCAACGATCCGTATCCCACGATGTAGACGATGAGCGGGCTGATGAACCGGCCCAATCGGCCTGGCTCGGCGACCTTGGCGAGGTAAGCCACCGCCATCGACGCAGCGGGCCAGGAGTAAATGAACAGGATGACCCCGATTTGAAGACCGTGAGAAGGATAAAGATGACTCGCGGTGAAGGCCTCGTGGGCGAGGTCGCGGAACAGCCGCGGGAAGCAGGTGTAGAGGACGACGGTCAGGTTCACCAGGCCAGGGAACATCACGCCCTGGAGCCAGGTATGCCGCGCGGCCTGCGGGTCGATCAGCAGCGCGAAACTGGTGATGAAGATGTAGGTGACGGCGTTGATGATCCACAGCACGTGAAAGACATGCCACACGCCGGGGTAACCGGTGAAGTACAAGGTGAGCAGCGAGATCGACGACACGATCATGAAGATCGGCTGCAGGAAGAGGCAGAACCAGAAGACGCCGAAGCTGACGCTGCCGAGGCGATGCGCAGAACTCGGCCGGAACCACAACTTGCGGTACTGCTTGGTGACCTGGACATTGCCGCGAGCCCAGCGGAGCCTCTGCTTCCACAGTCCGTTGATCGAGCCGGGTTCCTCGGCCCAGACCGTGGCGTGCGGCTCGAAGACGACCCGGCGCCCGTTCAGCTGGGTCTTGAATGTGGTGAAGGTGTCCTCGGCCAGGGACGAGGTATCGATCCGGCCGCCCAGGGCAAGCAGGTTCGCCCGGGTGTGCAATTGGGCGCCGCCGGCCAGGCAGGCCATGGCGCCAAGCACGTTCTGCCCGCGCCGGGCGGCGGCCTGGGCCGTGATGTACTCATAGCCGATGAAGCGGGTCATGTAGTTGCCCGGGCGGCTGCCCTCCTTGATGTAGGTGGTGACCGCGCCCACCTGAGGGTCGGCCAGGTGGCGGGCCATCTTGCGCAGCGAGTCTGGCTCGAAGATGACGTCGGCGTCTGTGATCAGGAGCGCCTCCATCCAGTCGTCGGCGAGGATGATGGCCAGGCCGTGATTGAGCGTGTGCGCCTTTCCCTGGCCGCCCTTCTCCCGGCGCAGGTGGATCACATTGCCTGGATACTGGACCTCCTTGGCTTTCGCCACCTGCGGAGTCTCGTCCGTGCTCGCGTCGTCGACCAGGTAGATCCGCAGGGCGTCCCGCGGGTACTCAAGCGCCATCAGCCGGTCGATCGAGGCCGCGATGACCGCCGCCTCGTTCCAGGCCGGGATCAAGATGGCGGTGCGCGGGAACATCGGCGCGCAGGAGTCGTAGTCGTTGCGCCAGAAATGAGCCGCGACCAGCAGGAACTGCCAGCTCGCGGCCAGCTCGGGGACGGCGCCGAGCATGACAAGGACGATCAGGATCCAGTCGCCGCCTAGGAGAAAGTCGTGGCCCACCGCAGTCAGGCCCCGGCGGCACTCACGGTCTGGCGGACGGAATCATAGACCCCGATGTTCCGGCAGTGGTGACTGTCACTTCCGGCGACCAGGCCGACGCCCGCGTCAGCCATGGCCGTGACCGTGCGGACCGACGGGCAGGACCACTTTTCGTTGACCTCGATCATCGCGCCCGCGTGGGCGGCCCGCTTGGCGAGATGCGCAAGGAGCGGATCGGGAACCATGGCCTCGTTCAGCCCGATCTTGGGCAAGATGCTGAACAGGTGCGCAAGCAGCAGCCGGAACCCCAGGTCAAGCACGTCGGGGCGGAGCGAATTCACGGTGGCCTGGCACAGCCGCTCGATCGCCTCGGCCGCGGTCATCCCGCCCTGCTCGATGACCGCTCGCATCTCGGCCGGGTGCACGGGACCGTCATCGCCGGGGACCTGGTGGTCAGCGATGAGCACCAGGTCGATGCCGGTCAGGTCCGATGGCACGTCGAGCTGGCCGGAGGTATCCAGGATCTTGGCCTCCACGCCCGCCAGGACCCGCAGCCCCGGCTGGTGACGGTACTGGTCCACCGCGGCGGCGAAGTCGGCCACCCAGGCCGTGTCCCGCCGCACGTGATCGACCAGGCAGAGGGTGCGGAGCTCGCGAGCACGGGCCATCTCGACGTTTTCCGCGAGGGTGCTGGCCCCGTCGGAGAACGTCGAGTGGACGTGAAAGTCCTCATCGAGAGGCACCCCGGTGCTCATGCCGAAGCTTTTTCTAGGTGCCGCCCGACGCTGGAGATGTCGGCGGGATCGAGGAAAAGCTCGTCGAGGAACCGGACCACGGCCCGCTCGCGGAACTCGATCGTCACGGGCAGTGGCCGGCCGAGCAGGGAGGCGAGGGCGAGCCTGGGCATGTCGACCCCGCTGGCGATGGTGAGCCCGAGCGTGCCCGGCATCCGGGGGTTGACTTCGAGCAGGGCAGGCGAGCCGCCCTGGTCACGCTTGCACTGCACGTTAGCCACGAAGGTGACCCCGGTCGCCTCCGCCACGGTCCGGCCGAACCACTCGACCTCGGGGTCGTGCACCGTCCGGCCGCCCACCGAGACACCGGAATCAACCCGGGCCCGCAGCCGCGGGACCGATGCCACCACCCGGCCGCTCGCGTCGGCGAGCACATCGACGGAGTACTCCTCTCCGGGCAGGAACTCCTGGACGATCTGGCTGGCTGAGCGGTCGAGCGCGGCTAGTTCTGCTAGTTCGGCGGCCGAGCCGACCGTGACGATGCCGCGAGATCCGCTGCCCTCACGCGGCTTGACGATGACGGGATAGGTCCAGCTGGCCGGATCGACGGAAGGCCCGAGGAGCTCGGTTCTGGGGACGCGCACCAGGCCGGCGCAGTGCTCGGCCAGCCGCAGCTTGTCCAGGATGATGTCAAGCGCGGCGGCCGGCGCCAGCAGCAGGTCGATGCCTGCCGCCCTGAACCTCTCCCGGGCGTGGGCCAGCGGCCGCAGCTCAGCGTCGACCGTCGGCAGCACGACGTGCACGCCGAGCGTGCCGCACCGGGCCAGCAGCGTATCGGTGAAACCGGGGGCCGCGCCGGCCGGGATGAGGGTCCTGGCCCCGGGCGGAACCAGGTAGAGACCGGCCGCCCAGGGATCCATGTCGGCGGCGAGCAGCTCGACAGAAGCCTCGGCGCGCAGCGACTTCATCGCCGCGATCGCGGCAGGCCCGCCCGCGCCCGTGACCAGGACACGCCGTACCCGTCCCGGGTGATCAGGCGCCGTCACGGCGTCACCAGGGCGTGGCTGCCCGCGGTGTGGCCCGGGAGGCCGCCCACCCGATCGCGGATGACCTCGAACGGCTCGGCGTGGCTGCCGCCGCAGTACCTGGACCAGTAGCGGGCCGTCGAGGTGATCAGCTCGGGTTCGAGGTAATCGCGCACGCCGACCTGGGAACCGAACGTGTCGATGGCCTTCAGCTTGCGGCCGATGTGATCGTCGATGGTCACGAAATAGGTCGGACGGTAGTCCACCGTGGCCGACGGGGACTGGAAGCAGTAGACCCGGCCCACCCGCCGGACGGCGACCATGGCCGCCCGGTGGGTATTGCGGTGGTCCTGGTGGATGTCGTGCACGGAGTGCGTGTAGACGATGGTCGGCTGGACCTCCGCGATGACCCGGTCGATGACGCCGATGGTCGGGTTGCCCTCCGCGATGCGGGTGTCCTGCAGGTCGTCCAGGAAGAGCCGGGCGCCGATGACGTCGGCGGCCTCCTGCGACTCGCGGGCCCGCTGAACCTGGTCGCCGCCGTGCGCACCGCGCGAGAGGGTCAAGATCGCCACCGTGTCCCCCGCCGCCCGGTGGGCCAGCAGCGTGCCGGCCGCGCCTATCTCGACGTCGTCGGGGTGCGCTCCGATAGCCAGGACCGTCTCCCGCCCCGCGGCTCGCGCCGCCCGGCCGGCCTCGACCAGTTCAGTGGCCTTCGCCACCATGTCGTCGGCGGAAATGGGTTTTTGCATGAATTCGGCGGCCGAGTTGCGCAATGCCGACACAGCGTAATCAATCGTCGGATGGCCCGTGAGCACGGCGACCGGAAGGTCCGGATGCATCTGACGGACCCGCTCAAGCAACTCAAGGCCGGTCATGCCCGGCAGTTCGATGTCGGTGATGAGCAGGTCCCATGATTCGGATTCCAGGCGGCGCAGGGCGGCGGCCGAATCAAGCTCGTGAGTGACGTCGAAACCGCCGCGCTGACGGAGCACCCGCATGAGGTACCCGCCGAGGGCGCGATCGTCATCGATCAGCAATATGCGTCCGGGCTGCTGGCCCGGCTTGTTATCGTCCATGAGGCCCCCTCCGACCGCCCAGAACCTCTCCGCTGACCATGTCCCCGTTTGTGATCAACAGTCAGTAATGTGACGGCTCCTATCTGTTATTTATCAAGATAGCAGCCTTGCTAGCGTTAACCGAGGGACGCGGCGCCAGACGACAGACTCCCAGCCCCTAAGCTCCAGGCCGGGCTGAGGGGTGAGCGGGGCGTCCGGAAGGTTGGCCAGGATGACCGCGGCGTCGGCCCAGTCACGGTCCAGTGGCAGCGGCACCTTGACCACGTCGGAGCAGAAGTTCGCGGCGACGAGCAGTTCGGCCTCGGCGCCGCGCCGCAGGAAGGCCCAGATCGCGGGGTGCTCAGGCAGCAGGAGCTCGAAATCGCCGTCGGTGACGACGGGTTCGGCGTGGCGCAGGGCGATGAGCTGGCGGTAGTGCTCGAACACCGAACTTGGGTCGCCAACCTCGGCGGCCGCGTTGACCTCGGTGTAGTCGGGGTTGATGGCCAGCCACGGGGTGCCTGTGGTGAATCCGGCGCCGGGTGAGGCGTCCCACTGCACCGGGGTGCGGCCCTGGTCACGGCTCATCCGGGCCATCGCCAGCAGGAGCGCGGGCAGGTCGGCGTCGGGGCGCGCGGCCGCCTCGGCGTAGAAGTTGACCGCCTGGATGTCCCGGTAGTCGCTGATCGCGGCGAACGGGGAGTTGGCCATCCCCAGCTCGTCGCCCTGATACACGTACGGCGTGCCCTGGTGCAGGTGCAGGACGGTCGCCAGGGTCTTGGCCGAGGCCACCCGGTGCTCGCCGTCGTCGCCGAACCGCGACACCGAGCGGGGCTGATCATGGTTACCGAAGTACAGCGAGTTCCAGCCGCGGCCGGCCAGCCCCGTCTGCCAGCTGGCCATCGACGCCTTGAGGGCGGGAATCGACAGCGGGCGCAGGTCGTACTTGTGCGCGCCGATGTCCAGCTGGACGTGCTCGAACTGGAAGACCATGTCGAGCTCGTGACGTTCGGCGGCGGTGAACAGGACCGCCTCACCGATGGTCACGCCGGGCATCTCACCCACCGTGAGCACGTGCCCGGGGCGGCCGGCGAAGACCTCACGGTACATGTCCGCCAGGAACTCGTGGTTACGCGGACCGCAGATGAAGTGCTGGTCACCTGGCCCGTACCGCGAACCGGGCCGAGGCTCGGTGTCGGGCAGCGAGGTGTCCTTGCTGATCATGTTGATGACGTCCATCCGGAACCCGTCGACGCCGCGGTCAAGCCACCACCGCATCATCGCGAAGATCGCCTCGCGCACCTCGGGGTTCTCCCAGTTCAGGTCGGGCTGCTTGGGCGAGAAGATGTGCAGGTAGTACTGGCCGGTGGTGGCATCCCAGGCCCAGGTGGGACCGGAAAAGTGCGACTCCCAGTTGGTCGGTTCCGCCCCCGGCGTCCCGCCCGTCGTGCCGGGACGGGGATCACGCCACCAGTACCAGTCTCGTTTGGGGTTGTCGCGGCGGCCACGGGACTCGGTGAACCAGGGGTGCTCGTCGGAGGTGTGGTTCACCACCAGGTCCATGACCAGGCGCATGCCGCGGGCGTGCAGCTCGGCGATCAGCTCGTCCAGGTCGGCCAGCGTGCCGAACAGCGGGTCGACGTCGGTGTAGTCGCTGATGTCGTAGCCGTTGTCGTCCATCGGCGAGCGGTAAACCGGGCTCAGCCAGATGACATCGACACCCAGGCGCTGCAGGTAATCCAGGCGGGCCAGCACGCCCCGCAGGTCGCCGACGCCATCGGAATCTGAGTCGGCGAAACTCCTCGGGTAAACCTGGTAGACGACCCACCGCCGCCAGTCGTCTTCGCGCTCACGGTCCATGCATGTCAGTATGACGGCATGGTAGATCCGCGTGCGGGACAGCCCGCTGCCGCTGAAGACCTCGTCGATGTCGCGAAGCTGGTGACCGCCTACTACACGGTGCATCCCGATCCCGGTGATGCCACCCAGCGGGTGTCGTTCGGTACCTCGGGGCATCGCGGCTCGGCCTTCACCGCGACGTTCAACGAGGACCACATCCTGGCCACCACCCAGGCCATCTGCGAGTACCGGGCCGCCCACGGGATCGACGGGCCGCTGTACCTCGGCGTGGACTCACATGCCTTGTCCGAGCCCGCTCAGGTCAGCGCGCTCGAGGTGCTCGCCGCCAACGGGGTGCGGGTGATGCTCGACGCCCGCGGCGGGTACACGCCGACCCCGGCGGTGTCGCGGGCGATCCTGGCGCACAACGCGTCAGGTCCGGGGACCCGGGCCGACGGGATCGTGGTCACCCCGTCGCACAATCCGCCGCCGGACGGCGGGTTCAAGTACAACCCGCCCGACGGCGGGCCGGCCGGCACCGACATCACCTCCGGCATCCAGGACCGGGCCAACGACCTGCTCGCCGGCGGGCTGAAGGCGGTCCGCCGGATACCGTACGCGCGGGCGCTCGCGGCCGGTACCACCGGCACGTTCGACTTCCTCGGCAGTTACGTGTCGGCCCTGGGCGACGTGGTGGACCTGGCCGCGATCTCCTCGGCCGGGGTGCGCATCGGCGCGGACCCGCTTGGCGGAGCCAGCGTGGCCTACTGGGGCGAGATCGGCGAGCGTTACGGCCTGGACCTCGTCGTGGTCAATCCGAACGTGGACGCCACCTTCCGGTTCATGACGCTTGACTGGGACGGCAAGATCCGGATGGACTGCTCGTCGCCGTACGCGATGGCCAGCCTGATCGCCCGCCAGCACGAGTTCACCATAGCGACGGGGAACGACACCGACTCCGACCGGCACGGCATCGTCACCCCCGACGGGGGGCTGATGAACCCCAACCACTACCTCGCGGTGGCCATCGACTACCTGTACCGGCACCGGGGCGGCTGGCCGTCCGGCGCCGCCGTAGGCAAGACGCTGGTCAGCTCCTCGATGATCGACCGGGTGGCCGAGGGCCTGAACGCCAGGCTGCTCGAGGTCCCGGTCGGCTTCAAGTGGTTCGTGCCCGGGCTGCTTGACGGTTCGGTGGCCTTCGGCGGCGAGGAAAGCGCCGGAGCGTCGTTCCTGCAGCGTGACGGCTCGGTCTGGACGACCGACAAGGACGGGATCATCCTCGCCCTGCTCGCCTCCGAGATCACCGCCGTGACCGGGCAATCCCCCTCGCAGCGGTACCGCGCCCTGACCGACAGGTACGGGGCACCCGCCTACGCCCGCATTGACACCGCGGCCACCAGGGAACAGAAGGCGGCGCTGGCCAAGCTCTCCCCCGAGCAGGTCTCCGCCAGTGAGCTCGCGGGCGAGAAGATCACCGCAGCGCTGACCACCGCCCCGGGCAACGGCGCCCCGATCGGCGGCCTCAAGGTGGTCGCCGACTCCGGCTGGTTCGCCGCCCGGCCCTCGGGCACAGAAGACGTCTACAAGCTGTACGCCGAGTCGTTCCGCGGTCCCGAGCACCTGGCCGCGATCCAGGCACAGGCCCGGGACATCATCGCCGCCGCCATCGGATAAAGACGGCCTGGCCGTGGGGTCAGCCGGTGAGGCGTCAGAAGGTGAGGCTTCAGACGGTGAGGCTGACGCCCTGGCCTTCGCAGGCGGGCAGGGTCTCCTCGTCGAACCAGACGCCGCCCTCGGCCAGGTAGCGGAAGTGCAGCGTGCTGCCGGCCTGGACGGTCACCGCCGCGCTCCGGGTGCGGTTCGCGCGGCGGCGCAACGGATGGGCGAAGGGGTTCCAGTCGTTGAAGCTGCCCACCACGGACACGGCGCCGCCGGGCTCGTCGGCCGGCAGGGCAAAGGTGACGCGGATACGGCCGTCTCGTCCCGGTCTGCTGGTCTTGATCATCTGCTCACTCCACTCCAGCGTTCAATCACCTGTTCGACCGAATTATCCACCTAAGTTGCGGAAATTGTGGCTGATTCCATTACCCTCTGGCCCGCCGGCGTGTCGCGGCGGGCAGCCGCACGACGCTTAGCGGGGGCGGCGAGCTCGGCGGGGGGAGCTTAACCGCAGACGGCGCAGGAACGGGTCGTTGGGGGCGAACGGCGCCAGCTTGATCCGTGCGTTCACGACAACGGTCCGGTCCGGCCGGGCGATGACAGGATCGAGATCGAGGGCGACGACCTCGGGCAGGTCGTCGGCGAGCCGTGAGACGCGAAGCAGCAGGTCGCGCAGGGCCCCGAGGTCAGCGGCCGGCCGGCCGGCCGGGCCGGAAAGCAGCGGCGCGGAGCGGACCGAGCGGATCAGCTGGTCCGCGTCTGTGTCGGTCAGCGGCGTCAGCCGGGCCGACCGGTCGGCGAACACCTCAGTGGACACGCCGCCGAGGCCGAACACCACCAGCGGGCCGAACGTGGAGTCGGCGGCTACCTGGACGACCACCGGGATACCGTCCGCTCGCGCGGCCACGCCGGTGAGCTCCCCGTTGCCGCCCGCCAGGGGTGCCCCGTAGTAGCGCAGCAGGTCGGCGGCCTGCCCGGGGGGCAGCCAGCCGCCGGCCGGCTGCCCCCGGAGGAACTCGCGCACCAGCGCGCGGGCCTGCGCGGTCTTGATGCCGGGGAAGTCCGGCACCCGGCCGCGCGGCTCGGCCCGCCAGGCCCCGTAACCGGCCGCCCGCGCCACCGCGGCCACCGCGGCCTCCGGGTAACCGTAGGCGGGCACCTGCCCTTCGCCGGGCCGGGGCAGCAGCCGGACCGACTCGGCCTGGTCAAGCACCACCGCGACCAGCGGGACGCCGACGTCCGCCTGCTCGATGGCCTGGATCAGGTCGCCGGTCGCCCCGGTGGGCAGGACCAGCGCGATGATCGCGTGCACCTGCTCGTCGGCCCCGAGCACCTCCAGGCAGCGCTGGAAATCCTCACCGCATACGGTGGCCGACAGGTCGATAGGACCGGTGACGGTGCCGTGCGGCGGCGTCAGCGCGAGCAAGCGCTGCAGGGTCTGGTCGTGCGGGTGATGGACGGTCAGGCCGAGGTCGGCGCAGGCGTCGGCGGCCAGCCGCCCGGCGCTGCCGACGTTGGACACGATCGCGACCGTACGCCCGGCCGGCACCGGCTGGGTCGCCAGCAGCGCGGTGGCCTC
>JBEKGC010000125.1:0-19132 GCA_050013055.1 Streptosporangiaceae bacterium
GCGGGGACCTCGGTGTAGGAGACATCGTCAGGCCAGAATTCATGCCGCGGGTCGGCGGTGGTGCCGGTGAGGATCTCTCGTGCCGCGCTGGCCGGCTGGCCTTCCCTGATGAGCAGCCGTATCAGGCTGCCCTGAGTGAGCGGGCACGTCGCGAAGTTTCCGCTCATGCCGACGAACCAGTTCTCGGCGGCACCATGGTGAACATGATCCTCAACGAGAAGGGCGATGAGCACGTTCGCGTCGAGGAGAACGGTCACTGATCGTCGTCCTCAAGCCGTCGCACGTCCTCGCTGGTGATCGTCCTGCCGAGATGCGCGACGGGGAGGCCGGTGCGGGCGCTTGTGCCTATCTCGCCTGCGCTTCCCGACCCGAGTCCCCGGCGGATCAGCCCGGCAACCGCCTGACTCAGCGTCTGATGGGTGTCCCTGGCGATCGCAACCGCCTGGGCGTGAAGATCCTCCGGGAGGTCGATCGTGGTCCTCATACTAGTAGTATAACTTCATCTCATCATGATGCAATGATGAGATCCTCATCGCCGGGAATCCACGGCGGACAGAGGCGGCAGTCGAGGTCAAGTCGGCCGGTGAGGACACGCTTTGTGTGTCATTATCGTTTGCACGGTGGATCTTGTCGGCGTTGGCATATACCGTCATTGAGCTGGGTGAACGTCTCTGCGGCTGTAGTCTTGACCGGGCTTCCGCCGAGGCGAGGAGTACCCGAGACGCAGTCTGGCGCAGGCCCTGTGGGCTGCGAGAACGTGATTCACGGAGAACTTGTTACTGTGAGAATGTGAAGAACATTACGGTCTCCGTTCCCGATGACGTCTACCGCAACGCCCGGGTCAACGCTGCGCAGCGTGACACCTCGGTGAGCGCGCTGGTCGTCGCCTACCTTGAGTAACTGTCCGGACGGATGGACGAGTTCGCCAGGCTTGAGACGCTCCAGCACGAGGTCCAGGCCGGGATCCGCCAGTTCCGCGGCAGCGATCGGATGAGCCGCGACGAGGTGCACGATCGTGCGGTTCGTTGACACCAGCATCCTGCTCTACGCGATCTCCCGCGATCCGGCCGAGCAGGACAAGGCCAAGCGCGCCAACGTACTGACAGCGCCAGGTCGCGCTCGGCCAGGATGTCGCGGGAGCTTGAGCGGAATGCCCGCCTAGACGATCTCCAGGCCAGGGCGGATGAGGCTGTTGCGCGGATCGTCGAGGACCAGGCTCAGGCCGGGGAGTCCGATGCGTACGTCAGCAGGATGGAACGCCAGGCAGAGCCGGAAGTCTCCCCCGAGGCTGAGGATCTGGAAGCGTAAAGGGAAACCGGGCAGGTTCCAGGTCAGGATCTAACCTTGAGCGTTATGCCGATGCTAGCCAGCACAGCGCCAGTAGCGCCGACGGCAATGCTGACAGGCTTTACCAATCCGAGCTGAAGGTGAACCCCGGGGGGCTCGGTAGCCACGATTGCCACCACGCCCAGCGCGGCGAATCCCAGCGCGAGGCCCACCGAGAGGAGAATATCCCCTATAGCGCCAGATGCACGGCGCAGGCCGATCCGGTCCGCTGCCTGACCTACGTATTCAGCAGAGACTCCCCCGGCATTCAGCCTTCCGGCGATGCGCTCTGCCTCTTCGGCAAGCTCCTTCGTGAACTTCTCTGTAAGCTTCTTGCTCTTGTCGTTGGCATTCTCTTCCCAGTGCATGCGGCGGCTCAATTCTCGGGCAGAGACGCGGTCGGATCCGACTGCTCGCCAGATTTATCGGACACACTCATGGTCGAATCCTGCGGCTGGACAAGATTATCGGGCAGAGCCGTGGTCGAATCCGGCGGTTTTTCAGGTTCATTGCGCGAAAGCATGACCGAATTCCATGCGTCGTCAGCGACTTGCTTCCTGTACTTGGCTACTTCAGAGAGGCTGGAGCTGTTGCGGTGGCGGATCTCGATCACGATCGGGGCGAGGGCCAAGACCAGCGTTCCCGCGAAGAGGGGGACCCAGATTTTTGCGTCACCGGCTACTGCTGCCGCGATTCCGAGGCCACCGGCAACCACCCATAGGGCGATTTCGGCAATCCTGGTGCCTCCGATACGCATAATCCAGCTCTCATGCTCGGTCAATGACGTTTACCTGGAGTGTAGCGGTCCGGTACCCGTCCGTTGATGATCCTGTCCAGGTCATCTAACGTTTCCTGGTCCAGCGGCGGCCAGGTGGAAACCAGGCGGGAGGCTGCTTCCGTCAGGGGTAAGGCGCGGCCGGATGCAAGATCTTTCGCGGCTGGCCGGGCAGCCGCTTCCGCCAGCTTGGCTACCTCTTTTCCAGCGCTTCCCAGTGCAGGACATCACGAGCGGGATCATGATGGCGGCCCTGGACACCCGCCAGCGCTTCCACCTCTCATACCGGGACGCCGCGATCATCGAGGCATCCCGTGCGATGGGCTGCATGCAAGTCCTGTCCGAAGACCTCAACGACGGCCAGGACTATAGCGGCGTCCGGGTCGCCAATCCGTTCCGCTGAGAAACCGGACACCTGGGTCGTTATCGTTTGCACCGCGGACCATGCCCGCACATGCAGATGTACTCTCTGACCTGCTCGTTGAGCAGCCGGGGCGGCAAGCAGGGATCGTTTCGGGTAGTCGCGGAGCGCTCCGTGAGGTCCGCTGGCTAGCCGTAGTCGTTTGTAATACGATCATCAGCTGGCCGGCGAGCGGTTCGATCTAGACCTGCTGGATGAGGAAGACCCGTTCGAGATCGACGCCGGCGGCCGGGTGCTCGTGGTCCTGCTGGCGCCCGCGCGCAGCGGTGACCCGAACAGGTGCCGTCCGATCGGCTGCTATGAGGCGGCGGACGGGCTTGCCGCCCAGTACCGGAGAGACCGATGACGAACACGCCTATGACACCTGATCAGGAATTCGATTTTTACGCGGAGCCGGAAAACCAGGAGCCGCAGGGACCGGCCCGCCGACGGCATGCCTCCCGGCTGGGTACACCGGTGCCCGTACGGTTCCCCCCGGAACTGCTGGAGCAGGCCCGCCGCGCGGCCGATGCCGACGACCGGTCGCTATCTGGGTGGATCCGCCGGGCAGTCGAACACGAACTGCGCCGGACCGCCTGACCTGGCACGCCCAACCGCAGCGTTCAGCCAGTTCAACGCCGGGAACTGCGGCCGACGGATGAAACGAGACCCGTACCAGGGTCGACCGTTTGATATGTGTCGTTATCGTTTGCACCACGGCTCCTGGCAGCACGCGCAGATGTGGTCATTGACCTGGGGAGATCACCGGCGGGCGGCATCGCGCGGGTGTAGGGGCGGCCTACCATCGACTTGCAGCCCCCATGACGACGGCGTACAATTTATTGTACGTGTCGAACTATCAGCGACCTGAGGCCGGTGGACCTTTGAAGACCATGACGTACTCCGAGTCTCGCGCGCACTATGCCGAGACCCTCAATGCCGTGGTCGATGACCGGGAGGAAGTCGTCATCACTCGTGCGGGGCATGACCCGGTGGTGATCGTCGCGCTCGCTGACTATGAATCCCTAAAGGAGACCGCCTACCTGCTCCGGAGCCCAGAGAACGCTCGTCGGCTGCTGGCCTCGATCGACCGGCTGGAGCATGGCGGTGGCGTCGAGCGGGACATCCTGGAGTGAAGCTGGTATGGGACGAGGCCGCC
Source organism: Streptosporangiaceae bacterium (assembly GCA_050013055.1). Lineage (GTDB taxonomy): Bacteria > Actinomycetota > Actinomycetes > Streptosporangiales > Streptosporangiaceae > Palsa-504. The sequence continues at coordinate 3,661 of JBEKGC010000125.1, forward strand.
CGGGAGGACTACGTCTGGTGGCAGCAGCAGGACCGTAGGGTCTTGAAGCGGATCAACACCCTGATCACAGACATCCAGCGCAACGGCAACGAAGGCATCGGCAAGCCGGAACCACTCAAGCACGGCTTCCAGGGATACTGGTCGCGTCGCATCACCGACGAACATCGGCTCGTGTACAAGGTCATCCAGGACGAGATCCGGATAGCCGCCTGCAGGTATCACTACGAGCGCTGACCCTATGGGTGGCCCACGAATGCCGGTGCTGGAGCTTCACGGCCCCTTCGAACGACCTTGTCACTAAACGATGTCGCAGGCGGCCGTAGCGGTCATCCTCGGCGTGCCGGGCAGCGAAGAACTTGCGGCCTACCTCGAGGATGCCCTCGTCCGGCTGATGCCGACCGCCATACGCGTCGAGCTGGGCATCGTGATCGAGGCTCGGCTGTGGCCTGCCGGACAGGAGGTCGTCGATCAGTTCCTTCGTGACGCGAAGGTTGACATCGTGCCCCGTCGACGCGGACCTGGCCGACTGTGCGGATGAGCGGCTGGCGGCGATACGGCAAAGGACGGCATCCGGCCGGGCTCAATTCCGGCGACTGCTGCACCTATGCACTCGCCGACCGGACCAGGCACCCCGTGCTGTGCACCGGCGGCTGCTCGCAGTCGCGCTAGCGTAACCTCAACGGAGAAGCCGTCCGGGCGATGCAGGAAGTGGCTTCGGCCGTTGCCGCATCGCGGGCAGCGACGGATACTAAGGACGTGGGGGGAAGGCGGCGGACGTGACGGTCCACATCACCATCGAGGACCACGATGACCGTCCCGAGCAGATGGTGCGCGATCCGGATCGCTACTTCGCCGATGCCCGCCACCGGGCCGAGCAGGAACCTGGCTATTCCAGCCGCAGCGGCACCCAAAGCAGGGTTAAGGCCCGGGGTCGCGGTCAGCCCGGCGATGAGTTTCGTGCGCGCCGGGAGTCTCCTCGGTGTGGTCTGACCAGAGGAGGCATCATGCCCGAGCACAGGATCGGAAGCCGGAAGGAATGGCAGGCGGCCCTGGAGGAGCTTGCGCAGCTTGAGGCTGAGCAGGCGAGGCGAGAGGAGGAGATCAAGGCGAAGCGCCTTGATCTACCCTGGGTTCCGGTCGACACTGAGTACCAGCTCGGCACCGCGGAAGGCACGAAGACACTCGCCGAGTTGTTCGACGGCCGTTCCCAGCTGCTCGCCTACAACATCATGTTCGGCCCTGATTACACCGTCGGTGCCTGCCCCGGCTGCACCGGCCTGGCCGACGCGCTGAACGGGACCCTCGTCCACCTGAACCATCGCGACGTCACGCTGATCTGCTTGTCGCGAGCACCGATCGAGCGCCTGACCGCCTACAAGCAGCGCATGGGCTGGCAGTTCCCTTACGTCTCCACCTACGGCACCGATTTCGCCTTCGACTTCGGCCTGGCGATGACCGAGCAGCAGACACAGCAGATCCCCGAGGTCAAGGAGATGACCGACAATCCGCCCGGCTGGCTCCAGGAGTGGTCGCACCAGATCGGCGCCGGGCTCAAGGATGGCCTCCGCGAGAACCCGAGCTGGATCGCCTTCGCGCTCGAGGACCGAACCGTGTACCACACCTACACGGTGTCGGCGCCCGACCCATTCGTCGCCCCGTACTTCAGCTACCTGCTGGACCGGACGCCGAAGGCCCAGCCCGCCGAGCCCCGCTCCTGGCGCAAGGATGAGTACCCGGACTGAGAGTGCTCAAGGAGACGCTCTACCCGCACGAGCCTGCCTAGATTCCAGCTGATGAACGTGAGGTGCCCAGATCTAGTCTGTAATGTTTCCCAGCAACCAACACGAAGTGTCGGCCAGGTGGGTGGACGTGCCCAGATTGTGCAGTTCTGGACGTCTGGGTCATTGGATCTGGCAGGCCCGGGTGTCCAGCTGCAGGCCGGTGCGGGTTGCTAGCCGGTGCTGGCGGCTGCCGGTGGGATGATGGCGGTAGTGATCGGTCTGCTTGTTACCGGCCGGGTGGCTGTTCCGGGCGGTTGTGTAGCGGTCTGTGTTCGTACCGTCGTGGGGAGGGGCGCTGTGGCGGATCCGCGGCATCTTCATCGCCGAGCTGGAGGCATGGCTTCCAATGTCATCGCCCGCGTCCGGCCTGATCAGCTTCAGCATGCGACGCCGTGCACCGAATGGGACGTACGCGCATTGATCAATCATGTCGTGGGCGGGAATCTCAGGTTCGCTGCCATGGTCACTGGGGAGCCTGGGCCCGATGGCGGTGAAGATGTGCTCGGTGGCGACCCGCTGGCCAGCTTTCAGAACTCGTTTGGCGCGCTATGCGAGGCTTTTGATCGTCCGGGTTTCCTCGGGCAGGTTTTCCTGACGCCGCTGGGTGAGGGACCGGGAGCATTGCTGGTCGAAATGCGTGTCGTGGAGCTGACGATCCACACCTGGGACGTTGCGGCTGCGACCGGCCGGCCGCGTGACCTCGATCAGGAATTGGTCGGCTTCGCTGATAGCGTCCTGCGGTCCAGGCCGATTCCGCGGGGAGTAGGTGGCCCATTTGCGCCAGAGCAGCCGTCTCCGCCTGGCGCCACCGGCGCGGACCGGCTGGCGGCGTTCGCGGGCCGGGTCGTGCCTGCCCCCGAGCATGAGGCGGGGAGATGACCTGTTAGATGTGCACGGCGGTGCCGGACCCGGGGCGGAATAGTGGGGTGGGGTATGCGCTGTCCGATTCTTGTCGGCCGGGAGGGCCCGGCGTCCGTCCTTGCTGACGCTGTCTGCCGGCTGCGTGGTGACCGCGGTGGAGAGGCGCTGGTCGTTGTGGGCGAGGCCGGGGTGGGGAAGACCCGGCTGGCTGAGTACCTGGACGACGCTGCAGCCCAGGCGGGCATCAGGGTTGTCCACGGCCGGGCCCTGCCTGAGGGGCTTGGCGGCTCGCTGCGTCCTGTCGCCGAGATCCTGCTGGAGTTGACGCGGAACCGTCCCCCGCCCGGGGCCGCCGGCTTGGTGCCGTATGTGACGGTGGTGGCGTCGGTTGTGCCGCACTGGCGGTTTCCTGGCTGGTCGGCTGCGGCCGAGCCGGTCGTTGTCATGGCCGAAGCCGTCCTTCGGGTGCTGCAGTGGGCCACCGGGGGCGCGGGCGTGGTCGTGATCTTGGAAGATCTCCATTGGGCTGATGACGCGACGCTTGCGGTGTTCCGGTACCTCGTTGACCATGCGAGCGAGGTACCGGTGCTGCTGTTCGCCACGATCCGGACCGGCGAGGGGCGTGGGGACGTCCGGGCGCTGCTGGAGGCGGGCGGCGCGCAGGTATGCCCGATCGGCCGCCTCACCGACGACCAGGCGCGGGAGATGGCTACTGCATGTGCAGGGGCCGCATCGCTACCGGGGGAGTCGCTCACAGCAGTAGTACGGGAGGCGGAAGGCCTGCCGTTGCTGGTGGAGGACCTCCTGGCTACTGGTGATCTGGGCGGGATCGCGCCACGGTTCGCTGACACGGTGCGCGCGCGGCTGGCCCGGCTGGATGCCCGGCAGCGGGCGGTGGTGGGTGCCGCGGCAGTGCTCGGCCGCCAGTTTGACTGGCGACTGCTGGAACAGGCTGCGGGGGTCCAGGGCAAGGATGTCATCGAGGCGCTGCACCGGTGCACGGCGTTGCAGCTGGTCGTTACCGATGGCCCCGGTTTCGCGTTCCGCCATGCGCTGACCCGGGACGTCATCCTTGCCGGGCTCGCCGTGCCGGAGAGATGCCGTCTTTCGCAGGCCGCCGCTAAGGCGCTGGCGTCCGTGGCTGGCGACCATGACGACGGCCAGGTACTGATGACCGCGCGGCTCCTGGCCGACGGCGGTGAGCCGCTGCGGGCTGCGCAGCTTCTGCTGACGGCCGGCCGCCGGGCGCTCGCCGCCGGGTCCTTGGCATCTGCCGAGCTGTTCCTGCGAGAAGCCGCAGCAGCGACCGGGAGCAGCGAGGACCTCCGGGCCGAGGTCGAATGCCAGCTCGCGCACGTCCTGCTGCACGCCGGGAAGCCGTCCGAGGCTGCCATGATTGCCTCCCGGATGGTGAGTATCACCGATGGCCGTGACCCTGCTGCCGCCACCGCCATGCGCCTGGTCCTGGCCCGGGCTGAGGTGCTGACAGCCGCGTGGGACAACGCCTGGACCCATCTCGCGGACGTGCGCCGCAGCCGGCCTGGCGATCCGGCTGTCGGCGCGGAAGTCGCGGTCATCGAGGCCCAGGTGGCACTGGGTGACGGCCGACCCGGGTCCCGTGCGCGCGCTGCGCATCTCGCGGCCCAGGCAGCAGGCATCGCCCGGGATGCAGGCCGGCCGGACCTGGCCTGCGAGGCGCTGGAGGCCCTCGGATCATGCGCACGGTTGCATGACCTCGGCGCGGCGGCAGCCGCCTTCGCCCGGGCCCTGGACGTGGCGGCCACCGGGAACCTGCGGGTGCACCGCCTCAGGATCCTCAACGAGCTCGGGACAGTAGAGATGCTGCGCGATGCGCGTGGCGAACGCCTGGAACAGGCTCGCTCTGAAGCGTCTCGTGCTGGTGCTGTGGGCCTGGCTGTCGGGATTGGCGCCAATATTGCGGCGCTGATGGCGATGACGGCGCGGTTCACGGACGCCATGGAGGTCGCGAGTGAGGTGGAGCTTACCTCGCGACGGCTTGGCCTGATCCCGCTGCAGGCGGCAGCGTTGCTCATGCAGGGCTTCGCTATGGCCCACCAGGGGCGGCTCAGGGAGATGGAACATTACCTGGCCGCTGCTGAGGCAACCGCACCCGAGGACCCCGATCTGCGCGCCGGCGCATGGGCCATCGGCCGTGGGATCAGCGCCCTCCTGGCTGAGGACCGCATCGGCGCCCGCCACGCCTTTGCCCGCGCCCGCGCGGAAGCCCCCGACCAGCATGCGCGGATCCTCAACCCATACGAGGGGCCGGAGCTATTGCTGCGGGCGCTGGCCGCCGAGGCCGGCCAGGCTGAGATCAATACCGCATCTGCTGGAGTTGTCACAGGGGCACGCTGGCCCCAGCTGTGGTTCGGTGCCGCCCGGGCAGTAGCTAGAGGAGCCGATGGCGATACCGCCGGGGCCGTCGCCGCGCTGAACGCGGCGCTCGACGCGGCAGACCGCTACCCAGTCTTCTCCGCGCTGACAATGCGGCTGACCGCCGAGGCAGCCATTCGCGACAACTGGGGAACACCCGGCGAGCTGCTGCGCACAGCCGATGCCACTTTCACGCGGCTGCGGCTTGGCCGGGCATCAGCGGCCTGCCGTGCCCTCCTCAAAGCGGCCGGCCAGCCGGCACCACGGCGGCGGACGGCCGACACCGGACTGCCAGCCCGCCTGGTCGCCGCCGGCGTCACCACCCGCGAGGCCCAGGTGCTGGACCTGCTCGCCGACCGCCTCTCCAACCGCGAGATCGCCGGACGCCTGTTCCTCTCGCCGCGCACGGTGGAAAAGCACGTCGCCGCGCTGCTCGCCAAACTCGGCGGCAAAGACCGCAGCAGCCTCGCCGCCCTGGCACATAGCCTGCGCTGAATCCACGATGGGTAGGTTCCACCCATGTGCCGCGGCACGCCATCGCCGATGATCAAGTCAACGTATTCACGAACCTGACCAAGGAGGGGCCGTGGCGATCGCCGCAATCTTCGAGTTCCCGGGTGAGCCAGTCGAGAAATACCACAAGGTTTTCGACGCAGGACAGGCCATCATCAACCAGCCAGACCGGCTCTATCACGTCTGCTACCGCACCGACACCGGGTTCACCGTCATCGACATCTGGGCCAGCGAACAGTCCTTCGCGGCCTTTGGCGAGACCCTCGGCCCGGCCATACACCACGCGGGCCTGGATGCCAGGCCCGCTGTCTACCCGGTAGAGCAGGTCATGGCGCAAGACGGCACCCGGTCCAGCTAATCAAGGCCACGGGAGCACTGGTGGAGCAGCAGCCGCCGTGCCGCTCCTGCTCCACCGCTCCCGTCAGCCCGACGAACGAACCACACCCTGCTCCCCACCCGGGGCCGGCTCGGTTGACCCGTGCCCGCCATCCGCCCCCGTCGCGGACTCACCGCTCACAGGGACGGCCAGCCGACGGACAGGCGCGACTGCAGACGCTCAGATCACCTAGTTCTTTGCGCGGACGTCCAGCTTGAATCACCCCACAAACGTCCCGTCGCCGACTGGACCTGTTGCGGGGTTGACTGGGGGCCGCCGTCCAGCACATCATCGCAAGTGTGGCAGACCCGCTGTCCCTCGCGGTCCTGGGTGGCGCCGCAGCGACCGAGGGCATCAAGTTCCTCTACGGCCAGGCCGCGGAGGTAATCAAGGCGTGGCGGGCACGCCAGCAGGACCGCGAGCAGCCGCTCGAGGTGCCGATCGTGGAGACATCCGTACTCGACGCCCGGCCGGCCGGGACCGCGGTCGACCCGGCTGTGCTGGCGCAGGCCCACACCACCATGCTCAAGCTGTGGCAACAGCTGGCACCCTACGCGCAGAACCTAGAGACCGTCGAGGACACCGACGTGGAGCTGGCGCGCGCCGCGGGTGAGTTGCGTGCCTTGCTAGAGGCCGCGTACGGTCAGCGGTTCACGTTCCGGGGCGAGCGCCGCGAGCCGACCGGCACCCGCGTTGCGGTGGAGCAGGTCCTCGGAACGGTGGCTGGCCTGGCCGTCGGCGTCGAGGGCGACATCGGTCCCGGGGCGACGGTGGTGGTGCGACAGCACGCTGATGAGGTGACCGCCGAGGGCGCGGTGTTCGGGGTCAAGGGCCGGATCAGCGGGTGACCCTCGACTTCACCAGCTACCTGGCCGAACGGACCGACGAATTTACCGGGCGGGAGTGGCTTTTCGACGCCGTCGCGGAGTGGTATGCCGACCCGGGAAGCGGACGCTGCTTCCTGCTGACCGGCGAGCCCGGCGCCGGCAAGACCGCCACGGCCGCCTACCTGGCGTCGACCGCAGGTTTCCTCGACGCCGTGCACTTCTGCTCGGCGCGCGACCACCGCTGGATCAACCCGCGCACCTTCGCCGAATCTGTAAGCGGCCAAATCGCCGCCCGCCACCCGTCCTTCGCCGCTGCGCTGCCCAGCCGATCCGCGCCGAACGTCACAATCCAGCAGACCGTCTCCGGCGCCAATACGGGCCAGATCGTAGGCGTGGGGACCCTGGTCGTTGACGCCCCACCGGAAGACATCTTCGACCGGCTGGTCCGCGGGCCCCTTGAGGCCGTCGCGGACCCGGTCGTGATCCTGATCGATGCGCTGGACGAGAGCCTGTACTACTCACACCGGATCACCATCGCCGACCTGGTTATGCAGTCCGAACACCTGCGGCCAACCGTGCGCTTCGTGCTTACCTGCCGTCCCGACCCTGAGCTGCTGCGGTCGCTCGGCCGACTGGGTACCCGGCTATGTGCGATGTCCCCGCGCGACGGCACCGGCTACGCCCTGGTCCTGCACGACGTCGAGCGGTACGTCGCGCAGCTCGCGGTCACGATTAGGCTCGCCCCGGACCTGTCCCTGCCGGAGTTCATTGCCACCGTTCGTGATCGCAGCGGCGGCAACTTTCTCTACACCCGGCACCTGATCCACAACCTGCGCGAACAGGCTGTTCCGGTCACCCGCACGGCCCTGTCCTCGGTGCCTGGCAGCCTGGACGGTGTCTATCTGGACTTTCTGCGCCGTCTTAAGAGCCTAGAGCAACGGCAGCGGTACGAAAATATTGTAGCCGTCCTGGCCATCCTCGCTGTGGTGCAGCAGCCCTCCGACGAGCGCCGCCTCGCGCGGTATACCGGATTGCCGCCCGCGACCGTGCGCGGTGCACTGGCAGACCTGCGCCAATTCATGCACACCGACGACGCCGCGCCGGCCAGCGCCCGTACCTTCGCCCTCTACCACGCCTCCTTCGGCGAGCTGCTGCTAGACGCCGAACGCGCCGAGGAGTACTGGATCGACGGCGCGGCCGCCCACCATGACATCGCCACGGCATATTACGAAGCCCACCGTGATGACTGGTCGGGCTGCGACGACTACGGCCTTAACTACCTGGCCACCCACCTCTTCGAGGCTGGCGATGCCGGGGTCCTCCAAACGCTGGTCGACACGGCCTGGATGACTGAACGCCGCAAGCGCCGCAACGGCAGCTACGACGGCGTCTTGTCCGACGTTGATCTGGCCTGGCGAGCCGCTGAGTCGTCCGACCGCTCCGCGGTGGCAGCCAGCCGTCCCGCTTCGCTCCTGGCGCAGGAGTTGCGCTGGGCCCTGGCGGTGGCCAGTATCGGCACGCGAGTCCTGCCGACCGATCTGCTGGCTCGGCTGGCCTTGGCGGGTATCTGGGCTCCCGAGCAGGCGCTCGGCTACGCGAGGCTCAACCGGTCCGAGTCCGACCGCATCGATGCCCTGGTAGGCCTCGCCCTGGCTATACCCGAGCCGTTTCGGAACGAGGCACACCGGGAGGCACTCGCCGATGCGAGCTCGTTGCCAGCCAGCGGGCTGCAATCGGCCAGCGAGCGGCGAGCGGCCGCGCTCGCGAGGATCCTGCCGCTGCTGCCCCCGGAGCTGCGTCGGCAGGCCGCGATCGAAGCGCTCGGCCAGGCCCGGCAGCTATCCGACGAGCGCCGCGTGGCCGGCGGGTACGGCGAATACTACAGCAGCGGCCCGGGCGAGCTGTTCCAGCACACCGGGCTGCGGAGCACAGCACTCAACCAGCTGACGAAGGTCCTAACCGAGGCCGGCTGGCCGCGGAACGAGGTGGACGAGCTTCGCGCCGAGCTGCGGCGCGTCTGCGACCTGACCGACGGCGCGGCATTCGAGCAGGCATCGGCGGACCTGTTCGCCAGGCTGGCCGACGCTCCGCTGCTGCGCGCGACACCCGTCTGGTCCGGGCTCGGTCCGGCACCCGAGCCCACCGAAGCCGACCGGGAGGAAGTCCGGCGGCAGCTGACGGAGGCCGCGAGCAGGATGATAGGCGACGCGGACGAACGGGCCGAGACCGCCACCGCGCTCGCGTCCAGCGGACCGACGGCCGGAATCGGCGCAGGCAGACAGTCCACGTCGCCTGGTGAGGTCGTCGCGCGGGCGATGAGGGAACAGTCCGTCTCGGACGTCGCATGGGCGCCGCATGATGATCCGGTCGGTCGGCTGGTCGAGCTGATCCGCACTGCGCCTTCCCCCTACGAGATACCGCACAACGTCACCGTCGCCGCTCCCTATCAGGCCGCTGTGCTGACTGCACTTGCGCCGCGGCTGCCCGACGACACGCGGGCAGCCGCGCTCGAGTTCGCCGAGCAGATCGGTGATCCCGGCGCGCGCTTCCGGTCGATACGGGCCCTCGGACCGTTCCTGAGCGAGCGGTCGCTGAGGACCGTGCTCCGGAGCATCCGGCCCGACAGGCGCGACGCCGCCGAGCGGCTGGCGCCGCTGGCTGGCCGGTTTCCCGGCCCGTTGCTGCTGGACGCGCTGGCCGTGGTAAAGGGGATCGAGGACGACACGGCACGGGTCGCGGCCCTGGCGGTGCTTGTACCGCACCTACCGGAACGGGACGCAGGCGAAGCGATCGCCGCCGTGCGGGCCTGGCTGACCATGACGGCCGCAGCCGACGGTGTGGTCAGCGAGTCTTTCGCCGCTGTGGCCCGGCATCTGCCGATGTCGCTGGCGCCCGAGGCGTTCACGATGCTTCATGAACGCGTCGGGCACGACACCGGCTCTGTTTATAGGCCGGAACGGTCATTTGCCGCGACAGCGATGCTGGCATTGGCCCGGCAGCTGCCAGCACCGGAAAGGGCTGAAGCGCTACGGTTCGCGCAGGCGGCCGCCGACCGTTCGGTCTGGCAGGCAAATACGTGGGGGGACGCGAATGCCCAGGCGGCGGTCACCGGGGCGCTCGACCTCGCCCTGGGCCTACCGGACTCGCCGGAACGCGAGCGGTTGGTCGGCACGCTCGCGGAGAAGGCCATCGCCGCGGTTCGAACCGCCTGGTACGGGCGCGGCTACGAAAGCTGGAATCTGCGGTACCAGATCGCGTTGTTCGTCATGCTGCTGCCGCACCTGCCAGAGCCGTACCTGAGCGGTGCCGCCGAAGAGGTCGTGCGGATGATCGTGGAAAGATCCGCCGACTCGCTCGAGGCCAACCTGACGGCGACGCTAGCCGCGTACCTGCCAGAGCATCTGGTCCCGGCCATCGAGCCGGCGATCACACAAACGCCTGTACCGCTGTTCCTACCCGAATCGCTGCTGCCGGCGGCGCTGGAGGTGGCACGGCAGCGGGGTAACACGGACTGGCTGTTCGCGATTGTCGAGCGAGGCCTGCTCGTCGAGTGCCTTGCGGTGGCCGAGGAGATCGGCGGGCCGTTGCTGCGGGTCCAGCTGGTCACCCGGCACGCGCGCCGGCTGGCGCGGCTTCCCCTCCCGGCACTGCACAAGGTGTACGCGGCGACCTTGCACGGGCTGGCCTGCTTGGACCGCCCCCAGTTCCTTAGTCACCTGCGGGACCTGGGTCCGATCCTCTTCGCGCTTGGCGGCCCCGGCGCCATCCCGGCCGCCGTGTACGCTATGGACGAGGTCGCCGCCAGCTGGCCATGATCGACCACCACCATCCTGGTCACCGTGTGCTCCCCGGGACCGGACGGGCCTGCCCGGCAGGAAGTGCTCCACCCGCAGCGCCAGGCACACCGCCTGGCGACTTCACGGGGAGGGACACAGTTGGCCGCCGCAGCCGGTCAGCCGTCGCGCCTGCGCCCCTGACCAGGCGTGCCTGCCCGCGGCCCGAAGACCGGCCGCCGCCGGTGACCGACTTGGCCAGCCGCCCGTCCAATATTTGCCTGAGCCGACTGGATAGATTGTCCGGCTGCCCGCGCACAGATGCCGGTGGACGCGTCACACGCGAACCGGAAACGGACAACGCCGCCTGGGTGCATCCGCTCTCGATGACCTCTGGCTAGTGCACGATGACGTGAAGTTGGCTTCTTCGGCCTTGCACCGGCAGCCTCGCCCCGTCGGATATGTCGTCGTAGACCTGGTTCAGCGAGGCGGCGACCTGTTCTGAGGGGCGTGGACGTCAGCGGGTGACGCCGTAGCGATCCAGGCGGTAGCAGGAGATCGCGTTGCCGCGGAGCAGGCGGTAGGTTTCCTGGTCGGACAGGCCGGCCTTGGACACGATGGTGGCGGCGGTGTCCCTGGAGTGCGGGAAGGTGGAGTCGCCGTGCGGGTAGTCGGTCTCGAACATGATCTGGCCCATCCCGATGCGATCCCGCAGCGCCAGGCCAACCTGGTCGTCGAAGACGCAGCCGAAGACCCGGCCCGGGACGTAGCTGCTGGGCGGCTCCGGCACGTTCTCCTGGGTCTTGGCGTAGCCGCGGGCGTGCTCCCACGCCTCGTCGAGGCGTTCCAGCAGGAACGGCATCCAGCCGACCTGGCCCTCGGACAAGGCGATGCGCAATGTGGAGAACCGGGCCAGCACCCCGCTGGTCAGCCAGTCCACCAGGGCGTGCGAGGCGCCTTCGAAGGTGAGCGCGATGATGACCAGCGGCGGCGCGTCGTCGCTGGTCTTGCTGAAGGTGGAAGACGAGCCGATGTGCATGTTGACCACGGTGTCGGTCTGCTCGCACGCGGCCCACAGCGGATCCCAGGCCTCGGTGTGCACGCTGGGCAGGCCGAGCGCGGCCGGGTTCTCGGAGAAGGCGATGGCGTGCGATCCCTTCGCCGCGCAGCGCCGCACCTCCTGCGCCGCCAGCTCCGGGTCCCACATCGGGATGAGCGTGAGCGGGATCAGGCGGCCGCGGGCCGCATCGGCGCACCATTCGCCGATCATCCAGTCGTTGTAGGCCTGGACGCAGGCCAGCGCGAGGTCACGGTCGCCCCGCTCGAGGAACGTCTGGCCGCAGAAGCGCGGGAAGGTCGGGAAGCACAGCGACGCGTCGGTGTGGTTGCGGTCCATGTCGGCTAGCCGGGCCGCCCGGTCGTAGCAGCCGGGCAGGATGTCCTCGAAGAGCACGGCCCGGTTGTGCGCCTGGTCGCGGGGGAAGCTGACCGCCGCGAAACCGCCGGTGACCGGGAACAGCAATCCGTCGAACGACCAGCAGTCCGCCCAGTACCCGTCCGGGTCCTCCCGGAAGGCCATGTGGCGCGGCTCGAAGCGCAGCCGCCCCCGGACCCGGACGAGCCGTGGCCCGGCGTCCCGGAACGCGGCCGGCAGGTACTCCTGCCACACGTGCGCGGGCTCGATGACGTGGTCGTCCACGCTGATGATCCGCGGAATCTCCATGATGTCCTCCCTATCGCGAGACCGGGCCGGCGGACGTCCCGCCGTCGCGGATGAGCCGGCCGGCGCGCGGGCCGCTGTCTTCGCCAGTGCCGCTGGTGAGCTCGCCGTTCACCCAGACCTGGTGCAGCCCGTGGCTGCGGGCGACGAGCCGGTCCGCGCCAGCGGGCAGGTCCCAGACCCGTTCCATCCGCTCCACCCCGACGGCGGCGGGGTCGAACGCGACCAGGTCGGCGAAGTACCCGGGCGCGACCCGGCCCCGGCCGGGGATGCCGAAGACCGCCGCCGGGTGCCCGGTGATCCGCCAGATGGCCTTTTCCAGGGACAGCGTGCCGGTCTCCCTGACCCAGTGCTGCAGCAGGTAGGTGGCGAAGACCGCGTCGCAGAGCTGGCTGGCGTGCGCGCCGGCGTCGGACAGGCCAAGCAAGGTGCGGTCGTCCCGCAGCAGGCCGGCCAGCGATTCGGCGTCGTCGTTGGCGACCACGACCCGGAAGCGGGTGGCCAGGTCATCATCGAGCGCGACGTCGCACATGACGTCGAGCGGGTCGACGCCGCGCCGGGCGGCCAGCTCCGCGAGCGAGGGCCCGTCGGCCAGCTCGGGGTGCGCCACCGTCTCCTGCACGAACACCTTGTCAAAGCTGTAGTACCACTGCCTGGCCACATCCGCGCGAGCCCGGTCGCGCCAGGCCGGGTCACGGTAGAACCGGGCCCGCTGCGGGGCGGGGACGGATAGCACCTCCGCGAACGCGTCGGCGCGGGCGAACGGGGCCGGCTCGGCCAGGGTGACCTGGAAGACGATCGGGCGGCAGGCGACCTGGGGCCATACCTCACCGTCGCGGGCCGAGGCCTTGTCCAGCAGGCGGAAGGCACCGGGCGAGGCGTTCAGGGCCGTCCAGGTGACCGGGCGCCCGGTCTTAACGGACAGTTCGGCGAGCTCGACCGGACCGAAGTCAGGTCCGTGGGTGATCGCGAACGTGCCGCGGCCGCGTTCGGCCAGCGGCTCGGCCAGCCGCATCAGTTCGTCCACGGTAGCCAGACGGCTGGGTACGGGCTTGCCCCAGGCCCCGGCGTGGGCAGGCTGGCGGGAAGATGCGAAGCCGATCGCGCCCGCGTCGAGGGCTTCCCCGACGAGCCGCCGCATCTCCTCGATCTCGGGCTCGCTGGCGTCCCGTTCGGCCGCCTCCTCGCCCATGACATACAGCCGCAGCGGGGTATGGCCGAGCATGACCGCCACGTTAAGCTTCGGCCCGGCCCGCTCGACCGCGTCCAGGTACTCAGGGAAACTCTCGAAGGTCCAGGGGATCCCCGCGAACAGCGCCTGCACCGACATGCCCTCGACGTTCTCCAGCGTCCGGGCGATCGTCTCGCGGCCAGCCGGCCGGGTCGGCGCGATGCCGAACCCGCAGTTGCCCATGACCACCGTGGTCACGCCGTGCCAGGAGGAGGGAGTGAGGTCGGGGTCCCAGAGCACCTGCGCGTCGTAGTGGGTGTGGCAGTCGATGAAACCCGGGGCCAGCACCAGGCCATCGAGGTCCACGACGTCGCCGTCGCCGGACACGCTCCCCGGCGCCTGGACGGCGGCGATCCGGTCCACCTCGATGACCACATCCGCGGGCCGGGGCGGCGCCCCGGTCCCGTCGACCAGCAGCCCTCCGCGTAGCACCGTCATCGTGCACCTCCATGGCGTCTTGGTGGTCAGATGCCTAGCCGGTCGAGCAGCCGCTCATGGTAGACGGCCGGGCCGCCGAAGAGCAGCTCGGAAGACTTGGCGCGGCGGAAGTACAGGTGGGCGGGGTGCTCCCAGGTGAACCCGATGCCGCCGTGCACCTGGATGTTCTCGGCCGCGGCGAACAGGTAAGCCTGCGAGCAGCAAATGTGCGCCGTCGCGGCGGCGACTCCGAAATCCGTCGCGGCCTCATCGGCCAGGCGGGCCGCCTCACGGGCTGTGGCTTCGGCGAGTTCCACCCGGACCAGCATGTCCGCGCACTTGTGCTTGACGGCCTGGAAGGAGCCGATGGGCCGGCCGAACTGGAACCGGGTCCTGGCGTACCCGGCGCTCATCTCCAGGCACCTTCTGGCTCCGCCGGCCTGCTCGGCGGCCAGCGCCACGCAGGCCAGGTCGAGCACCCGGCTCATCAGCGCGCCCCCCTGGCCTTCGGTGCCGATGAGGACCGCGGGTACCTGGTCGAAGGTCAGGGCGGCCATCGTCCGGGTGGGATCCAGCGTGGTCATCGGCTCGGCCCGCAGTCCGGGCGCCCCGCGGTCCACCGCGAACAGGGCAGGCCCGGCGGTACTGCGGGCCACCACAAGCACCAGGTCCGCGATGGCCCCGTCGATGACGAAACTCTTCCTCCCGGTCAGCACCCACCCCTGCGCGGTGCGCTGCGCCCGGGCCGCGACCATGGCCGGGTCCCAGGACGCATTGCCTTCCGCCGCGGCCAGCGTGGCGATAGTCTGCCCCGCGGCGATGCCGGGCAGGTAGCGCTGGCAGGCCGCCTCGTCGCCCGAGGCGAGCAGCGCCTGGGCGGCAAGCACCACCGTGGCGAAGAAGGGCGAGCACAGCAGCGCGGCGCCCATCTCCTCCAGCACCACCTCGAGCTCGGTCAGGCCGAACCCGTCACCGCCGTAGTCGCTGGGCAGCGCCAGGCCCGGCAGCCTGAGCTGGCGGGCCATCTGATTCCACACCGCGGGATCATGCCGACCGGTCTGGATGGCGGCGCGGACGGCTGTTTCCGGGGACTTGGCGCCCAGGAACTCACGGACGGCCTCGCGCAGGTCGTCCAGGTCTTCTTTGCTGTCGTTCATGCCGCGCCCCCGGCGGATTTGGGCAGTGCACGGAACGGTGAGGTGGTGTCGATGCCAGGCTCCTTGGGCAGCCCGAGGACCCGTTCGGCCAGGATGTTCTTCATGATCTCCTCGGTGCCGCCGAGGATCCGCAGCGCCGGGGTGGCCAGCAGCAGCTCCGCCCAGGCGTAGGTGCCCCATGCCCCGGTGTCGGCGATGATCCGCGGCCCGAGGACGCGGGAGACGAAATGCGCCGCCCGGGTCAGGTTCTGCGCGTACATCAGCTTGGCGACGGACATCTCCGGCCCCGGGGCGACGCCCGCCTGCATCCGCCGCAAGGCCCGCGCGTTCAGGTGCCGGGCCGCCATCAGGTCGGCCAGCAGCTCACTGAGGTCACGGCGCAGCGCCCGGTCGTCCCAGGTCCAGGTGGCCCGCATCAGGGC
>JBEKGC010000126.1:0-14687 GCA_050013055.1 Streptosporangiaceae bacterium
AGGGTAGCGACGACGATCGCGGCCTGCCCGGGCAGATGATCGGCGAGGTATTCGAGCACCTCGAGCGTTTCCCGGTCGGCCCAGTGCAGGTCCTCGATCACCAGCAGCGCGGGCGCCTCCGGTGACGACCACTCCGCCAAGAGCCGGAGCACACCCTCGGCCAGGACCATCAGCCCGCCGTCCGCGCCCCCAGCGCCCTTCCCGGACCACTCGGGAACCAGTGATCCCAGGACCGGAAGGAACGCGGCAAGCCGCGACGACGGCGCCAGCCCGACCCGGGCGGCGGTGAGCAGGGCCTCCCGCAACGGGCGGAGCGGGACGTCCCCGGCGGTCGGGCTGCACCGGCCTGCCAGCACCGTCCCGCCCGTGCCACGGGCCTGGTCCGCAAGCTCCCGGACCAGGCGGCTCTTGCCCATCCCGGCTGGCCCGCGCACCACGAGGAGCTGGCCCCCGGCCCGCCACGCCTCCTGGAGCAGGGCGAACTCACGATCGCGCCCAACCATGACCGGGCAGACCGTGCCACCGGCGTTCGAGGTCAGCGCCTCACGTCCCACAGCTAGCCATGGTACGCAGGTGCCGGACGATTATCCCGACCCAATGCCTGCCACACGGCAGGAGACGTAGCGGGAGAGGCTAATGATGCAGGAGCGGCTGGATGACGTCTTCCCGTCCGCCCTTTTCCCGGGAAACCACGCGGGCCGCCGGACGGACACACGGATGCACGCCCGACTCAGCGGCGCGCGTCAAGCCAGCACACGCCCCGGCGCGGCCCGTCCGTGCGGTCCGTGGAAAACCCAGCGGTTACACCGACCGCACTCGCGGCACGAATCCCGTCCGCTATGCGTCCGTGGACACCGCGACGCAACGGTCTACAGCGCGACAAGGTGACACACACCGGGACAGAGAAGAAACGCCCCGCTAGCACGAGAATTAGCAGCTAGCGGGCCGTTTCCGCAGGTGGTGGCAGGTGTTGGGTTCGAACCAACGTAGGCTGAGCCGACGGTTTTACAGCCCGTCGCTCCTGGTCGAGTTACCCCCCGCTGACCAGCGCGTACGCGCTTCGAGGCGCGATTCCGGGCTGCCGCCGTCCGCTATGTGTCCGTGGGCACCGCGTTCCGGGGTCGTGCGGGCCACGGACGGAGGCGGAACGGGCCACGGACGAGGACGGGACGGCTCACGGACGGGCGCGGAAAAATCCACGGACGGGGCCGGCTGGAGCGGTTACGCCGACCGGGCCGACTGCAACTAGGCCGTTGAGCAGCATCTTTGCCTTCACTGGCTACAGTCATCACCTTAGTCGCTAGCAGGGGCCTCGTAGCTGGCGATGACGCCGGCATACCTGTGACTAGTACTCATGCATGACCGCCGGAACCGGTGGCCTTCCAGATGAGCGAACGCCGACACCGTCCCGGACGAGGAAGGCTCCCTGCCGATTACCAGTGCGCGGCCAGTCCGCTAACCAGTCTTGGCTCCGGCATCCATATCCGCCACATCTGTCGCTGTCGGCGCGCCGTCCCGTGGACGCGCTTGCTGAGCGCCGGAGAGGTAATCAGGTTTCGCTCTGGCCATGTGCAGGGTGCTGGCCTGGCTGGCGGTGGTCCGGCCCGTCGCCCTATCCGGGAAGCCATTGTGTGCAGCCGGCCCAGTGCGGATCTTCCCGGACTGGCCGTCGGGGGCTTTATGTCCCCCTGGTGACAGCAGCGCCTTGCCTTGTGAGCTGGTCAGGAAGCTGAAAAGCGTACGCAACTGCCGACCCGGCAGCTACGAGCGCCGCCGTCCCCGGCCAGATGAAGTCAGACAGGCTGATTTTGGCCAGGGCCAGCCCGGTGGCGCGGGCCGCATACGCGAAGCTGGACCCAGCGCGAGCGTGCCTTGCGGACGGCATGCGCGATGCCTGCTGACGCGGGCGGTCAGCCGACCGGGATCTGCGTCACCGAGTTGCCGCGCGTGTTGGTGACCCACAGCTGGCTGCCGTCCACCACGATCCCGGCCGGGCCATCGAAGTGGTAGAGGCCGCCGGACAGGGTCCGCACCCGGCTGCCGTCGCTCGCGTTCAGCTCGGTCACCGAGTTGCCGTTCCCGCCGGCGACCCAGACATCGGCGCCGTCCACGACGATCCCAGCCGGGGTACCGAGGCCGTAGCCGACGCCGGACACCACCCGCACCGGGCTGCCGTCACTCGCGCTCAGCTCGGTCACCGAGCCGCCGCCCCCTCCGGCGACCCAGACGTGCAGGCCGTCCGCGGCGATCGCCCCTAGAAAGCTGAAGCCGTAGCGAGCGCCCGACAGGGTCCGCACCAGGCTGCCGTCACTTGCGCTCAGCTCCGTCACCGAGTAGCTCACGTTGGCGACCCAGATATCGGCGCCATCCACGGCGATCGCAGCCGGGGCATTGAAGTCGTGTCCGGCGCTGGACACGACCCGCACCAGGCTGCCGTCTGCGGCGTTCAGTTCCGTAACCGAGCCGCCGGCGACCGAGCCGCCGCCCTCGTTGGTGACCCACAGATGGGTGCCGTCGACGGCGATCGCGGTCGGGCCGTCAAGACCATCGCGGGCGCCGGACACGGTCCGCACCAGGCTGCCGTCACCTGCGTTCAGCTCGGTCAGCGAGGAGTCCTCCAGGCTGGCGATCCAGACATCGGCGCCGTTCACGGCGATCGCCGCCGGGTAATCAAAGCCATAGCGGCCTCCGGACAGGGTCTGTACCAGGCTGCCGTCGCCCGCGTTCAGTTCCGTCACCGTGTCGCCCTTCTCGTTGGCGACCCAGACATGGCCGCCGTCGACGGCGATCGCCGCCGGGCTATCGAAGCCATAGCTGCCGTCGGAGTCCACGGTTACCTTCTTCGGGGCGCCGCTCGGGGCGGTCAGAGCCGCGATGAGCACCGCGACGGCGGCAGCTGCCCCGACGGCCAGCGCCGCCCTGGTTTTCCTGCGGCCAAGCGGGCGGCGAAGGCCAGGTAGAGCCAGGGGCCGTCGCGGGGCAGCGATCGACAGGGGCGTGGGAGGCTCAGGCTGGGGCGCCGGAGCGCCCCCTGGGGCGGCCGGGCTGCGGGCGAGCCACAGGATGCCGTCGCCGCCGGAGATATAGCGCTGCGGCGTCTGCCGCGCGCCGCTGGCCATGACCTGCTCGTATGCGTAGGAGTAGGCGTCGTCTACGGAGATAAGCCCGTCACCGTTGCTATCGGCGGCCCCGGTCCGCAGGCCCTGCACCAGGAAACGGGTGAACACCGAGTCGCTCCCCCTCCCGCCGAGGTCACTCTCGCGGGGTCCCTCAGCCGACCGGGACGCGGTCAGGATCACCCGGCCGCGCCCGCCCGCGGCGAGCCGCTGCCCGAGGCGCACGTCTGTGCCCGCCCCGCCCTTGGCCGTGCCCCGCGCGAACGCCCCGCTGAAGCAGCAGTCCAGGATCACGAGCTGGCGAGCAGCCCGGCACTCCTCCAGCCGGTCCAGCAGCCAGCCGGACTCCACCCCCGTCGAGGCCAGCCTGCTCCGCACCGTATCGGCCGCGGCGAAGTACAGGCGATCCCGGCCGTCCAGGACCCCCCGGCAGGACAGGTACACGACCGCCATTTCCCCCGGGCCCCGCGCGGCCAGGAAGTCCTCGACCCGCTCCCGGATCTCGCGCTGGGCGCCGTCGATCACCAGCGTCACCTCGAACGCCCCGATCCCCGGATCACCCAGCACCCTGGCCAGCTGCTCGGCATCGCGGGCCGCCGCGCCCAGCCCGGCGAGCGCCGGATCGGCGTAGGTGCCCACGGCGACCACCAGGGCCGCCCGGGACCCCGGCGGCAGGTCAGGAATGGGCCGCGTGACGGGCGAGGAAGTCATCGATGATTGCCTGCTGCTGGGCAGAGGACACCCTGCTGACTTTCAGCTTGTCCTCGCCGTAGCTGACCTCCACGTCGTGGCCAGTCCGTGACGCCCACCCGGCCACCGCGGCGATTACCGGCCCGAGGGTGCCGGCGGAGGTGAACTGGACGGCCAGCCAGCCGATCACGGCTCCCGCGCCCTTCGCCCCGTCCGGAGCCGTGCTCTGCGCGGGCGGCCCGACCGAGTCCACGTCCAAGTCGAGCAGCAGGGCCCGCAGTCGCCGGGTAAGGGCGGCGACTTCCTCGTCGTGGTCATCTTGGGCCGCCTGGACCTGCAGGATGAGATCACCAGCGTATTTCATGAATTCCCCCGCCCGTCGTGACCGTCACCCCGCGGGGAAAGTCTAGTGGGCCGCGCTCGTACATGACCAGAGCCATTCGCTGACGGCCCACAATATCCTGGTGATACTAAGAATTGACGCCGAGCGGCACCAGGAATTCCCGGCGCGCGGACAGCAGGCGGATACGGATTGGGGCAGCGAGTGGCACACGTGAAGAGAAAGGCGCGGCCATTAGCGGTAGCGGGGCACCGGTGACTCCCGTGCCTGCCGCGAATCCTTCCCCTGATCCGCTCCCCGGTCCCCGTGCGGCGCTGGTGGTGGCGACGGGCACCTACATCGATCCGGGGCTGGCGCCGCTGGCGGCGGCGGTCCGCGATGCCGAGCTGATAGCCGGGGTACTGCGGGATCCGGAGATCGGGACGTTCGAGGTCACCGAGGTGATCGACGGCGGTGAGCGGGAGATCCGGGGGCGGGTGGAGGAGTTCCTGGCGGACCGGGGCCAGGATGACGTCGTGGTGGTGTACCTGTCGTGTCACGGCGTGCTGGATGCCCGCGACCGGCTGTACTTCGCGGCTGCGGACACGGTGCAGGCCAAGCTGGCGTCGACGGGGGTGGAGGCGGGATGGCTGCTGAACCGGCTGGAGGAGTGCCCGGCCGTCAGCCAGGTCGTCATCCTGGACTGCTGCTTCAGCGGGGCGTTCGCGCGGGGCGGGTCCAAGGGCGGGACGGGCACGGACGTGCGGCTGGGCAGCCGGCTGGCCGCAGGCGGGCGCGGGCGTGCGGTGCTGACCGCGTCGAAAGCGACGGAGCGGTCCTGGGAAGGTGACCTCCCCGGCGGGGGAAGCGGCCTGTCGGTGTTCACCCGGTTCCTGGTGCAGGGGCTGCGGACCGGGGCCGCCGACGGTGACGGCGACGGGTACATCTCCGTTGATGACGCTTACTACTACGCATACGAGGAGGTCATGGCCAGCGGCGCGGGGCAGACCCCGCAGCGCTACATCTCCGGCGGCGAGGGCACCCTGTGGCTCGCCCGCAACCCGGCCGCCCCGGAGCGCGCTACGGCGATCCTGGCCGAGTCTCTCCCCGTCCCTCCCCTCCGGCCGCCGCCGGATCCCCTCGCCCCTGGCCTCCCGCGCGGCCGGAGGAAAGCCAGGCTAGCGCTGGCCCTCGGAGCCTCCGCGGCGGCTGCCGCCGCGCTCATAGCCGCCCTCACAACGCTGACTGGTCCGAGCGGCCCGCCGCATACCCCGGAGGCGACCTCCGCCGTCTTCTACGGCTTCAGCGCCCCGGATGCCCTCGCCGCGGACGGCAGCCATCTCTGGATCGCCAACGGCAACTCGGTGACAGAGCTGGACACGGCAGACGGCGGCCGGGTGCGGACCCTGTCCGAGTTCAGCTTTCCGTCGTCGATCGCCGTGGAGGGCAGCCATCTCTGGGTCGCCAACGGGGGCGGCGACTACGTGAGTGAGCTGAACACGGCAGACGGCAGCCTGGTGCGGTCTCTGGGCGGCGGGCAATACAGCATCTTTACCCCGACTGCGGTCGCCGCCGACAGCGCCCATGTCTGGATTGCCAACGGAGGCACCGACGCGGTGACGGACGTGAACGCGGTCGACGGCACCCTGGCGGCGGTCCTGTCCGGCGGCAGCTACGGCTTCTACGGCGTGGATGCCATCGCCGCGGACGGCGCCCATGTCTGGGTCGCCAACTACGAAGGCTCCTCGGTAACGGAACTGAACGCGGCCGACGGCAGCTGGGTGCGGACCCTGTCCGGCGGCAGCTACCGCTTTGACGGCCCGGATGCGATCGCCGCGGGCGGCGCCGATGTCTGGGTCGCCAACGGGAACGGCAACTCGGTAACGGAGCTGAACGCGGCCGACGGCAGCCTGATACGGACCCTGTCCGGCCCTGGCTATGGCTTCGACGGCCCATCCGGGATAGCCGTGGACGGTGCCCATGTCTGGGTGGCCAACGCCGCCGGCAACTCGGTAACGGAGTTGAACGCGTCCGACGGCAGCCCGGTGCGGACCCTCTCCAGCGCCAGCTATCACTTCAGCAAGCCCGCGGCGATTGCCGTCGCCGGCGCCCATGTGTGGGTCGCCAACGAGAGCGGTAACTCGGTGACAGAACTGCCGGCCTGATGACCGTTGCGGCGGCCGGAGCTGGCATCGGCTGGTTAGCCTGCCGGCAACTCCGTCACCGAGGCGCCTTGATAGTTGGCGACCCAGACGCCGGCGCCGTCCACGGCGATCGCATCCGGGCTGTCGAAGTGACAGCTGGCGCCGCTGAAGGTCCGCACCGGGGTGCCGTTACTCGCGTTCAGCTCCGTCACTGAGTTGCCGGCGGCGTTGGCCACCCAGACATGGGTGCCGGCTACGGCGATCGCCGCCGGGCGGGTGAAGCCGTAGCCAGGGCCGGACAGGGTCCGTATCAGGCTGCCGTCGGCCGCGTTCAGCTCCGTTACCGAGTTGCCGTCCCCGTTGGCGACCCAGACATCGGCACCGCCCGCGGCGATCGCATCCGGGAGGTCGAAGCGGTAGCTGCCGCCGGACAGGGTCCGCACCGGGGTGCCGTCGGCCGCGTTCAGCTCCGTCACACGGTTCGTCTCCTCGCTGGCGACCCAGACATCGGCACCGTCCGCCGCGATCACCGACGGGTCATCGACACTGTTGCCGACGGATACGGTCCGCACGACGCGGCCGTCGGCCGCGTTCAGCTCCGTTACCGAGTCGCCGCGCTCGTTGGTGACCCACACATCAGCACCGCTCGCGGCGATCGACGCAGGGGAGCTGAAGGCGTAGCCGCCGACGGACACCTTCCGCACGAGGCGGCCATCGGCCGCGTTAAGCTCTATCACCGAGTCACCTTCAGAGTTGGCGACCCAGATATCGGCGCCGTCCGCGGCGATCGCATCGGGGAAACTGAAGCCGTAGCTGAGGGCGGACACGATCCGCGTCAGACGCCCGTCGGCCGCGTCCAGCTCCGTCACCGAGTTGCCGTTGACGACCCACAGCTGGCTGCCGTCCGCGACGATCGCCATCGGCCCGCGGAAGCCGTAGCGGGCAGCGGAGTAAACGCCTACCGCCTTCCCGCTTACCGCCTTCACGCCTGAGGTATGCGGCGTGCCGCTCGGACCGTTCAGCATGATGAAGGCTGCTGTGAGCGCGGCGGCAGCCACCGCGGAGGCTCCGAGGGCCAGCAACATCGTCCGGGTTTTCCACCGGCTGCGCCGGAGGCCGTCGCCCGCGTCCAGGAGCCCAGGGGCCGGGTTGCGGGCGAGCCACAGGGCACCCTCACCGCCGGAGACATAACGCTGCGGAGGATGCCCGGCGCCGACGGCCACGGCCTGCTCGTACGCGTAGTTGTAAGCGTCATCAACGGAGATGTACCCGTCGCGGTCAGCGTCGGCGGCCCCCGTCCGCAATCCCTGCGCCAGGAACCGCGTGAAGACCGACGGACTACTCACCCCGCCCTCCGGGGACTCCTCAGCCACCCAGGACGCGGCCAGGACCGCCCGCCCGCGCCCGTGCCCGGCGAGCCGCCCCCCCAGCCGCAGTTCCGTGCCGGGCGCGGGCCCGCCACCGAAACAGCAGTCCAGGATCACCACTACCTGACGAGCCGCCGGGCACTCCTCCAGCCGGTCGGCCAGCCACCCGGACTCCACCGCCGTCGAGGCCAGCCGGCTCTGCACTGTGTCGGCAGCCGCGAAGTACAGCCGGTCCCGCGCATCGACCACCCCGCGGCAGGACAGGTACACCACCACGACGTCCTCCCGGCCCCGCACGGCCAGGAAATCCTCGACCCGCTCCCGGATCTCGCGCTCGCCCCCGTCGATCACGAGCGTCACGTCGAACGCCCCGATCTCCGGGTCCCTCAGCACCCCGGCCAGCTGCTCGGCGTTACGGGCTGCGGCGCCCAGCCCGGCCAGCGCCGGATCCGCATAGCTGGCCGTCGCCACCACTAGCGCAACCCTCGGACCAGCCAGCCGCTCAGGGACAAGGCCAGCGGCAGGCACGGCCGTCATGATGATCCCTGCTCACGCCAGCCGGTCATCAGGCCGACAGCTCCGTCACCGAGTTGCCGTCCTCGTTGGCGGTCCAGAGCTGGCTGCCGTCCACGGCGATCCCAGCCGGGACATCGAAGCCGTAGCTGCGGCCGGACAGGGTACGCACCAGCCGGCCGTCAGCCGCGTTAAGTTCCGTCACCGAATCGCCGTTGGCCACCCAGAGCTGGGTGCCGTCCGCGACGATCCCGTCCGGACTATCGAAGCCGTAGCTGGCCGCGGACAGGATCCGCACCACGCCGCCGTCGGCTGCGTTCAGCTCCGTCACCGAATTGCCATCCCGGTTGACGACCCAGACGTCGGAGCCGTCCACGGCGATCCCGTCCGGGCTATTGTAGACCCAGCTGGCTGCGGACACGATCCGCACCAGGCTGCCGTCGGCCGCGTTCAGCTCCGTCACCGAGCCGCCGTAACTGTTGGCGACCCAGACATGCGGGCCGTCCGCGGCGATCGCATCCGGCCTTGTGAAGTGGTAGCTGGCCGCGGACAGGACCTGCACCAGGCTGCCGTCGGCTGCGTTCAGCTCGGTCACCGACTCGCCGCCGTTGTTGACCACCCAGACGTGAGCGCCGTCCACGGCGATCGCATCCGGGTAATTGAAGCCGTAGCTGCTGCCGTGGAGGGTCTGCACCCAGCTGCCGTCGCCCGCGTTCAGCTCGGTCACCGAGTCCCCGCCGTTGCCGTTGACCACCCAGACGTGAGCGCCGTCCACGGCGATCGCCGTGGGCTGGAAGAACCCGTAGCTGGGGGCGGACAGGGTCCGCACCAGGCTGCCGTCGGCCGTGTTCAGCTCCGTCACCGACGGGCCGCCTTCGTTGGCGACCCAGACGTGGGCGCCGTCCGCGGCGATCGCATCGGGGAGGCTGAACCCGTAGTCGCGGGCGGAGTACACGCTTGTCTTGTTCGTCGTGCCCGGCTGGGCGATCAGTATTACCGCTACGAGTGCGGCGGCGACGGACACGCCGAGGGCCAGCGCCGTCCTGGCTTTCCCCCGGCCACGCGGCTGGCCCGGGCCGACCGGGTTGCGGGCGAGCCACAGGGCGCCCTCGCCGCCGGAGATGTAGCGCTGCGGGGTCTGCCCCGCGCCGCTGGCCATGACCTCCTCGTAGGCATAGGAGTAAGCGTCGTCAACGGAAATAAGCCCATCGCCGTCGGTGTCGGCCGCCCCGGTCCGCAGCCCCTCCGCCAGGAACCGGGTGAACACGGACAGGCCGCTCACCGCGCCGTCCGTATCACCGACCCAGGACCGCTCCGTCGCCTTCGACGCGGTCAGCACCGCCCGCCCGCGCCCGCCCGCGGCCAGCCGCTGCCCCACTCGCACGTCCGTGCCCGCCCCCTTGGCCGTGCCCCGCGCGAACGCCCCGCTGAAGCAGCAGTCCAGGATAACGACCTGGCTGACGGCCGGGCACTCATCCAGCCGGTCGAGCAGCCACGCAGCCTCCACCCCCGTCGACGCCAGCCGGCTCTGCACCGTGTCCGCAGCCGCGAAGTACAGGCGATCCCGCGCATCGAGCACCCCGTGACACGACAGGTAAACGACTACCATGTCCCGTCGACGCCGCCCGGCCAGGAACCCCTCCACACGCTCCCGGATCTCGCGCTCACCGCCGTCGATCACCGCCGTGACCTCGAACGCCCCTACCCCCGGATCCCGCAGCACCCCCGCCATCAGCTCGGCGTCACGCGCGGTCGCCACCAGCCTGCTTAGCTCCGGATCGGCGTACGTCCCCGTCGCCACCACAAGCGCCGCCCGGCGACGAGGCAGCCGGGTCCGGTGCCGGTCGCCAACGACGGCCGCGAAGCGGGCCCGCACCGCCACCCACGCGCCAGAGGCCTTAACCCGGATGCGGGCACTTACGGTAAGATGTTCTAAATAGGCGAAATACCTGGCCATACACCCGCCCCTGACAACATGAGCTCATAAACCTCACTGCAGCATACGCCTCCGGGTAGCCCCCTTACCTTCTTCGCGGGTGCCAGGAATGGTTTCCTGGGGCCTGGGAGTCCGGTGGTGCCGGTATGGCTCTTTGCCCCCTGCAGAGTCATGGCCTGGGGGTGCTGCCGCCGACACCGCTGGTGCGTGAACCTCTGACGGGGGCATGCGGCACCGATCGCTGATCCGTAAGGTAGATGACGGCGAGCGCACCGCCACGGGCTTCCGGCAGGTCAACGGGGTTTCTTCAGCACTGGGGGAAGGGGACCGGGTGGCGGCGCCGAGCAGGTAAGCGTGTGGGTCGGCCTTGACGTGGGCAAGGAGTCCCGCTTCGCCGACGTGCTGGACAACGACGGGAACGGCTGTTCGCCATAGGCGCCAAGCTCCCTGCCTACCCGGCCTGGCCACGCCCAGGACCGCCGCCGCATGAACCAGCAGCGGCACCAGCCATGAACAGCGCGGGCTCAGGCACCGGCCGGACGGGGCGATAAGCATAGTCCCGGTCCCTTCGGTTCTGGCCGCCATACTCCGCGCGCACGTCGCCGTCTACGGCACCGCACCAGACGGCGTCCGTGGGTTCCGGGGGCCGTGCGGTCCACGGACGAAGGCGGAACGGGCCACAGACGGGCGCAGACGGGGGCGGACGGGGGCGGACGGGGGCGGAAAGGCCACGGACGGGGCCGACAGGAGCGGTATGCTGACCGTCCCCGCCCGGATTCCCGCTCTGACCTGCCTTTTCAGGATGCCTGCTCGGCGTCGCCGTCGTCCTGGTCACCGGGGTCTTCCTCTGTGTCCTGGGTGCCGAGGGCGTCGGCGATGCGCTGGTTGGCGGCGGTGGCCTGGCCGTCGATGCAGTGGGCGTAGATCTTGAGCAGGACCGCGACGCCGTGCCCGGCGCGGCGGGCGACCTCGGTGGCGGGCACCCCGGAGTTCAGCCATAGCGACACCGCCGCGTGTCGCAGGTCATACGGGCGCCGGCCGAGTGGTGACCGGTACTGGGCGGGGGTGAGCGCTTCCTGGCGGGCCTGGTCCCAGACCTCGTTGTAGCCGGAGTCCTGCAAGATGCCGCCCCGGGCGGTCTGGAAGACCCGCCCGTCGGGGGTCGTGCCGAACATCTTGATGTGCGCGCGGAGCAGCCGGACTAGGACCGGGGGGATGGGGATGGTGCGGGTCTCGTTGGCGGCGCGGTGCTTCAGCCCGCGTTCCTGCCGCGCGGTTCCCTCATCGGTCCAGGCCCGCCCGGCCCGCGACGCCGAGGCGGAAAGGACGATCCGTCCCCACCCGGCCTTGGGCAGGTGCAGGTCGGCCTGGCGGAGCATGACCGCCTCCGACGGGCGCAGCGCCGCGTAGTAAAGGGTGGCGAAGAACGTCTTCAGGTGCTCTCCCCGCTGCCCCAGCTGCCCGGCGGCGGTCAGGAGCGTCCCGGCCTGGGCGGGGCTGACGACGACCCGCCGGTCGACGCTCGCCGCGACGGCGGGGGCGGTCCACTGGATCCGGTCGACCGGGTTGGAGCCGAGGCGGCCGAGTTCGACGGCGTAGCCGAGGGCGTTGTAGAACACCGACCGCTTGCGTCGCTGGGTCGACCCGGCCGCCGGCTTGCCGGCCAGGGTCGTGGCGCACGCGGCCAGCGCCAGTCGCACGGTCGCGGCCTCTTCCAGGCCGGTGACCGGGAGCGAGGCGCGCTCGGCCCAGTCGAGGGCGGCGGCGATGTGGGGCGGCGGGGTGATGCCGCGGGTGGCGGGGTTGAACGCCCAGGCGAACAGCGCCTGCCGCAGCACCTTCGGCTCGGGGACGCCCGGCTCCTTCGCGGTGAGGGCGATGGTGACGGTGACCAGGGCCTCGGCGACCGACCGGCGCGAGACCGGGGCGAGATTCGGCCACTTGGCTTCGGTGTAGGCGCGGGCGTGGGCGTACCAGGTGATCATCTCCTCTTCGGTGGTCTCGGCGTCGGGCAGTCCGGTGCGAGGGTTGAAGGGCCGCCGGTCGCGGACCGCGTCTTTCAGGCCGGTGAGGAACCCGTCGGCCAGCGGGCGGGCCTTGAAAGACTTGCAGTGCTCACGGCCGTTGACCGCCCACCGGACCCGGAACCGTGCCCCGGAGCCGCTGCCGAGCTTCTTGATGTCCCAGAATCTGACGTCGTAACTGTCCATCTGCTCCTTGCTCCTGTCCTTCTTCCGTGCTGTCTTCCAGGCGGCGCAGCCACGCGGTCAGCGCGCTGCGCCGGACCCGCACCCCGCCGCCCGGCAGCCGCACCACCGGCGGCCCGGCTCCCTGCCGGCGCCAGCGGTAGAAAGCAGCCCGGGACACTCGCAGCCCGGCGATCACCTCATCGATCGTCAGCAGCAGGTCATCCGCGGTACCGGGTACTCCGTCCGGGGTGGCGGCGGGCAGGCCAGGAGCGGTGCGCGTTCCCGGGGGCGGCCCGTCCGTGGGCCCGGGTCGACGGACGCTCCGCTCCGCCCGCCCCGTCAAGTCCGGTCCCCGCCCAGCCGGTAACGGCAACCGGCCACCCAAAGCTGCTGGCCCGAGGAGAGGAAGGAGGAAAGGCCGCACAGGCGGTCCTGCGAGGGCATGCCTGACTGCGGGCAGCGCGCTGTGCTACCAGAAGGGTCTGTCATAGGTGCGTTGGCCCGCGCGCCGCCGCATTATCCGCTTACTAGAGAAATCCGGTTTTCAGGGCCTTTTTTCACGCACTCCAGCAAAATCGGCTCGGGCAGATAGAGCCACGCAGCCGCCGCAAGGAAATCCCGTTGCCTGGACACTCGCGGAGGGGACATGGCCGGGTCCATCGCAGGTAGATCCCAGGTATATCTGCACGCTGACCTGCGAGCACTTACTCCGAAAGAAGCCATTGCGTAGTCGGCGGGAGTCGGTACCGGGGCTGGGTCCCGGGCATGGCATCCGGGTTAGGGTCGTGCGGCCGATGCGCCGACACCGGGCTGTCCGCAGCGCCATGGCCGCAGGATAGCGGGGTCCCCCCGGCGGCACGCCCGGCTGGCGAGGGTGCCGGTAGCGCGGATCAGCCGGACCTGCCTAGCGCCTTGGCCAGGACCTGGCGGCTGGCGTTGCGCAGTGAGATCGGTCGGGTAGCGGGAGCGCGTTGCCGCGCTCCCGCCCCCTAAGAACCGTGCGTGCGGGTCGATCCCCGCACACGGCTCAAGCGAGCCGCTAGGGCGTTGCAGGTTGGAGTGCCGGGTTCCTGCGCTGGCGGGCTTGCAGTCCGCGCTGGCAGGAGGCGTGCACGAGGCGGGTCTGGTCATCTCCGGCTGGGCTGGGTCTCCCGTGGTGGACGATGTAGCTGGCGGCTATCGCCTTGCGGGTGACGTGCAGCCACCATCGCTCCCATTGCTCGGGGGATTGCGGTGGCTGGCCGGCGGTCAGCAGGTGGTCCCCGCATAGCGGGCACAGCCCGTCCTGCCTGGTGAGCAGGCGCAGGCTGTACCTGTCCAGCGGCGGCTTGACCTTCTCGCGCCGTGCGGCCCAGTATCCGGCCAGGGCGGGGTCATCGGGAGATGCCGCGCCTTTGACCAGCACGTGCCGGCAGATGGCCGTCCAGGAGAACTTGACCAGGTAGGCGCCGCTGTCGCGGTCGCCGAACACCCAGCGGTCGTTCCTGAACTTATTGAACTTGCCGAAGTACCGGCCGACGATCCAGCGTTTCGGCTTGTTGTTGTGGCGCCATGTGGCCCATTTCCATAGCAGCTTCCACATGTAGTCGTCCAGGCTGCCGAACAGCCTGGACGACACCACGCCCCGGTAGTAGGCCGCCCAGCCCCGGATAATGGGGGCGAGCCTGGCGATGACCGCCATCGCGTTGCCGCCGCGCAGGGTGCGCATCTCGGCTGCGAGCCGTTCCCGGAGCCGCCTGACGGCCGCCTTGGACGGCTTGATCAGCAGCTTGCGGTTGTAGCGGCGGACGTTGAACCCGAGGAAATCGAAGCCCTCGCTGAGGTGGACGATCTTCGTCTTGTCCTCGTTGAAGGCCAGCCCCCGGGGTGCCAGCCACTCCGCCAGCCGTGCCTTGACCTGTCCGGCCTGCTCCTGGCTGTGGCAGAGCACGACCACGTCGTCGGCGTACCTGACCGCGGTCGGGGAGCCTGGCATGGCCTCCCCGGCCTGAGTGCCGGAGGTCCGGTAACGGACCCCGGCGGCCTCCTCCAGCCCGTGCAACGCGACATTCAGAAGGCACGGTGAAATCACGCCGCCCTGGGGAGTGCCCTCCTCGGTCGGCGCGAAGCCCTTGCCCGCCTCGAACACGCCCGCCTTCAGCCACCCCCGGATCATGTCCCTGGCCGGGAACGACCCGAGAGAGGCGAGAAGATGATCATGATCGATGCGGTCGAATGCCGCGGCCAGGTCAGCGTCCAGCGCCCACACGCGCTTGGCCAGCGGCCCCGCGCACGTGGTGAAGATCGCCGCGATCGCGTCCTGGCAGCCGCGGCCCGGCCGGAACCCGTACGATCTGGGCTCGAACCGGGCCTCCCACTCGGGCTCCAGTGCGTTCTTGACCCGATTCTGATGACACCGGTCCATGAGCACGGG
>JBEKGC010000127.1:0-14684 GCA_050013055.1 Streptosporangiaceae bacterium
CGAGACCGTGGCGCGGCTGGGGCCGGCCCTGGACGCGGACGAGCGCGCCGCTCTGCGGGCGGCCGGGCGGGCCGCGCCGCTGACCGACGTGCTGCTGCGGGTGCACAGCCACTTCCAGCCGGACGTCCCCTGATCACGAGCGCCGTCCGCTGACGCTTTCACCTGTGATAGCACCTTTCAGGGCCCGGGCGACGCCCAGCCCGATGCCTCGCCGAGCTTGGCGCGGATCTTGTCAGCGTCCGGATGGCCGAGGTCGTCCAAGATCTCGAGCGCCTGTTCCCAGGCCGTGCGAGCCTCCTGCGGATTGCCGGCGGCGTGGCGGGTGTCGCCGAGGTGGCCGAGGGTCTCGGCCTCGCCCCAGCGGTTGCCGATCTCGCGATGCAGGCCGAGGGCCTGCTGGTAGCAGGCCGTGGCGTCGGCGTGGTGGCCGAGTTGCTGGTGGGCGTACCCGAGGCTGTCCAGCGCGCTGGCTTCTCCTTCCCGGCTGCCGAGCTCGCGGAACAGGTCAAGAGACTGCCCGCAGTAGCTGAGCGCCTGCCGGTGGTCCCCGGCGACGGCGTGGAGCCAGCCGACCGAGTTGAGGGCCATGGCCCGGCCGGGCCGGTCGCCGGCGGCCGTGTACGACGTCAGCGCCTGCCGGGCCTGGTCGAGGGCCTCGCCGTGGCGGCCCTGATGGGTCAGCGTGATGGCCAGGCAGTTGTAGACGTAGGCCTGGCCGACGTGGTCTCCGCGCTCGGTGTGGATGCCCAGCGCGAGCCCCAGGTGGGCATGAGCATCCTCGAAACAGCCGAGTCTGGCGCGGGCGTAGCCGAATCGCTGGTGGGCGGAGGCCTGGGCCGCCCGGTCCCCCAGCCGCTGGGTGGCGGCGAGGGCGATCCGCTCGGTGACCGCCCAGTCGTGCCAGCGGCCCTGCGTGTCCAGGAACCGTGATATCGCCCACGCGAGCTGCCACGCATGGGTATCGAAGCCGGCCTGGTGGGCCTGGGCGGTGGCGGCCATCAGCACCCGGTCCTCGGCCTCGAACCAGGCCAGGGCGGGCCCGGCGGCACCGATGGGCTCCGGCTCCGCGCCCGGCTTGAGCGGGGCCAGCGCGACCGGCTTGCGGGCGGGATGCAGTTGCAGCGCGGCCGAGTGAGCCGTGTGCAGGTAATGGTCGAGCGTCCGGCCGGTGGCCGCCCGCCGCTCCGCCTCGCTGTCGGCCGACTGCGCCAGTTCGACGGCGTAGGCGCGGAGCAGGTCGTGGCACCAGAACCGGCCGGGAGCGTGCTCGGCCAGCAGGTTGGCCCTGGTCAGCTCGCCGAGTCTGCGGCATCCTTCGTCCCGCGGCAGGCCGGCCAGGCTGGCCGCGGCGGCGGCGCTGATGTCAGGGCCGGCGTGCAGCCCGAGCAGCCGGAACAGCCGCGCCGTAGCCGCGTCGAGCTGCTGGTAGGACCAGGAGAAGACGGTACGGACATCCGAGGCCGCGTGCCCGGCGTCCAGCGCGTCCAGCCGCCCGCGGGCATCGCGCAGATCGGCGGCCAGCGCGGCGAGCGAGAGCCCCGGCCGGCTGGCGATGCGAGCGGCGGCGATGCTCAGCGCCAGGGGCAGCCGCGCGCACAGCCGGATCAGCTCATCCGTCGCGCCCGGCTCGCCGGTCACCCGTTCGGGGCCTAGATGGCGGCTCAGCAGTTCGGTTGCCTCCGCCTCGGTGAGCACGTCAAGCGGGACCGGGGCCGCGCCCTCGGCGGCCACCAGGCTGGTGAGCCGGCTGCGGCTGGTGACGATCACCAGGCAGCCTGGGCTGGCCGGCAGGAGCGGGCGGACCTGATCGACGTCCCGTGCGTTATCAAGGAGCACCAGCATCCGCTGGCCGGCCATCAGGCTGCGGTACAAGCCCGCCTGCGCGTCCAGGCCAGCCGGAATCCTGGCCGCCGACACGGCCAGGGCGTTCAGGAAGAGCCCGATGACCTCAACTGGGGTCATCGGCGGCCCGGCCGGATCGAAACCGCGCAGGTTGACATACAGCTGCCCGTCCGGGAACTGCTCGGCTACCTGGTGCGCGAAATGCAGGGCCAGCGTGGTCTTGCCGATCCCGGCCGTCCCGTCGATGACCGAGATCACCGTCGCATGGCTCGCCTGCGCGGCCTCGGCGGCCAGCGCGGCGAGCGCCTTCAGCGCCTCGGCCCGGCCGGCGAAATGCCGCGTGGCCGCGGGCAGTTGCCTGGGCACCACGTTCTCCTGTGCCGCGGCCGGGTCGCTGCGGCTCGGGGCAGGCGGCCTGAGCGTCGTCGCCGTCATCGGCGCGGAGCTGGATAGCTCGCCGCCCGCAGTGAGCAGAAGCTCGTTGTCCGCCGCCAGGATGCGCTGGTGCAGGAGCCTGAGCTCAAGGCCCGGATCGATGCCAAGTTCGTCGGCCAGGACCCGCCGCACGTCCTGGTAGGCGGCGAGGGCGTCACCCTGCCGACCGCAGCGGTACAAACTCAGCATCAGCTGCGCGTGGAATTGCTCCTGCAGCGGGTGAGCCGTGACCAGCTGGCGCAGTTCCGCCACGACCTCACCGTGCCGGGCCAGGTGCAGATCGGCGTCGATCCGCGCGACCAGCGCTTGCAGCCGCTGGTCTTCGATGGGGGCAGCCTCGCGGTCCCGTAGCAGCTGCGAGGGCACGTCGGCGAGCGGCTCGCCTCGCCACAACCCGAGCGCCTCCCGCAGCAGGCTGGCGGCCTGCGTCCAGGTTCCGGCCGCGGCAGCCGCCTGGCCATGCGCGGCGAGCACGCTGAACTCGCGGACGTCGAACTCGCCGTCGTCGATCCTGATCAGGTAGCCAGGCGGCCGCGTCTCGACCAGGCCGGCGCCGGACGGGCCCAGCGTCGAGCGCAGGCGCTGAACGGCACTGTGCAGCGCGCCCCGTGCGCCCGTCGGAGGCTGGCCTTCCCACAGCACCTCGGCGAGGGCGTCCTGGCCGACCACTCGTCCGGCTCTCAGCAGCAGCGCCGCCAGCAGCACCCGTTGCCTGGGCGCTGACACGGACACATTTCGCGTGCCTTCACGGACCACTAGCGGCCCGAGCAGCCCGAAGTCCACGTCCAGCACCCCTTCCCGGCCATCCGCGCGCTGTGGTGGCGCCAGCGGATCGCGGTCGACACGGCACTACCGCGGCGGACGCGGCGCGGTGAGCCATCAGTGAGCCACGGCTCTCGTCCTGACGGCGGTTCGTGAGCTTTGGCTGGCATTATGACGATGCTATTCCCGCCCAGCCGGTGAGGTCGCCGCTGCCGGGCTTTACGCCGTCATCGGATCGGAGGGGCTCGGGCAGCAATGGCCCTCTCAGAGATCGACACGTTCTCCTGGGCACCCGTGGCCTGTTCCAGCGGCGGCTCCAGTCCGTCCGCTGAGCCTGCGCTCCAACCCGGCCAAGAACTGGTGCGCATGCAGGAGTGGCCGCTGCGCAGCCGCCTGGAGCTGCAAGCACTGCCCGCGTCCGTGCGCTCGGCCCGGCGGCATGCCAAGAACATGCTCCACGTGTGGCACATGACAGCCCTCGCCGACACCGTAGAACTGCTTGTCTCGGAGCTCACCACCAACGCGGTACGCGCATCAGCCCATGTCGCCCATCAGCAGCGCGAGACCGGGCAGGCACCGCACGCGCCACAGATGCGACTCTGGCTCACCTCGGACCGGCAAAGCGTCCTGATCCAGGTGTGGGACGACGACCATCACATTCCCGTTCGTCAGGACGCGGAGCAAGACGCCGAGGCCGGGCGGGGACTGCTGCTCGTCGAGAATCTCAGCACGCAATGGGGCTGCTACGCGCCGGATGGGCCGGACCGGAAGATCGTTTGGGCCGTATGCACTCAGGCGGGCCTGGAGCCCGTTCCTGGCTTCGGGTAGACCGTAAATTTCCCGCGCTGCGCGGCACCGGGCAGCTGGCGACTCCGGACGTGCTGGCCGTCACCGACCGGCTGCTGCTCAGCGGACATGCTCAGCTGGGCCCGGCATGATCGGCCGGGAACACCATTGGATCCCCAGTCCCACATCCATCGTTTGGAGCTGGTTATCGGCTCGGCAGCGATCGCGGTAGCCCGAACCATGGAAGCACGCTGGTCTCGAAGCGGGTCATGGCGCAGATCCGGTCGCCGGTCAGGGTGAGGACGTAGAGGCCAGTCCCGTGGCGGATGCCGGCCGGGGCGCGCAGATAGGCCCCGAACGCCGGCTGGCCGTTGGCTCGCGCCGGCACGAGGTCGAACCTGCGGCCCGCACCGAACAGGCTGGCGCAGAAGCGGGCCACGACGTCCGGGCCTTGGTATTCGAAGGGCATCGGCGGCATCGACATAAAGACGTCGTCGGTCAGCAAGGCCACCAGCGCATCGAGATCGGCGGACTCCCATGCGCGGACGAACTTCGCCGCGAGCGCGTCCCCGGCGGGTGAGCCGGCGGCAGGAGGCGGTTCGCGGCCGGCGGCTGGCGACTGCTGGCGCTGCAGGCTGGCGCGGGCCCGTTTGAGGGCGCTGTTGACCGATTCGACGGTCGAGTCCAGCATGCCGGCCACCTCGCTGGCGTGGAATCCGAGGACGTCGCGCAAGATGAGCACGGCGAGCTGGCGAGGCGGCAGGAGCTGCAGGGCGGTCACGAAGGCCAGCGAGATCGCTTCGGTCTGCTCGTAGCGGGCCTCCGGGCCGGGCGGCACCCCGATCGCACCCTCCAGGAGGGCGTCCGGAAACGGCTGCAGCCATACGACCTCGCCGAGCCGGGTCGGCTCGGGCAGTTCCACCCCAGGCACGTCCCACTCCCCGGCCGGGCGCCGGCTGGCCGCGCGGCGTGCGTCCAGGCACCGGTTGGTGGCGATCCGGTACAGCCAGGTGCGCAGCGAGGCGCGCCCCTCGAACCCGCCGAGGCTTTGCCAGGCGCTCAGCAGCGTGTTCTGCAGGGCGTCCTCGGCGTCGGCGAAGGAGCCGAGCATCCGGTAGCAGTGCACCTGGAGCTCTCGAAGGTACGGCTCGGTCAGCTCCCGGAACGCCTCGCCGTCCCCGGCCCGCGCCCGTGCGATCGCCTCGGCTGCTACCACCCTCGCGTCACCTTCTTCCCGCACCTTGCCGCACTTCCATCTTGTACAGGCGCCGGCCGGGGGGCGAACTGGGCGGTTGGCGGGCGCCCACTTTCCCGGCGCCGCGGCGCCTGCATCATCGACGCTGCCCGCGGCGGTGTAGCTGACAACACCAACCGAAAAGGGAACCAAGAATGGGAAAGATCGTGATCAGCACGAACGTCTCGCTCGACGGAGTCGTCCAGGACCCGGACGGTCAGGAGGGCTTCAGGCTGGGCGGCTGGTTCGGCCAGTTCGGGGGCGAGGACCTCGAACAGTGGGCCAAGGTCGAGCTCGAGGAGGCGCTGGGCACCGAGGCCCTGCTGCTGGGCCGGCGCAGCGAGGAGTGGTTCGCCACGCGGTGGGCATCCCGGACTGGCGAGTGGGCGGACAGGCTGAACAGCCTGCCCAAGTACGTCGTCTCCTCGACCCTCCAAGAGCCCAGGTGGAACAACTCGACGGTCCTGAGGGGCGACGTGGTCAGCGCGGTCTCGAAGCTGAAGCAGGAGCTAGCCGGGGAAATCGTCGTCTACGCCAGCTATCAGCTTGCGCGCATGCTGATCAAGCACGACCTCGTCGACGAGCTGCGGCTGGTCGTCTACCCGGTCGTGCTCGGGGCCGGCGAGCGTCTCTTCGGCGAGACCAGCGACAAGAAACCCATGCGCCTCGTCGGTACCAGGACCATCGGTAACGGCCTCGCCTTCCTCACCTACATGTTCGTCCGAGACGCCTAGCGGGCGTCGGACGGCGCCAGCGTTCTCGCCGGCCGGCCCTGGCCGCCGCGCCCTAGTCATCGGCGACGAGGGACCCGACCCGGTCGGCGAGACCGCTGTCGCTGCGGTTAAGGACGAATGCGTAGACGGTGACCACGGCCACGACGACCAGGGCCGCGTAGGGGAACCAGTCATAAGGTGTCGCCTGCCCCGGCTTGGCCAGGTAGTAGAGCGGCACGATGATCGCTACGGCGCCGAGCGCAGGCAGCACGCCGTGCTTGACCGGGTGGAACTCCGCTGGCCGGAATTTGCGGTAGTAAAACGGCAGGGCCAGGTTGGCGAGCAGGTATACGACCAGGATCAGGACCGTCCCCATGGTGGAGGACTCGTCGAAGAAGATGATCGGGTTCAGCGCGCCGGTGCCGCTGTGCACAGTGTGCAGCAGTGCCCAGACACCAATGATCGCCAGGGCAATGGAGACGAACGTGAAGATCGAGCGCACCGGGGTTCGCCTGGTGGCGTCTACCTTGCCGATCCAGCGCGGCAGCAGGCCCTCACGGCCTGCGTTGAAGACCAGCCGGGCCTGGGAGTTCGTGCCCGCGATGAGCGCGCCGAGGGTCGAGGTGAAACCGGCCAGGTAGGCAAAGAACGCGAAGGCACCGAGGGTGGAGTTTGCGACCGTGATGAACGGGATCGTGGACTGGCCGAGCTTGGTGACGTTGTCGCCGAACCCGGTCACCGTCGCGTACGCGAAGAGGAGATAGCTGAAGGCCATGATCGTTATGGAGGCGAAGACGGCGCGCGGCACGTTGCGCCGCGGGTCGCCGGTTTCCTCCGCCAGGGCCGCGGAGTTCTCCCAGCCGATGAACAGGTAGATGGCGAGCGGGAAGCCCGCCGCCAGGCCGGTCAGCCCGTTGGTGATGTGGCTGGGCTCGAGCGGCGCGAGCGAGAGGTGACCGCCGTTCTTGATGAGCACGGCAACCGAGACGACGAGGAGCACCACCATCTCGAAGCCGAAGAACAGGCCCGCGAGCTTCGTGGACACTGCGACGCCGCGGATCATCATGAAGACCGCGAGGGCGGTGAGGATCGGCGTGAGGATTCCCCACGGTATGTTCCAGTGCAGGTAATGGTTGAGGACAATGGACAGGAAGCCGCCGGACATCGCGATGACCGCGGCCATCGCGATGATGTAGCCGATCCCGGCGATCAGGGCGGTAGCGACCGCGCTTGTGCCGCCGAACGTCTTGCCGACGAAGGTGATGAAGCCGCCGGTAGACGGCTGGGCGCGGGAGAACTGCGCCATCGTGTTCCCGAGCAGGGCGATGGCCACGGCAGCAGCCACGATGGTCAGCGGCGAAGCCAGGCCGGCGGTCGTGGCGATCAGCCCGAAGCCGAAGAAGAAGCTCATGGCCGGGCCGATGTTCGCCATCGTCGACGCCGAGATGTCCAGAATGCCGAGTGCGCCCCCGCGGAGGCGGTTCTCGCGTCCGGCGACGACGGCCGGCGGCCCTTTGTTTTCGAAAATCACAGGTTCTTCGATGCTCACGGCCGGCCTCCAGGTGTTCTCGGCCTCGGCTCAGGCGGCCGAGGCAGGGTAAATGAGCGGGCTCTTACTTCACGTAAGCAACGGGAACGACGGCCGGACGCTCCCCGATTGGCTCGCTTATGTACTTGGAACGGATACCGTCGATGTAACGTCGGCACCGCTCGGTGAGGCCGGAAGCGGTCTGCATGCGCCCTTTGGTGATGAGGATGCCGAGGTCTGCGC
Source organism: Streptosporangiaceae bacterium (assembly GCA_050013055.1). Classification (GTDB taxonomy): domain Bacteria; phylum Actinomycetota; class Actinomycetes; order Streptosporangiales; family Streptosporangiaceae; genus Palsa-504. Next base: position 7,544 of record JBEKGC010000127.1, read on the forward strand.
CCTTGAAGCGGTAATCGCCCGCGCCATACACGCGAAGGAAGAAGCACTCGTCCTCGTCGGCCAGCTGATGCCAGTCATGTGACGCCCGGAGAAAGGTCAGCCGCCCGTCCGTGCCGAGCCGGTAGGTCCCGGTGCGCGGGGCGCTAAGGATCCGCTCGACCCGGTCGTTCGGCTCCTTGAGGATCAATTGCGCCCAGACGTCCATCGCGGCCAGGCTGCGCCACCGCTCGTTGATCTCATCGACGTCGATCGCATAGTCGACATCCATGTACTCGAGCAGGTGGAAGAGGAAGAGCGGGATGTCGGCGTACGCGCCCTCGGTGACGTTGGTCATCGAGGAAACGCCGGAAATGCGGGGATTAAGCTCACCGAGGTAGACCTCGTCGGCTTCTAGGTCGATGAGGACGTCGACCTCGAAGAAGCCCTGGTAGCCCTCCTGCCCGAGCCGGCCGCCGAGCCGCCTGACGAGTTCGATCGCCTTTGCCCTGCGCTCCGGCGACAGCGCCTCGGGGAACAGGTCGTTGCCGCACCAGCCGCCCTGGTACGGGGTGAGCTCGGGGTAGCCAGTGAGGTCGATCATGAACGGCCCGACGACCGTCCCGTGCCTGGTCAGCACCGCCTCCACCGCCACGGCCTGGTTGTTGATCCGTTTCATCACCTTCGCCTGCTGGCCGACGATGTCGCTGGCGTGGGCGGCCCACTGTGATTCCGAGGCGACGAAGAAGGTGGTCTTCCCTGAGTCGCCGTAAGGAGTCTGCACGACGAGATCGGTGCCGAGTCCCGCACCGACGGCGATACGGACCAGCGTGCCCCACGAGTCGACCTGCACGAGCACGTTAGGCACGCTCAGGGCGCCGGCTTCGTTGCCGAGCTCCGTCGTAACGATCTTGGAGTCCAATCGCCTGCGCAGCGCGTCGGACGGGAGGATGATCTCGTATCCGAGCTCTGCGCAGATTCGCTCTGTCTCCTCGTTGAAGAACAGCATCGCCACCTTCGGGCGGCCACCGCGGGAGGCGATGAAGGTCTGCACCTCCGGATCCCTGAGCAGGTAGTTGTTGATCTCCTGGCTGCTCTCGAACTCCACGTACGGCTTGCGCTGCGGGCTGAACACCCGCGGGTGGCCGCCATCCCAGGAGTCGAAGTAGGCGACATAGCTGAAGTTGCGGACCCAGCGGTCGATACCGAGCAAGTTGAACGCGGTCGGCCCGAAGAAGTAGACCGGTGTCGTGTTCGTGCGGAAAAATCCGCGGATCTCGGAGATCCCGTTGAGGCGCCGGTGTGCTGGGGCCAGGGTGCTATGCGGCGACTCGTTCATGAATTCCTTGGGTGGAAGCGGGAAATATGTTTTATTCTAACTCAAGCTTAGGCATTTTCCCCGGCGCGGGCGCTGGAAAAGAATTTACAAATGCGTGACATTTCGGAAATCCCAGCGGTAGCGGAATAGGGTATGAGCTAATTTCTGGAAATGACGGCGAGTGCGGGCCAGCCTGTGAAACCACGGTTCGTTCCGGAGATTTGCTGCAGGCTCCCAGCCTCGGCTACCAAGAAATTCGCTGCTGAATACTTCAGCCGGAATCGGCGGCGCCCAGATGCCGATTCGAGTTGCGGCGGCCGCCAGGTCGCGCTCATTCCCGCCGTCCTGCGCACCCCGCCGGGGTGCGGCCGGCGCGCGGACTCCTCAGAGTTCCGGGGCTGATTCACGCCGCCGGCCCGGCCGCGGCGTGGCGGTAGCTTGAGATGGCGGTTATGTCAGGGAAGGGGGTTGGTCACGGCATCTGGCGAGGCTGGCTACGACCCCCTGCGGCAGTTCGCCGAACTGGCCGGGGACGTGCGAGATCCCTATCCGATGTTCGCCGGGATCCGGGCGGAGACCCCGGTGCTGCACGTCGAGGTGGGCGGCGGCTCCGGGCGGTACCGGCACGACGAGAAGGCGCCGCGGATCACCTCGCTGTTCACCGTGACCAGCCACGACCTCGCCCAGCAGATCCTTACGGACCACGAGCGGTTCTCCTCGGCCGCCAACGCGATGACCATCGGGCCGGTCATGGGGCGGACCATCCTGGAGATGGACCCGCCGGAGCACCAGCGGCACCGAGCCCTGGTGGCCAAGGCCTTCCGCGCGCGGATCCTGGACCGGTGGAGCGACGCGATCATCGGCAGGTGCGTCGGGGAGCTGATTGACGAGTTCGCCGGGGACGGGCACGCCGATCTGATCCCGGAGCTGACGTTCCCGTTCCCGGTCCAGGTCATCGCCCGGATCCTCGGCCTGCCCGAGGCCGACTGGCCTAACTTCCTACGGCTGTCGGCACAACTGATCGCGGTCATGCGGAACTGGGAGGGCGCAGTGGCGGCCGGCCGTGAGCTGCGCGGGTACTTCGCCGAGATCATCGCCGACCGGCGGCGGCATACCCGCGACGACCTGGTCAGCCAGCTGATCTCGGCCGAGGTGGACCGGGGGCTGGTGCCGCTGGCGATCGAGGAGGCGCTGCGGTGGGAGACACCGCTGCTGACCGTGGCGCGTCTGGCTACCGAGGACACGGAGCTGGGCGGAGTGCACATTCCCGCGGGGAGCTTCGTGGCGGTGTCACTGGGGGCGGCCAACCGGGATCCGGAGCGGTACACCGACCCCGATGCGTTCGACGTCCTGCGAGAGGGCGGGCAGGCCGTCTCGTTCGGCAATGGTATTCACAAGTGCCTGGGGATGCACCTGGCACGGATGGAGATGCGGGTACTGCTGAACGCGGTGCTCGACCGGCTGCCGGGGCTGCGGCTCGATCCGGACGCGGAGGACGTGCATATCCACGGGCTGATTTTCCGGTCGCCGCCAAACCTGCCGGTCCGGTTCGACCCCGCCTGACCACGCGGGATGTAGCGTCCGAATCGATCCCAGGACAAGGAGACGACAGTGAAGGCAGGCGATCGCCCCGGCCGGTGAGATCCTTCACCTTCCACTCCGGGCGAGTCAGTGCTGGTACGCGGCGCGGCCGGCAGCATCGGGATCATGACGGTCCAGCTCGCGGCGCGTGGCGTGGCCAGTGCGGTGGCGGTCACGACGTCGTCCGCCGAGCGCGGCGGCCGGCGAGGTGTTCGGCAGGATCGTCCTCGTGCCCTCGTGCCCTCGGGCTAAGCCGGCCGCAGCCGGTCAACGTCCGCACGCGTGTCGCCGTAGGCCATCAGGTGCGCTGCGGCGAGCGCAAGCCACGGGCGCCAGTTGGCGGCCGGTGCTCGCAGGCCGAGGTGGGCGAGGGCCGCCTGGAGTGACGGATCGGCCGATGGGAACGCATCGCGCTGCCCGAGCCGGAAGGCGACGTAGTCACTCACCTCGGGTATCTCGCGGCCGGCGGCGAGTGCCGCTATCGCGCTCGCTTCGGCCTGCCCGAACCCGATCGGTGCGAGGCTGGCCGGCGTCACCCTCGCCGGGTCAGGAAACGTATAGGCCAGGCCCTCCGGCAGACCCGGCACCGGGGTGCCCAGCCGGGCGACGAAGGTCCCGAGCAGGCTGTCACGGTCCGGCCGGACCCGGAGCCCGGACAGGATCGCCGAGACTCCCACTTCGAATGGGTTCCACGCCCCGGGCACGGCCAGGCCTGGTCGCTTGGTCACCAGGGGGCCGAGCACCGGGTCGCCGCTGAGCGCGGCGACCCCGGCGGAGTAATCGCATTCGACGCCGAGCAGCAGCCCGACCCGGTCCACCACATGGATCAGGCCCTCCCAGTAGGGCAGGTGAGCGCGCAGCAGCAGGCAGTTCTCCCGGCCCGGGGAAACCTCAAGCAGGCCGGGCGCGCCCGCCATGGTGATGGTCCGCCGGTAGGTGTCGCCGTCGACCGCCTCGACCCCCGGCACCAGGCGCGCGGCGAGGAAGGCCCGCGTCGCGTCCCAGTCGTAGCCGGGCACGACCGGTAGCCGCAGCGTAAGCCCGCCGTCGGCGGCGAGCCGGTCGGCGCGGTGCCTGCGATGGCGCAGGTCGGTCGGCGACGCGCGGAACACCTCCCGCATGGTCCGGTTGAACTGGCGCAGGCTGCCGAACCCGGCGGCGAAAGCAATGTCGGTGACGGTGAGGTCGGTGTCGTCGAGCAGGCGCCGGGCGAAGTGCGCCCGCCGGGACCGGGCCAGCTGATCCGGACTCACCCCCAGGTGCGCCAGGAACAGCCGGCGAAGATTCCGCGCTGACATGCCGATCCGGCCCGCGAGTATCGCCTCGGTGCCACCGTCGTCCATGACGCCACCGATGATCTGCTGGACCGCCTCGCAGACGAGCTCCGGTGCGCTGGTGGTGACCGGTGCCGCCACCCGGTAGGGGCGGCAGCGGTAGCACGCCCGGAAGCCCGCGGCTTCGGCCGCCGCCGGATGGTCGAAAGTCCGGACGTTCTGCGCCAGCGGCCTTGCCGCGCACCCCGGCCGGCAGTAAATGCCGGTGGTGACGACGGCGGAGTACGTGGTCATGGCTCCAGATATACGGCAGGGCCCGGGCCTCTACCGGCCGGATCCGGACACGACCGTCCCCGTCTTTCATGTCCGGATCTGGCCGGACCCGGTGTGCGTGGCCAGGGGATCCTTTCGGCGTACCCAATGCTTCGCGAAAGGAAGTTCAGCATGCTAGTGAAAGTGTTTCCCATCAAGCTCCAGAACGGCCTGCAGGACAAGGTCGAGGCGGTCGTGCGGGAATTCGCGCCGAAAGGTCCCGGGGCCGAAGACGGCACCTTGTCGTTCCGGGTGTACCGGGATCCGGCGAAGCCGGACTACCTGCTGTTCGTCGAGCATTTCGCCGATCAGGCCGCCTACGACGCGCACACGAGCTCGCCGGCCTACCGCGACCTGATCGCCGGCCAGTTCGCGAGCATGATCGTCGAGTTCACCGAACTCGACCACGAGCTGGTCGTCGGGCTGTAGAACCGGCTGCGCTCCAGCGGTAGCTGTCCGGATCCGGCCAGCTCGCCGGAGCGCAGCTGGCTAGCGTGGCGGTCATGACTATGAACCGAGCACAGCACGGACGAGCCTTCGCCAGCCTGCACAAGCCTGGTGAGCCGCTGCTGCTGCCGAACGCGTGGGACGTTGCCTCGGCGGTGGCGATCGCCGGCGCCGGAGCCAAGGCGATCGCCACCACCAGCGCCGGCGTGGCCTGGTCCCTCGGCGTACCGGACGGCGCCGGCCTGGGCGCGGAACGCGCCGCGGCGGCCATCGCGCGGATCGTCGCGGCGATCGACGTGCCCGTGTCCGCGGAGCTGCTCGCCAGCGGAACCTACGACTCCGTCGCGGGCGGCGTCGCCTACAACACGATGAACGACGCCGTCACAGCCGCGGGGGCCGGAGCTCGCGCGGCTTAACATAGGGATATGAATGCGCTCTACAAGGACCGCTGGATCGAGTGCACCGCCGACGCGGTGCTTATCCACGGGTACTACTTCCCGTGGGGTACCAAGCGCGTTCCTTATAGCTCCATTCTTAAGGTGCGCCGGGTGCCCATCGGGATCTTCGCCGGACGGGGGCGGATCTGGGGCAGTACCACGCTGAAGTACTGGGCCAGCCTGGATCCGAGCCGCCCGGGCAAGACGAAAGCGCTGATACTCGACACTGGCCACGGCATCCTGCCGTTCATCACTCCTGACGATCCGGACGCGGTCGCCGCGGTGATCAGCGAGCATTCCTCCGCGCCTGTCGTCGACGGTCCCTCGGTCGTCGCCTAGCAGCTCAGACCCCATTCCACCTCAGGATAGCTCCGGTTTCCCGCACCTGATCAGGCGTTGGCGACCAGCGTCGGCTGGGCGTCCGGAGCGGCCTCGGCGGGCGGGGTGCGCTGGGCACCCGGCAGGCAGAGGGAGAGCAGCACGGCGACGGCGGAGAACCCGGCCGACCACCAGAACGCCACGTGGAACGCGTCAGCGAGCGATCCGTGGTGCGCGGCGATGGCGCCCTCGAGGACCACCGCGAGGACGGCGGTGCCGAACGAGCCGCCGATCTGCGAGGCCGTGCGGGTCAGCACGCTGGCGTGCGGGATCTGCTCGGAGTCCAGGCCGATGTAGGCGGCGACCATCAGCGGCATGGTGACGGCGCCGAGGCCGAATCCCCGGATGATCATCCAGAGGGCGAGCAGCCACGAGTTGGTATGCGGCCCGGCGAAGGCGAACGGCACGGTCGCGGCGGCGACGATGACGCAGCCGGCCAGGACGATGCGGCGCGGGCCGAACTTGTCGATGTTGCTCCCAGCGACGGTGCGGGACAAGACCATGCCGATGCCCTGCGGGACGAGCATGATCCCGGCCGCCAGCGCGGTGGTGCCGCGCACGTCCTGGTAGAACAGCGGCAACAGGAGCATCGCGCCGTAGAGGGAGAAGCCGGAGAAGAACAGCGCCGCGCTGGAGGAGGCGACGGACCGCTTGGCGAGCAGCCTGATCTCGACGAGGGGCCGGGCCTTCCTGAGCGCGTACCAGGTGAACGCGGCGAGAAGGGCGGCGCCGGTCACCAGGGGGATGATGACGTCGGGGCGGCCGAACCCGGCGGAGGTACCCGCGTTGGCCAGGCCGTACAGGAGCACCGAGGTACCCGGTGCGGCCAGGAGCAGGCCGGGCACGTCGAGCTTTGCCTTGGGGGCGGCGGCAATGCCCTTCGCCGTGCCCGGGGCGTCACCGGCGAGGTACCGCCAGGCGAGGAGGAAGCCCGCGACGCAGAACGGCACGTTGACCCAGAACATGAACCGCCAGCTCAGGTGGGTCAGGATGGCGCCGCCGATCACCGGGCCGAGGATCGGGCCGAGCAGCGCCGGCAGCGCGACATAAGTGACGAGCCTGCCCAGCGACTTGCCGCCCGCGGCCTGGAAGATGAGCGTGGTCATCAGCGGGAGCATGAGGCCGCCGCCGGCGCCCTGGACGGCACGCCAGCCGATGAGCGAGCCGACGTCCCACGCCAGGCTGGACCCGATCGACCCGGTCAGGAACACGGCCAGGGAGAACATCCACAGGCGCTTGCCGCCGAAGCGCTTCAGGCCCCAGGCGCTGAGCGGCACCGCGATGGCGAGCGCGAGCAGGTAGCCGGTGGTCACCCACTGGATCGTCGCGACCGAGGTGTCCAGCTTCACGGCGAGCGTGCGGAGGGCGACGCTGACGATGGTGGTGTCGAAGATGACGGCCATCCCGCCGACGATGAG
>JBEKGC010000128.1:0-21008 GCA_050013055.1 Streptosporangiaceae bacterium
GCCACCGCCAGCGGTGAGGGCGTGGCCCGCGTCGCGGCCAAGACCCCGGTCAAGGTCGGTGACCGGATGACCTTCGGCGTCGACGTCGAGGACATGCAGTTCTTCGACCCCAAGACGGGACTGGCCATCCGCGGCTGAGGTGATGGCACTGGCCGGGGCGGACTCCAGTCCGTCCCGGCCAGTGCCATGTCCCCGCTCAACAGCTAGCAGTTGTAGCTGCCGCTCCAGCTAGTGATCGACAAAGACAGGAATAGCGTGCCCTGGGGGAAGTTCTCGGACCATCCAGGACCGAAGTTGATCGTTTTCTTCTGCCCGTTGGTAAGCTGATATCCGAAAGTCCCGTAGTTGTTTCCCGCGCAGGCCCAGACAAACTGATTATCGTCCGGCCCTGACCAACTACCCTTGAAGCCGTAGCAGAAATATTCCCAGCTCCCGCCATCCCAGTAAATGTGCAGGGTGAACCAGTGCGCAGTGCTGGAACTGCAGAGAGCTCCGGTTATCAGCGGGTGCACGCCGGGCTGGTCCGCACCGAACCTCTGCCCGGCTGTTGCCTGCGTCAGCGCGTGCTGGGAGTTGCTCGTGGCGGCCGTGGCGGCCGTGGCGGCCGTACCAGTCGACGCCAGGACCGTCATCAATCCCAGCGCCATCACCGCACCGACGATGGCTACCCTCCATCGGCCAGGTCGTAGTAGTCGCATAGAAAACCTCCATGTTCTCTTGCGGGTCCGGCCGGCAGGCTTGCCAGCCGAGAAAAGGAAAAGAAAGAAAAGGAAAAGGCCCCGTTGGCTCGCACCTTCCGGCTAACGCGCGAGCGGCGTGACCGGACACCAAAAACTCCGGCCTCGGTGCCATATTAGCGAAGGCACATTACCGGGGTCCGGAGCAATATTCGGAGACTACACCTCATTTTCCCCTGCGACCACTTTCCCGGCATTTTTCTTCACGGTAATCCGCACTGGAAGATCATTAACGATCCAGGCAGGCGGCCGCCAATTCGCCCTCGCCCGTGTTATCTCACCGGTCCGCGCCGCCCCGCCAGTAGCATGATTCGATCGCCGGTCCGGTGCATAGGAGTTTTTGGTGGAAGATTAGGCTTTAGTGGCGATTTTGGTACCCTATCGGGTACCGGATCATCCGCAGAAGCCGAATCTTCCGTGAGAGCATGGCCGGACGGGCTAGCGAAGGGAGCAGGCTGTGACGAATCAGCCGTGGTGGCACGGTGCCGTCCTGTACCAGCTGTACGTGCGGTCCTGGCGCGACACCGATGACGACGGATATGGCGACCTGCGCGGCATCATCGAGCGCCTGGACCACCTGTCCTGGCTCGGGGTGGACGGCATCTGGCTGTCCCCCACCATGCCCTCGCCGGATGAGGACTGGGGTTATGACGTCAGTGACTACACCGGCGTCCACCCCGAGCTCGGCACGCTGGCTGACCTGGACGAGCTCATCGCGCAGGCCGGCCAGCGGGGCATGCGGGTCCTGCTCGACCTGGTGCCCAACCACACAAGCTCGGCGCATCCCTGGTTCATCGACGCCGGGTCGGGACGGGACGCTCCGCACCGCGACTACTACGTCTGGGCCGATCCGGGACCGGACGGCGGGCCGCCGAACAACTGGCTCGACTTCACCGGCCGGCCCGCCTGGCAGTGGCACGAGAGCGGCCAGTACTACCTGCACAACTTCCTGGCCGGCCAGCCGGACCTGAACTGGTGGCAGCCCGCGGTGCACGCCGAGTTCGCCGGCATCCTGGAGTTCTGGTTCGACCGGGGCGTGGCCGGCTTCCGCATCGACGTCGCGCACGGCCTGTACAAGGACGCCGAGCTGCGGGACAACCCGCCGCTGGCGGCAGGCAAACCCGAGGACCCGCTGGAGGGGCGGTTCGGCCAGCGTCCGGTCTACAACGCCTACCGGCCGGAGACGCACGGTGTCTACCGTGACTGGCGCAAGATCGCCGACGGCTACGCCCCGCCGCGGCTGCTGCTCGGCGAGACCTGGGTCGGCGAGCTCGACCAGCTGGCCGCCTATTACGGCGACAACGACGAACTGCATCTCGGCTTCAACTTCCCCTTCGCCCTGGCGACATTCGACGCGCCCCGGCTGGCGAAGATCGTGGCGCAGACGCTGGCGGCTCTTCCGCCGGGCGCGTGCCCGGTATGGATGAGCTCCAATCACGACATCGGCCGCTTCCCCAGCCGCTGGTGCGGCGGGGACGAACGGAAGGTCAGGCTCGCGCTGCTGGTGCTGATCACCTTGCCCGGCACCACGGTGCTCTATTACGGCGACGAGATCGGCATGACCGACGTGGACGTGCCGCAGGCGCTGCGCCGGGATAACGCGACCCTGGAGGTCGCGGCCGGCGACAACCGGGACCGCGCCAGGACGCCCATGCCGTGGGACGCCTCACTGGGCGGCGGCTTCAGCACGCCAGGGGTGACGCCCTGGCTGCCGCTGGCGGACCCGCCGGGAACCAACGTCGCCGATCAGCGGGCCGACGCCGATTCCACGCTGTGGCTGTGCCGGCGCCTGCTCGCGCTGCGGCGGACCGAGCTCAGCGGCGGCATAGCCCCAAAGAGCCCGAAGACGGATTTCGAGCACCTGCCGGCCCGCGAGGGGCAGTGGGTCTACCGCGTCGGCTCGCTGGTCGTGACGGCGAACTTTTCCGCGCAGCCGACCGCCCTGCCGCTCGCCGCGGGCGAGGTGCTGCTCGCCACCTCCGTTACCGGGACGGCCGCGCAGCAGCGCGTCCTGGGTCCCTGGGAGGGGGTTGTCGCCCGCCTCGCCATCAGCTGAGCTTTCGCAGGCCGCCACGAGGTAGCACCACGGGCGCTGGCGCGCCAGCCGAGGCATGCACAGATAGTGACGTTAACCCAGGACCGTTCAGTAAATTCTTCGGCTGAACCTTTTTTGAACCGCAGGTCCTCCGGTATCATTCAGTAATTGGAGGGCTTCGTTCATGATCACGCAGCCATACGTTTACCGGCGGCACGAGCTGGCCGAACCTGACTGGCGCCGGTTTCCTGGCTGGGCCCAGGTGTCCGCCGCCGACTGGGAATCCGCCCAGTGGCAGCGCGCTCACTGCGTCAAGAACATCCGGCAGCTCCGCCAGGTCACCGGGCCGGGGCTGGACGAGTCGTTCCTGGCTGACCTTGAGCGTGACCAGCGCGAGCGGGCCACGATGTCGATGCTGCTGCCGCCGCAGATGCTCAACACCATGGTGCCCGCCGGGGCGCCGGACGGCGCCGGGTTCACCGAGGCGTTCTACGCCGATCCGGTGCGCCGGTACATGATCCCGGCGTTCAGTGACCGCAGGACCGACTGGCCCTCGCATCCGTACGCGCAGCGTGACTCGCTGCACGAGGCGGAGATGTGGGCGGTCGAGGGCCTCACCCATCGCTACCCCACCAAGGTGCTGGCCGAGCTGCTGCCCACCTGCCCGCAGTACTGCGGGCACTGCACCCGGATGGACCTGGTCGGCAACCCCACGGCCATGACCGACAAGCACAAGTTCGCGCTCGGCCGCGAGGATCGCCTCGACGCCATGCTGGCTTACCTGCGCCGCACGCCCGGGGTGCGGGACGTGGTGGTATCCGGCGGAGACGTCGCCAACCTGCCCTGGCCGCGGCTGGAGTCGTTCGTGGCCGCGCTGCTCGAGATCGACTCGATCAGGGACATCAGGCTGGCCAGCAAGGCCCTGATGGGGCTGCCGCAGCACTGGCTGTCGGATGAGGTGCGCGCGGGCATGACCAGGCTGGCCGCGACCGCGCGCTCGCGCAGCGTCAGTATCGCCATCCACACCCACGTCAACGCGGCCCAGTCCGTGACGCCCCTGGTCGCGCGGGCCACCCACGCCATGCTGGAGGCGGGCGTCAGGGACGTGCGGAACCAGGGCGTGCTGCTGCGCGGCACCAACGACAGCGCCGAGGCGCTGCTCGACCTGTGCTTCGCGCTGCTCGACGAGGCCAGCATCATGCCGTACTACTTCTACATGTGCGACATGATCCCCGGCAGCGAGCACTGGCGGCTGGCGTTGCGCGAGGGCCAGTCCCTGCAGCACGAGATCATGGGCTACCTGCCCGGGTTCGCCACCCCGCGGATGGTCTGCGACGTGCCCTACGTCGGCAAGCGCTGGCTGCACCAGGTGTCCAGGTACGACACCGACCACGGCATCTCCTACTGGACGAAGAACTACCGCACCGCCATCGAGGCCGACGACGAGCTGGCCCTCGGCCGCGAGTACCCGTACTACGACCCGATCTACACGCTGCCGGAATCGGGCCAGGCCTGGTGGCGGAGCCTGGGTTCCCGGCCCTACCCCGACGCCGCCGAACTCATCAGGTGAGCTGACGGCGCCGGGCCAGCTCGTCAAGACGCACCCTGACGGCCGGCCAGTCGGCGGCGGTGATGGCGAAGCGTACCGAGTCGCGGGGAGCCAGGTCGGCCCCGAGCCGGTGCGAGCGCAGGACGCCCTCGAAGCGCGCGCCGATCCGCTGCATCGCGTCCCGTGACCGCTGGTTGCGGGCGTCGGTGTGCAGGCAGACCGAGCGGACCTGCCAGACCTCGAAGGCGTGCGTGAGCATCAGCCGCTTCATCTCGGTGTTGACCCCGGTCCTGATCGCGTCCCGGCTCAGCCAGGTGTGGCCGATCTCGCAGGTGTCAGGCGCGGGTCTGGGGTCCGGCCAGGCCCAGTGCTCCAGGTGCCAGAACCGGGTCGAGCCGATCACCGCGCCGTCCCGCCTGCGGACCACGGCGAACGGCACCGCCGTCTGGCTGTCCCTGGCCGCGACCGCCGTCTCGACGTACCGGCGGACCGCGGCTTCGTCCTGCGGCACCACGGTCCAGCGGTACTCCTCACCGCCGCCCGCCGCGGCGGCCAGCAGGCCGGGCCCATGTTCATGCCGCAGCGGCTCGAGGCGTACCAGCTCACCGGTCAGGGTTGGCCCCATGCCGGCGATGGGCCGCATCACAGCTCCGCCAGGGCGGCGTCGATGTCGGCGATGAGGTCCGCGGCGGGTTCCACCCCGACCGAGAGCCGGATCAGGCCCTCCGGCGCCGTTTCGCCCGCCCACCGGGCGCGCCGCTCCCAGCTCGACTCGACGCCGCCGAAGCTGGTCGCGGGCAGGATCAGGCGCGAGCTCTGTACCACCTGGTCGGCGGCGCACGCGGTGTCCGGGCCGGTGCGGCCCGCAGCGACCTGGAAGGACAGCAGCGGGCCGAACCCGCCTGGCATCTGCCGGGCGGCGACCTCCAATGTCGATTTATTGATACCGGGGTAGTACACGGCGGCCACGCCGGGGTGGCCGGCCAGGTGCCTGGCGATGACGAGCGCGCTGTGCGACTGACGCTCCATCCGCAGCGGGAGCGTCTTCAGCCCGCGCAGCGCCAGCCAGGCCTCGAACGGCCCGGGGATGGCCCCGCCGCTGGAGCGCCAGGCCCGCAACTCGGCCAGCAGGTCCGCATCACGGCTGACCACGGCGCCGAGAATCACGTCCGAGTGGCCGGAGGCCGCCTTGGTCAGCGAGTACAGCGACGCCGTCGCCCCGGCCTCAAGCGGCCGTTGCAGCCAGCCGGTGGCCACGGTGTTGTCCACGACCATCGGGGCCTGCGCCGCGGCCGCCAGCTCGGCCAGCCGGGACAGGTCGGCCACCCGCAGCAGCGGGTTCGTCGGCGTCTCGGCCCACAGCACGGACGGCGCGGCCAGCAGCGCGCGCTCGACGGCGGGCAGGTCCTGCAGGTCGGTGCGGACCCCGACCGCTCCGTGCGGCCGCAGCTTGTCCGCGAGGACCCGGCCGCCGTAGTAGCCGTCGGACGGCAGCACGATCTGCTCCCGTCCGGCGGCCAGAGCGAGCATCAGCGCCATCGAGGCCGCCTGGCCGGAGGCGAAGACGACCGCTTCTGCGTCCTCCAGACCGCCGACCGCCTGCTCGAGGGCTTCCCAGCCCGGGTTGCTCTCCCGCCCGTAGCCGCGGCCCGGGCGCGGTGTCCCGGCGGACACGTAGATGCTCGCCGGGACCAGCGGGGGCGTGGCCGGCTGGCCTGCCACGCGTTCGGTGCCAGCGTGGATAAGCCGGGACTCGGCGGAGAACGGCCCGCTCATCGGGGGCCGCGCGGGGAGATACGCCATCCCGCCGTGGCGAATGTTACAGTACATTGTGTGAACATACTGGTACGATATCGCCCGCACGGCCGGACCGCCAAGGAGATATCGGCCAGCGTGGAGGCAGGTGTGGGCAGCGGGCAGCTGACGGCCGGAGACCAGCTGCCGGCGGTCCGCGAGCTGGCCGGCCAGCTTGGCCTCAGCCCCAGCACGGTCGCGGCGGCCTACGGCGACCTGCGCCGGCGCGGCATCACCACCGGCACGGGCCGCGCGGGCACCCGGATCCGCGCCGCTCCCCCGGTCAGCTCGCGGGTGTTCCTGACCGCCCCGGCGGGCACCAGGGATCTCATCACCGGTGCCCCCGACCCCGCGCTCCTCCCCCGGCTGCCCGCCCGGCCCGCCCGGGCACTGACCCGGATGTACGCCGAGCCGCCGGTGTCGCCGGCGCTGCGCGGCCTGGCCGTCAGCCAGCTGGCGGCCGACGGCATCGACGCGGCTAGCCTGACCGTGACCGGCGGCGCGCTGCTGACGCCCTCGGGTCGGGTGATCGTCGAGGATCCCGGCCACGCCGTCACCTTCGACCTGGTGGCGGCGATGGGTTACACCCTGGCGCCGGTCCCGGTCGATGACCGCGGCATCCGGGTCGCCGAGCTGGACCGGGCGCTCGCCCGCGGCGCGGGCGCGCTGATCGTCACCCCGCGGGCCCAGGCCGCCACCGGGGCCGCCTGGGACGCGGGCCGGGCCGGGGACATCGCCGATGTGCTGCGGCGGTATCCATCCGTCGGGGTCATCGAAGACGATCACGCCGGGCCGGTGGCCGGCGTTCCCGCGTTGTCCGTCTCGGCGGCGCGAGACCGCTGGGCCGTCATCCGCTCGGTGTCCAAGTCACTCGGCCCCGATCTGCGGCTCGCGGTGCTGGCCGGCGACGAGGCGACGGTCACCCGGGTGGCCGGGCGGCAGGCACTGGGCACCGGGTGGGTCAGCTATCAGCTCCAGGAGATGGTCGCGGAGATGTGGGCGGACCCGTCGGTCGGGCGCAGCCTGCGGACCGCGGCCAGCGTGTACGCCGGCCGCCGCGACGCGTTGCGGTCGGCGCTGCGCCGGCACGGCATCACGGCGAGCGGCCGGTCGGGCTTCACCTGCTGGGTACCGGTGTCCGACGAAGACGGCGTGGCCTCCTCCCTCGCCGCGGCCGGCTGGGCAGTGGCTCCCGGCCAGCGGTTCCGCCTCGCCGCGCCGCCGGGGGTCAGGATTTCCTCCGCCCGGCTCGAGCAGGCCGAGGCGGTGCCGTTCGCGACCGAATTCGCCCGCGCGCTCCGGCACCGCGCATCTCGCCTGGACTAGTCGCGCGCAGTGAGCACGCAAACTCGTTGCCCTCGGGATCGGCCGAGACTATGCCCGGGGCACAGCATTACATGTCGCCGCGGTGGGCCGAGGTGAGCGGGAGCGTGCTGAAGGCGAAACCCCACAGGTCGGACCTGTCGGGGTAGTAAGGCACGGCCGTCCCGTCTGGATCTGCAGGTCCGCCCGGACCGCCGGGTTCTCCGGGTTGACCGGGTTGACCGGGTTGACCGGGTTGGCCGCCGCCGCTGGCCGGCTCGATGGCCAGGATGGTCAGCTGCCCGTCCGCCAGGCCGCACTGCGCCGCCCAGGCGCGCTGCGCCTGGATGACGTCGGCCACGTGGTAGGCGCAGGCATTCGACTGCCGGTGAGCCTGCCGTGGCCGCGAGGCCTCAAGCCGGACCTGGAAACATGGCGCGTGCGCGCACTGCGGATCGGCATGGCACGTGCTCGCCGCCGCCCGGTCATCCGGCGCCGTCATGGCCCACCCGGATGACCGGGCGCGCGCCCATCGGCCGGCCTTAGCCGTGGAGTCATGAAAGGCATTCCTCCTCTGGAAGTGCCCAGCGACAAAGATGGCCCTCCCGCACGCGGAAGGGCTGACGCCGTTAATACGACGACGGGCCGGTGCTGAACAGGAAAATATCCGGTAGCCACGGCACAGGAAGCAGTATTGTCCGCAGCGGTATCTGCGTGCCACCCAGTTGGAAATACTCGTCTCGATTTTCCCTCGAGTGCGTAATCGTGCGAGTACTCCCCGTACGTCCTTGAGGTGAACCCAGGAAATCTGTGCCCCAACCGCACCCGAACCGGACCCAGCATAGACCGGCAGGTCGGGCTATTTCGGCTTATAAGGCGTTTTCCCGGCTGCGTTATAAGTCCGTGAGTTGATCTTTCTCCGAACGCCGTCCTGATCGGCATTGCCCGCTTTGGCGGCTTATTCGGCGAGAATGGAGCGCTGGTCATCGTGCTGGCGACAATTCGCTTGAAGCGGAAGCATAAAGGCGTCCGGGTCCCGGGCGGGACGTGGCGGGGCCGGCCAGTGCACGCCGGTAGCCCAGCCGAGGCGCTCGAAGGCCCCGATGAGGCCGGCGGACAGGTCGATCTGGTGCGGGCGGCTGCCGTGCCGGGCGCAGGCAGGCGCGGCGTGGTGCCCGTTGTGCCAGCTTTCCCCGAAGGAGATCAGCGCGAGTGGCCACAAGTCGGTCGACCGGTCGAACCGGCGGCCCGGATGCGGCCGTGCGCCGATCATGTGGCACAGGGAGTTCACGCTCCAGGTGACATGGTGAAGCAGCAGTATCCGGACCAGGCCGGCCCACAGAACAGCGGTCCACGCGGCCCGCAGATCCCCGCCGAGCGCCCAGCCCGCGCCGAACGGCAGGACCAGCGAGACCACGCACAGGACCGGGAAGGCCCGGGCGACCCAGCTGATGGCGGGGTCTGCGAGCAGGTCAGGCGCGTAGCGGTCGGCGGGAGTCGGGTCGTCGCGGAACAGCCACCCCATATGGGCGTCGAACAGGCCGCGGAGCTGGCTAAGGGCGCCGGTCCCGTACCGGTAAGGCGAGTGCGGATCGCCCGGGCAGTCGGTGAAGGCGTGGTGGCGCCGGTGTATCGCGACCCAGCCGATCACGTCACCCTGAAAGCTCATCGAGCCAGCGACCGCCAGCGTGATCCGCAGCCAGGGCGAGGCGGTGAAGCTGCGGTGGGTAAGCAGGCGGTGGAAGCCAACCGTGACGCCGAAACCCGTGATCAGGTAGAGCCCGACGGCCAGCAGCACGTCGGTGAGCCCGATGCCATGCCCCCACACCAGGGCCACCGCGGCGGCCAGGCCGGCGAACGGGACGATCACGATCAGCGCGGTCACGATGACCTGCGCTCGCCGCTGGCCCACCGGCGTCATCCCGGCAGCGCCGGGGAAAGGCTGGGCACTGTCGTACCTGACCGGTGTTTCCTGATCTATCACGATCGCTCCTTTCGCCCACGGGTGGGCATCACCTGGTGAGCCAGGTGGCGTGCTGAACGGGCGGGAACGACGGTTCAGACCAGCCGCTGATGTACATAGCACCACCGCCGCGGCGTCCCGGGCTCCAGACCGCGGGTGAGCGGGTGGTCAGTTTCCTGGTAGTGCGCCTTGGCGTGGCGGCCGGGTGAGTCATCAGAACACGCCACCCAGCCGCAGCTCATACAGGCCCGCAGCGATCGCCAGCGGCCGCTGTGAGCGCGGCAGTCGGCGCAGTAATCCGACTGGGGCGTGACCGGCACGAGCCCGTGCAGATGCTCGCAGGCCGGCGCCGACCCGTTCTGGTTCATGGCCGGCACGCTCATGGCCATGCTCTGGCCGGACATCATGGCAAGGCCCCTCACGGTTGGCTGGGAACGCCGGATATGGCCGGCCGCCTACCTGTAGTCAAGCCTGGCCTGACGATACCGGAAACAGGCATTACCAGCAGAGCCCATCACCGGGGCCGATTACCGGGGCCGATTACCGCCCGGCGCGGCGACCTGGATGTTCCTCCAGCCACGGTGCCGACGTAGGCTGACGGCAGGGTTACTAAGCCAGGCGGGATGCGCGTCCGGGCGGACTCCGCCACCGCGGATCGCCGTGCTCTCAGGTCGGCGGGGGTGACATGATGGAGCTGCGTCAGCTTCGATATTTCGTGACCCTGGCCGAGGAACTGCACTTCGGCCGGGCCGCCGCCCGGGAGCACATCGTGCAGTCCGCGCTGAGCCAGCAGGTGCAGCGGCTCGAGCGGGAGCTGGGCGTGCGGCTACTGGAACGCAGCACTCACCATGTCGCCCTGACCCCGCCCGGGGCGGCGTTCCTGGCCGAGGCCCGCCAGATCCTGGCGCACGTAGACCGGGCCGCCGCGGTCGCCCGCAACGCGACCCGTGCCTCTCCGACGCTGCGCGTCGGCATCATCGACTCCAGCTACGACTCGATGCCGCAGATCCTGCACGAGGTCCAGGCCCGGTACTCCGGCCTGGTCATCCACCAGGTAGAAGCCGGCGTGCCCGAGCAATACCAGATGCTCGCCGACGGCCGCCTGGACGTCGGAATCGGCCGGGCCGCACTCGCCCCGCCGCAGATCGCCTCGCACCTGTTCCGTTACGATCCGCTGGGGGTCCTGGTCCCCCGCGGCCACCGGTTCGCCTCCCTGGACGCCATACCCGTCGCCACCTTGGCCAAAGAGCCGCTGCTGCTCGCCGAAGAGGCTCGCGCCCCGGAGTTCAACCAGTTCACCATCGAGATGTGCCGCGCCGCCGGGTTCACTCCCACCATGCACGAAGGCACCGTGGAGAGCATCCGCGCGGCGGCCGGCCTGGTCGCCCAGGGGCGCTGCCTGTACTGCGTGCCCTTTTCCTGCCTCTCCGCGCTCCCGGGCACGATCTGGCGGCCGCTGACCGAGCCGGCCTCCTATTACCCGTGGTCCGTGCTGTGGCGCGCGGGCGAGACCTCCGTCTACGTGACCGCCATCGTCGGCTGCGCACGGAGCATGTCCAGCCGGCTGGGCTGGCTCCTCACCGACCCCAGCCTGGGCTGAGCGGCAGACAGGTCCTAGTGCCGCGGCAGGTGACGTTCGCCCCGCTTCCCGCCGCCGTCGGCCCCGGGCCTGGCCACGACGATGGTCCGTTGTTGCCGGGGTTCGCTGGTCAGGCCCCGGAGGCGGGTCCATCGCGGTCGTGCTGGTGGCGCGGTGGCAGCTGGGGGTGGTGATGCGAGGTGTAGGCCGTGCCTGGTCCAGCCCGGCGTCGTGCGGGCCGGGCTGCCGGTTTCGCGTGGAAGATCGGGCTCCCGCGGATAGTTTGGTACCCGATAGGGTACCGAATCTTCCAGGTAAGCCTGATATTCCACGATCTTTTTCGATAGTTGTGACGGATGGGTTGCGGGTGCGGGGAGGGGCGGGGCGGCGGCGGGGGTGCGGCGCTCCGGGCCCTCAGAGCGTGATCGCCGCGTCGGTCGTGAGCCGTCGCGCGGGCCGGTGCTCATGGTCGGCATAGGGCACGGGGACGACAACGATGAAACATCGTGGCGCCTCGCGAGCGGGAGCGGGGCAGCACGGGGCTCACGGGGACCACGGGCGGGTCCGCAGGACGGCCAGTCGTCGCCCGGGCACGACCCTTCGCTGCCGGGTAACCGTGCCAACCCTGATTGATGCGGCATTAGCTATAGCGTTGACCCATGACGCGGCGCACTGAGCAGATCAGCCTTCATCTGAACGCGTATCTCACCGCGCACAGCAGCCCGCCGGACGCCGTCCTCAGGGAACTGGCGAACGAGACCGCCGATCTCTTCCCGAACGAGACCAATCTGGCGATCGCGCCTGAGCAAGGCACGCTCATGACGTTGCTGGCCCAGTTGGCCGGCGCCGCGTCCGCTATCGAGATCGGCACCTTCACCGGGTACTCCTCGATCTGCATCGCCAGGGGACTCGCCGCCGGCGGAAGCCTCTTGTGCTGCGACATCAACGCGGAGTGGACCTCGGTCGCCAGGAAATACTGGGAAAAGGCGGGACTCGCGGACCGGATAGAGCTGCGGCTCGGGCCGGCCATCGCCACCTTGCGCTCGCTGCCTGCCCGGGAGCTGTTCGACCTCGCGTTCATCGACGCCGACAAGGGCGGCTACCTGGGCTACTGGCGGGAGGTCGTACCGCGGGTCCGCCCCGGCGGGTTGATCATGGTGGATAACACGTTCTCCCATGGCCGCGTGATAGACGCGGGCAACGACAATCCGGCCGTGATCGCGATCAGGGATTTCAACGATCACGCCGCCGCCGACGACCGCGTGGACCTGGTCATGATCCCGGTCGGCGACGGCCTGACGCTTGCCCGCAAGAAGTAGCCGGCCGCTGCGTCAGCGCTGGGATCACGGTGACTCGCCGCGATCCCGGGGCGATGGCACCCGGCGGAGCGGGACCGGCGGCCCTGCCTCGCGGGTATCGGCCGGACCGGTCTGGCCGGCCGGAGCCGGAGGTGCCGCCGTGGATCCCCGGACGATAAGCTCGGGCGCGAGGTACAGGACCCTGACCGGCCTGTCGGCGCTGTTGATCCGCTCGAGCAGCAGCTGAGCCGCCTCGGTGCCCAGCTGGTAGTGCGGGAAGCGCACCGAGGTCAGCGGCGGCCGGAGCCGGTCGATGAACGGCATGTCATTAAAGCCGATCACGGAAATGTCGTCGGGGCACCGGCGGGCGGCTTCCTCGAGCGCCGCGTAGCAGCCGATGGCCAGCATGTCGTTGGCGGCGGCCACCGCGGTGAAATGACCAGGCCGGGCGAGTAGCTCCCGGCCGCAGCGCGTGCCTTCCTCAATCGTGTACCTGGTGCTGTAAGCGATCAGGTTCTCGTCTGCCTCAAGACCATGTGACGTCATCCCGGCCCGGAACCCGCTGAGGCGGCTGACGCCCGTCGACGCCTCCTGGGGGCCTGCGATGTGCGCTATCCGGGTATGGCCGAGGCCGGCCAGATGAGCGACCGCCATCCGCGCGCCTTGGTCGTTGTCGACCGAGACGGAGGGGAAATCGTGGTCAGGCGCGAGCCGGTTCATCAGCACCACAGGCAGCCCGGCGGCCGCCGCCTCGGCGAGCAGCTGGTCATGCAGCGTCGCGGTGGCCAGCACGAAACCATCGACGTGCCGGGCCCGCATCTGCTCGAAGATCACCCGCTCACGGCGGCTATCGGCATCGGTGTTGCCAAGCAGGGCCACGTAACCGGCGGCCGCCAGCTTGTCCTCGAGGCCGCGCACGATCGGCGGGAAGATCGGGTTGGTCAGGTCGGGAATCAGCACCCCGACGGTGTGGGAGCGCCTGGTCCGCAGGCTCCGCGCCACCGGATTGGGCCGGTAGCCGAGATTGGCGGCCGCCGCCGCCACCCGCCGCGCGGTCTCCTCGCTGACCAGCAGGCGCGTTTCCGGGTTGAGCGCCCGGGAGGCGGTAGCCGGATGGACCCCAGCCGCGGCGGCCACGTCCCGCAGGGTTGCCGGATGCTCAGGCATCATTCATCTCGACCCCCCGCCGACCGGGCTCAGCCCGTTTGTGAAGAACTAAACCCTATCCCAGCGGATGGGTCCTCGCCGGGAGGAGAATCAAGGCAGGCGGCAGGACTTGACCGGCAGGCGGCACGCGGCCGCGACGGTCCTCATCGGGCCGGCTCAGCCGCGGCCTCACGCCGAACGATGGGCCGAGATGACGATCACCACGGAGGACCCGCGACGGCCCGCCCGGCCCGCCCGGCCTGACCGAGCGGCGCCGACGGCAGCGGGCAGTTCGGCCGGGGTCAGGACGGTACGCGTCCAGCTGACGTGCCAGCGGGGGAACCGGCGGCGGGCGGGATCCCCCCGGCGGGATGCCGGGTTGTGCGTAAGCTCATCGTAACGCTGCGCGACCAGAACCTTGGCGATTTCTGGATGCATGCCGGTGCCCTCCTCGGGACGTGGGGCTATAGTCAGATGCTGAAAGACGATATATCTCAATTTATCGAAGGTCGAGATATATCTCAAGCTACCGGTGTGATTTGTCCGTGTCCTCGTCCGCGTCCTCATCCGGCAGTGGCGGTGAGTCGAGAATCGGATAACCGAGCAGGACGAACTCCACCGGCACGGCGCCCGGCGGCCGGAGCTTAGGATCACGGCGCTTGGCGAAGCGGTGCTGCGTGCCGACGAGCCGCTCGAAGGTCCTGGTCATCTCCGCGTACAGTTCCTCGGCCTCCTGAGGTGTCACGTACACCCGGCTGGCCGACGCGCCCAGCCCGTCACCGAACGCATCCGGCCACGCTCTCAGCGAGGTGAGGCTGCGCTGGGCTCGCGTCATCAGCCTGTCCATCCAGACCTGGTCCAGGGCCTCGGCCGCGTGCGAAGACCGGGGATCCTCCTGTCGCGTCCGCCAGCTCATCCCGTCGTAGGTCTGACGCCACGGCCGTTCCCGGCCGCGGCCGCCACCCGCCTCCTCCACGAAGCCGTACTTAGCCAGAGTGCGCAGATGGAAGGCGCAGTTGGCCGGCGACTCGCCGAGAATCTCGCTGGCCTGGGTCGCGGTCAGGGTCCCGGCGTGGCCGAGCGCTTCGAGCAGCGCCCAGCGCACCGGGTGCGCCAGGGCCCGGATGGCCTTCGGATCAGTCAGATTGAGCCGCCCGCGATGCTCTCGCGGGTCGCCGTCGGAGGTGGGGTGGTCCTGGGCAGGCTCCCCGATGGGAGGGCCGGCGGGAGGGGCGGCAGGAGCGCCGACGGGAGGGGCGGCCTCTCCCCCGAGCGTCAGCTCAGGCTCGGCTTGCTCTTCGGAAGTCATGTTTCGAAACACTACCTCCGAAAGAACCGTTTTGACAAATGTGCTGGTGGATTCGATGCGTGCGTCAGCCCTGCCCGGTGGGCACCAGGAAGTAGCCGGATGTCCCGCCCGGCTGGGAAAGGACCGCAGCCCCCGGCGACTCGGTATCGCCCCCGCGCGCTGATCCAATACCACGCGGGTGGGGGTGCGGGGCCGCAGGCCGGAGATCGTGGATAATTAGCTCCTTATTTCGACGGTTACGATCCACAATCGCTGGCGGGGGCGCGCACGGCGTCCAGATCGATCCCGATAGCGGCCAGCGCGTCCTGGTCCAGGCCGCCGAACAGGACCGCTCCCGGTCCGGCACGACGAGCGATCTCCTCCGCGACGTCATCGATCGTGGCACCGCAGGAGTGCAGGACGGCGCGGGCCGGCCGAGGGTCGCGTCCTGCGTAAACAGCGGAAACCAGGACGGTCATCAGATGCTCGCCGCTGACGTAGCGGTGGGTGAGCCTGCCTGCGTGCCCCAGTCCTCGGGCGAGAGAGGCGCGGGTGTCCCGGACCAGGTGCCTGGGCATTACCGGCTTCCGATCCGCTTGCCGTGCTTGCGGTGCACGGTCTGCTTAGTGACGCCGAGCCGCCCGGCGATGTCCTGCCAGGACCACCCCAGCTGGTATTAACATATCGGCGCAAGTGTTCGGTGCGAATGGGATCCCGACGTGATCGGCTGCTCGGTTCCAGATGCGCATCCCGGGTACCGCGGCATAAGACGGTGCGAGTCGGCCGCTTTACTGGCTCGGGGTCGACGCGGGCGCCGACGGCGACGCGCCGTTCTGTACATCGATGATGACCGTGGAGCCCGTCGCCGCGCTGCCCGATCCCGGTACCTGGTTGAAGACCTGCCCGTCGGCGTACTGGGCCGGGCCCGACCCCTGCTGGACGCTGACCTGGAAACCGGCCGTGGTCAGCACCTGGCTGGCGGTCGCCTGCGAGTCGCCGATCACGTTCGGGACGTCGGTCATCGGAGTAGTCGACGACGCGGGAGCGGAGCTGGAGTGGCTTGGTGATGGGGATGGCTGCTGGCTTTGTCCAGGGGAGGTGCTCGCCGAAGACGCCGGCCCGGCTTGGTGTGCAGCACAGTCGGGCGGTTGGGTCGTGCCGGCCGGCGCTGAGATCTGGAACTTCTGTCCGGCGCCAAGATCCACCACGGCCAGCGCGAGGACGGGGGCGCCGTTGCCAGATGAGCCCTGCAGGGGCAGGGTTCCGGTCTCCCGGTAGCAGAAGGCATGATTTGCGTCGGCACCGCTCACCGGGCGCGAGGATAGCGGCGTCGGCAACGTGTACGACACGGACTTGATGCGGCTCAGCACGTCAGGATCGCCAATAATCCAGAGCGTAATGTCGTAGTCGAACCCCTGCGCCGACAGCTGAACGGATGGCCTATAGGCGAGCCGGACAAGCGGCTCCATCTCAAGATTGCCTACCTGCAGTGCCGTCTGGCCACTGGCCACAGAAAACACTTCGTCTCTGGGCTTAGCGCCGAGGAGTTCCAGGTGAAGCAGGTGCTGGCCCTTACCCACGTTGGTCAGGAGGAACCGCCCGCCGGCATCGGTGTCCCCCGAGTCCGCCCCGTCCAGCTTCATATAAACGCTCGCGGCGGGCTTGCCGTCGACGGTGACCGACCCGGCCACAGTCGCCCTCGTGTGAAACAGAAGCTCTCGCAGCGACGACCCGAGCGGGGTAAGGGCTGTGATGAGCACCGCTCCCAAGACGGCGGCAATCACGGGAAATACTAGTTGCGACAGCCATTCTGGGCGCTTTCGTCGCTTTTCGTCCGCATTGTCCTTAGCGGACTGCGATTCCTGATTCATTCCGCGCACCGTCTCTCAGCGCGGGCGTTCCGCCCCCAACGTGCCCTTCTGGGACAGTTTAAACAGCGCCTGAGCTGAATGGCATTATATTTTACTCGGTAATAGCGTTAGTTGTGTACACGGAAGTGGCATATGAGGCCGACACATACTGATGTGCTGACTCCATTGGTGTGCCAGCGACATCACCCGGCCAACGGTGCGCTGCACGTCGGCATATGCTGACATTCGTCTTCGCGTCAACGTACGCTGACGGTCTTGACCCCGGCCAGGTGGCGCATGTTGCGCAGGGCCACAGCCATGATCGTGTTCGTCGGGTTGTGGGCGCCTGAGGTGACGAAGACCGAGCCGTCCGCGACGTAAACGTTGTCCAGCCCGTGCACGCGGCCGTAGCCATCGGTCACGCTCGTGGCGGGGTCGGCGCCCATCATCATGCCGCCCATGACGTGGTTGCCGGTGGGCAGCCCGCCGCTGTTCTCGGTGGCGGGCACCGCGAGGGCCACGGCCGCTCCGGCCTTGGTCATCATCTTCTTCAGCTGCGGTACCCAGAACTGCTGGGCGGCCTGCTCGTGCGGACCCGGGCTCCAGGTGACCTGGGCCACCGGCAGCCCGAAGACGTCTCTGACCGTAGGGTCGAGAGTGACCGTGTGGTTCAGGTAGGGCATGTCGTGGCCGATGATCTGGCAGCCCGCCAGCCGGTCCCGCAGGATCGAGGAGCGCATGAGCTGCTTGAATTCGGTGCCGAACGGCCTGGCCGAGCGTACGAACCCGAGCAGGGTCTGGTAAGACTGCGCCTCGGTGACCGGATCCTGGCTGCCGCCTAGCTCCATCAGGCCACCGCGGATATAGGGCAGGCCGTGGGCCTTGGCGAACGCCCGGGCGCCGGGGAAGTCGGGGTCGGCGGCATCCTCCGCGCACTGCGTGATCGACCGGCCGCGGTAGGCGTGCATCCTTTCGTCAAGGAAGATCGCGGTGCCGTCGACGAACGAGTGCAGCATCAGCCTCCGGCCAAGTTTGCCGCTGGCGTCAGGGAACTCTGACAGCAGCGCGAGGCGAACCGTCTCGATGGCCGACGCCGCCATGACGACGATATCGGCGTTCTCGGTGCCTGTTACCTGGCCTCGTTCGGTCATCCGGATCCAATTCACCCCCGTGGCCCGCCCGGCCCCGAGGCGGACTTTGGTCACCATCGTGTCAGGGACCAGCCTGACCCGCCCGGTGCGCAGCGCCCGCCGCAGCGGGATGAGCGCGGCCGGCCTGGCGACTACCGGGCAGCCGAAACCGCTGCAGAACCCGCAGTCGTTACAGACGTGCTGGTCGTTGTAGGGCTGTGAGTTGATCGCCATGGGGAACGGATACGGGTGCAGGCCGATGGCCGTGGCCCCGGCGGCCACCACGATCGACGACCGCTGCTGGGGGCCGGGCGGCATCGGGTACGGCCTGGCGCGGGGCGCATGTTTCCGCACGATGCCGGGGATGGCCCCGGTGTCGCCCTGAACGCCGATCAGCTGCTCCACCTCGTCGTAGAAGGGCGCGATCTCGGCGTAACTGAACGGCCAGTCGGCCACGTCGGCGCCCGGCACCGGCCCCAGGGCGGAAAGCTGCTGGAAATCGATGTCCCAGAACCTCGGTACCTTGGCGTCCCAGTGCACGGTCCCGCCGCCGACGAGCTGCGGCAGCTCGTCGACGCTGCCGGTGTACTGGACGGCCGAGGCCTGGTTCGGCCGCCAGGTACGCGGGAACACCTCCGGGTCGGTCCCCGGGAAGTTGCGCACCTGGGTGGCCAGGCTGTCGTTGGCGAACACCGTGCCGATCGGACCCTCGCCGGCCAGGTTGGAAAAGTGGTTGGCGCCCTTCTCGAAGACCACGACCTGCCATCCGGCCTGGGCGAGCTCCATCGCGGCGAAAGAGCCGCCCGCGCCGCTGCCGATCACCACCGCCCGGCCCATCACGCGCCGCCGCTCATATCGCGCCCAGGAGCCTCAGCACATCGGCCACGATGCCGGTGTCGTCGACCGGATCGCGTCCGTCAGAACCCTCGACCTCGTCCGCTGGGTAGCCCCGGGGCTGGATGTCGCCGGGAAAGCCGATGTCCTTCCAGCCGGCCCGGCCCCGGTTACCGCCGTACTCGGGGTTGCCGTACATGCCCTCGATCGTGTGCTCGAACAGCAGCGAGGTGAACGTGCCCTGCCCGGTGAGGATCTTGTCTTGCTCCGCTGCGGAGGCCTTGGTGAAGTCGCCGCCCGCGAGCTTGTCCAGGGTCGTGATGCCCTGCTTGTACTGCTGCTGCCAGCCGGCCAGGCGTTTGCGCCAGGCGATGCGGGTGACCGGGTCGAGGGTGAGAAAGGACGCCATCAAATCGCTGCCGGACGCATGGCGGTTGCTCCACGGGCCGCCAGCGAAGATCATCGGCGCGAGGGGCTCATTCCCGCCGAGGGCTCCGAGCGCGCCGAGCATCATGTCGATGTAGTCGGTCACCCCGGCTTCGCGCGCGCCGGGATGACCAGCTTCGGCCGGGTCGTCCCGCGGACCCGGAGCTATCCGCGCGGTCGCGTCCTCGACCACCGCGGCCTCATGGGCGGTGAAGAACCGGAGCACCCGGGCGCCGGGACCCGGACCGCCGGAAGTGGTCTTCGACGACGTGCAGCCACCCGCCCCGAGCACCACCGCGGTGGCCGGGAGCACCGAGATCGCCGTGATGACCGTGCGGCGGCCGGGCCCGCGGCCGGGCAGGCCAGCGGGCGCGGCTGACTTTCCGGCATGCGCCGGCGGCTTGCTGGCAGGCACCATTGACCCTCGGAGCGTAGGCTGGCTGAGGCAAGACGCCGACGTTCTCACGCCGACGTCTGGGAAAATCATGGTGGGTGGTTCGGCGCGGCGCAAGGCCCGGGCCGCCCCCATCCGCGCGTGTCAGGATGGAGGAGTGGGCACGCACTATGACCGGATAGGCGCCGGCTAGTGGTCCCACGGCGCGAGCGCGCGCAAGCACCTGCACGTCGCGGTCCAGCCGGTGACCACCGCCGTGGTGGCCCGCTACGGCGGTGTACGATCTGAGCAGCTCCAGGCCCGGATGCTGGCATCCGGCGACGAGCCAGCCGTCGCTGACATCGAGCGATTCTGCGACCGGGCCCGTGACCTCTTCCGGACGGTCATCAGCAGAGGAGATCACGGCTGATCACGGTGGTGAATCCACGCGGATCAGGAGGCGGGTCTATGGAGTGGTTCGTGGCGGCACCAGGCGGCAGGACGCTGGCTGTCGAGGATGCCGGGGATCGTGGCGGCCGTCCGGTGATGGTGCACGTGGGCACGCCGGGAGGCCGCCGTCTGTACGGCCCCCGCACGCTGGCTGATGCCGAACGCCGTCAGCTGCGGCTGATCAGCTACGACCGGCCGGGCTACGGCGGCTCGACCGCCCAGCCGGGACGCTCCACGGCCGATTGCGCCGGTGATGTCCGGGTGATCTGCGAGGCCCTCGGGATCGAAAGGCTGGCGATGTGGGGCCTGTCCGGCGGCGGCCCGCATGTGCTGGCATGCGCGGCCCTGCTGCCGGACCTGGTCACGGCGGTGGCGTCCCTGGCGTCCCTGGCGCCCTACGACGCCGGGGGGCTGGACTGGCTCTCGGGCTTCAGCCCGGACGCCGTCGAGGAAGTCCGGCTGATGTTCGGTGATCACGCCGCCGCACGCACGTTGTTTGAGCAGGACCGGGACAAGATGCTGGCGCCGCCGCCCGCCCAGGTGGCCCTGGACATGCAGGCGCGTTCACCCGGTGTCGACCTGGCGCTGCTGACCGACGAGGCGATCTCTATCCAGCTAGCCCTGGCACCCGGGATCGAAGGCTCCTGGGACGACTGTGTCTCGCAAATCACCCCGTGGGGTTTCGAGGTGACCCAGATACCGGTCCCTGTGCTCTTGCTGCACGGCCGCCTGGACACGGCCGTGCCATTTAGCCACGGTGAATGGCTGGCCTCGCGCATCCCCGGCGCCGAAGCCTGGTTCTTCGACGACGAAGGGCACTCCCTCCGGGAAAATCACATAGCGGACGTGCACGCCTGGCTGGTAGATCACGGCTGATCGCCTTCCCGTGGTTTACCACGACGGCATAAGCTTCCGCTGAATAGCCGCGACCGCCTGGCGGGCGCCGATCCCGCCGAATTTCCCTCACCGCCCCCTGGTGATCTTCCTGCGGTAGGCGATACTCCCGGCGCCGGCCAGGATGGCCGCTCCGCCGAACCCGAAGAGCAGCACGTCCTGGACACCGGCCGTGCCCCCGCCGCCGGCGGCCGGGGCCGCGGTGGGGTACGAACTAGCCGTAGGGCTCGGCGCCGGCGACGGAGCGGGCCTCACCGTGGGAGATGCCGAGTTCGTCGCCGGTGAACTCGTGGAAGAACTCGTGGCGGGGGTCCGCGTGACACCGACGCTGGACGCGCCGGGGACGCCGCCGCTCACGGT
>JBEKGC010000129.1:0-14530 GCA_050013055.1 Streptosporangiaceae bacterium
CGCGGCCATCAGGTCGGCGTATTCGCGCCGGTTCCCGCTGTCCAGCGCGGCGACGCCGATCGACACCGTGACGTGCACCCGTTCGCCGCCGGACGCGCCGGGAGCGATGATGCACAGGCTGGCGATGGCGGATCGGACCCGCTCGGCGATGCGGAAAGCGTCTACTGCCTTGGTCTGAGGAAGCAGCAGCGAGAACTCCTCGCCGCCGAACCGCCCGGCCAGGTCGTAGTCGCGCAGCTCGCTGCTCAGCGTGCGGGCGATCTCCCTGATCACCTGGTCACCGACCAGGTGACCGTAGGTGTCGTTGATTCCCTTGAACCGGTCGATGTCCAGCATGGCCACGGCCAGCGGCGTCCTGGTCCGCACCGCGCGGGCGACCTCCGCCGCCGATTCGCGCTCCCAGGTGGCCGCGTTCAGCAGACCGGTCTTGGAATCGGCCCGGGCGTCCTTGAGCAGCTGAGCGTGCCGCGAGGAGCGCTGCAGCACGGTCACAAGCGGCAACGCGATGACGACCGTAAACAGGCTCATCGCGATCGCGAGCGTGACGAGCACGGCGACGCACAGCTCGGTGACGTCGTTGTGCAGTGACTCGCCGCCGAACAACATCTCCCGGACGCTGGTCTCGGGCGCCGTCATCTTGACCGCGGTCAGGATCAGGGCCTGGTTCACGCACCACTGGGTCACCGCGGCGGCCGCTGCGACCCCGATCCAGGCGCCGAAGTGATCCGCGGGAGTCAGGCTGGAGTCAAGCACGAGGAAGACTAGGGCCCTGAAGACGAGGAAAGCGCAGCCATACGAAATACCGAGGGCCGCCGCGCTGAAGACCCGCCGGTACACCGGCGCATGATGGACCCGCCACTGGGTCAAAGCCAGCCGGACGATGGGCATGAGCAGCACGTAAAGGGGAGGGAGCAAGACGATGACGGGAAGCTCCCAGATGGCATGGACGTCCTTGACGGCGGTCCCCTCGGGTTCACTGGCCCGTCTGGTAAGTTCGACCGTCGTCACATTGCACGCAAGCAGCAGGCCAAATACCAACAAATCGTGATCATGTACGGTCAATTTCGCGATGCTCAACGCGATCACGGCCAAGTCGGCCAGAATGACCACGATGATGAATGCGGCGAGTGAGCGTGGCAGCTGAAGGAACGGCCACGCCCGAACGTTCGGCAGACGCTTGCGTCCGGCCTGCCAGAAGGTGGCATCCACAGGTGCGTCCCTTGGGCTCCGGTATGTTTCAAGCCAACTTCGATGACAGAAAGTGTGGCCCGGTTCCCACGATGTCACAGTTTCACGAGCCGGGTGGTCAATACGCCACTACTTGCTACCAGCAAAACTCCGCTGGGTGCGCGTCGCCTGGAACCGATGGACCGTGGTCGCCATGCACCCTTCCGCGACTCAGCCTCGCCCCATGCTGCCTCACCAGCCCAGCAGGTCCCACCCGGACCACAATCCGACCGCCAGTACGATAAATGGAAAGGTTACCGTGGAAGACCCGGCTTCAGTGGAGAAATAGGTACCCTATAAGGCGCCTGATCCTCCGCGGAAGCCGGATCTTCCGTGACCTTCCCAAGGCCCGGCACACCACCGCACACATGCTCACCACAACGCACACCGGCATCGCCGCAGACCAGGTCATCACGCAGAAGCGGGCAAAGGGCGCGATAGCGAGGCTGCCGGAGCGGAGTATTTATCGAACAGTGAGTTCGACTCCGTCTGCGCTCAGCGTATGCGACAAAGTTACTCATTGGTATCGGATCATCCGACCAGCCGGCGTAAATTTGAACATTTCAGACATGATTCGTAA
The DNA here is from genome assembly GCA_050013055.1 of Streptosporangiaceae bacterium. Classification (GTDB taxonomy): domain Bacteria; phylum Actinomycetota; class Actinomycetes; order Streptosporangiales; family Streptosporangiaceae; genus Palsa-504. Next base: position 1,808 of record JBEKGC010000129.1, read on the forward strand.
TGCATAGGACATGAGCCGTCTGCTACGACGGCACGTTCTCCTGGAAGGAGCCGCGCGATGCGCACTACCCACTGGACCTGACCCGCTCCCGGCCCAACCACCCGTCACCCCTGGAAGGACACCCGCCATGCGCACCACCCACTGGACCTGACCCGCTCCCGGCCCAACCACCCGTCACCCCTGGAAGGACACCCGCCATGCGCACCACCCACTGGACCTGACCCGCTCCCGGCACAACCACCCGTCACCCTGGAAGGAGCCGCGCCATGCGCACCACCCACTGGACCTAGCACTCGCATCGAATCTGCCATCCGGAACGACGGATCGTACAGACCACCGGCTGGACTGACTCCTGGACCAGCCGAGACGGTTGACTACGAGTTCTGAGCGCGGCGAAACGCGCTTGGCACGTCGGTCCGACCGCCGTTAGCGTCCCCGGCGCTGCGACCGCCACCGCTGATCGCGCTCAGGCCTCTGGTCGTGCTGATCATTTGGACCTGATCACGGCCGTCAGCCTTGGCCCGGTACAACGCCGCGTCCGCTGCCGCCATCAGCTCGGCGTACTCGCGCTTGCTGCCGCTGTCCAGCGCCGCCACCCCGATCGAGACCGTGACGTGGACCCGCTCCCCGCCGGTGGCGCCGGGCGCGATGATGGACAAGCCCGCGATGCTGGCGCGTACCCGTTCTGCTATCCGGAAGGCGTCTACGGCCCGGGTCTGGGGCAGGAGCAGCGCGAATTCCTCGCCGCCGAACCGGCCGGCCCGGTCGTACTCACGCAGCAATCCGTCCAGGGTGTGCGCTATCTCCTTGATGACCTGGTCACCGACCAAGTGCCCGTAGGTGTCGTTGATCCCCTTGAACTTGTCGATGTCAAGCATCGCGACGGCCATCGATGTCCGCGTCCTGACCGCCCGGTTGATCTCGGCCATCGCCTCACGCTCCCAGGTGGCCGCGTTAAGCAGGCCCGTCTTGGAATCCGCGCGCGAGTCCTTGACCAGCTGGGTGTGACGGAACGAGCGCTGTAGCAGCGAGACGAAGGGAAACGCGAAGGCCAGGGCGATCATGTTGTTCGCCACGCAGAAGGTGACAAGGACCGCGACGCAGAGCTCGGTCACGTCGTTGAACATGGGCTCACGGGAAAACTGCACGTCCCGAAGCTTCACCGCCGGGTCCGAGCCCTTGACCGCGGTCAGCACCAGCGACTGGTTAACCGCCCACTGCACCGCCGCGCACACCGCGACGGTCAGCATCCAGGCCAGGGCGTGCGCGGTGAGCTTGTCCATCGACGCTTGCCAGACGTGGGCGAGGAACCGGAAGGTCAGCCCGGCCGCGAAGTAGCTGAGGCCGATAGCCGCCGAGGTGAAGATGCGCCGGTACAGGGGCGCACGACGAACACGCCATTGCGTCAAGGCCGTCCTGATCGCCGGGATAATCGGGACAAATGCCAACGGCAGTAGGATGGCGACCGGCAGCTCCCAGACGGCGTAGACGTCCTTCGCAAACCCCGCGTTCTCGCTCGCCCGTCTGGTCAGCTCCACGGTGGCCGCGCTGCAGACCAGCAGCGCGGCGAATAGCTCGAGATCGTGTGCACGTATGGATACGCTGCTCAGCTCTGCGGCCATCAAGGCCACGTCGGCTACCACCGCCACCACGATGAAGGCGGCTAGCCAGCGCGGGAGCGCCCAGACAGGCCAGGCCCTGACGGCAACAAACCGCCCACGGACCCAGCTCGCGAGGCGCACCGGCAGCTCCTTGGTGCAGTTGATCGGACCCGTTACTCGACAACTTGACGTACGGACGTTGCAGCGCATGGTCATGATATCTGCCTCGAACGTCAGGCAGCGGCTACCCAGCGAAGTTTGATGAACCGATTGAACACTATTCGCGTTTGTATAGTTACAGAATGCTTTAATATTTCCGCTCATACGCCACCGACAGGCGTAGTCACCCCGGCAGGAGGGAGCATCATGCGCACAGGCAACTGGACCTGAACCCCGGCCCCACCAGCCAACCGCTAACGGAAAGGACAGCCCGATGCGCACTGGCAACTGGACCTGACCCGGCCCCCACACTCCGTCAACCCAGAAAGGACAGCATCATGCGCACCGGCAACTGGACCTGAACACGCGTCTGGACGCTCACTATTTCGCGGTGCTGACTACTTCGCGGTGCTGACCGTGTCTTCAGTCCTGCCCCGGCTGCAGGTCGTGGTGGCTGGTGCCGGCTTGCCAGCTAATCGCCAGCACCGTGGCCGCGATGGCACCTAGGACGCCGACGACTGCGATGACGGCCGAAGGAGGAAACCGTTCGGCCGCCGCCCCCGCGAGGATCATGACGAGGCCTTGGCCAAGGCTCATTCCGCCGACGGCCAAACCGAACGCCTGGCTTCGCTGCTCGGCCGGCGCGGCTTGGACGAAGGCGGCGTTAGCGGCCAGCTGGTAGCACGTGAACAGTCCCGACGCGGCCAAAATCAGCAGGTCGGGAAGACGGGGAGGGGAAAGGGCGAAGAGCACGAGGACCGCGCAGGCCGCGACGGCGAGAGGGCCCATCACCCTGAGCCGCCGAGCCGGGCTAACCGCCCGGCCGAACGCGAGCGATCCGATCGACGCGCCGAGGACCTCGAAGGCCAGCAACAGCCCGACCGTCAAGGAACCGCCGCCGAGAGAATGGCCTAGAGGGGCCGCTACCCCTTCTGGCGCGTCATAGAAGGCCGCGAGCCAGCCGAGCAGCATCGACGTGCGCAGCGTGGGGTTCGCGAAGACGAGCCGCGCCCCGGCGACGACACCGGCAATCCGGGACGCGGCGTCCGGATCGCCCCCGCTAGTCGAGGAGGCGGGCCGGTGAAGCACCCAGCGGCGGGCGATGGCGGCCGAGGCGGCAAAGGTGCCAGCGTCGATCAGCAGAGCATGCCCGGTGCCGAAAGGCCCGACGATCGCGCCGCCTGCCGCGAACCCGACAACCTGGGCGATCTGGCTCGTGGTGAGCATGACCGCGTTACCGATCACGTAACGGTCGCCGGCGAGCACATCGGGAAGAACCGCCGCGCGCGCCGAGGTGAACGGAGCTCCGACGAGCGTCACGACGAAGAGCAGCATAACCATCACGGCGAGCGGCATCCGCGGGATCGCCATCACCAGGACGAGCGCGCACCTGGCCAGATCGCAGACGATCATCACCTGGCGGCGCGGGTAACGGTCGGCGAGCCCAGCCAAGGTCACGCCGCCGACGAAGGTGGGCACGATACTGACCACGAAGGTAACCGCGGCGAGAAAGGCCGATCGGGTCCGGTCGTAGACAAGCAGCGTCAGCGCGACGCGGGCCAGTTGATCGCCGACCACCGACAAAAGCTGCGCCACCCACAGAGCCCGGAACTCTGTCACCGCGAATGCGTCGCGGAACGTTGTCTTCGCGGCCTGCACCGAGCCCCCCCGGGCCAGCGCGTGTCGTGTTATGTCACCCTCCGGCTCAGCGCTATACGGCAGACTGCGTGATCAAATCCTGACCCAAAGTTGCCGCCTTAGCAACTGGCCAAGGCAAGGCGGCCCGGTCTGTGCGCATCATCGACGACCACCAGGATCCGCTTTCCGGCGAGTCGGGAGCGGTAAGCCACGAATCGTTCGGACGCCGACTTAGCTGCGCAGCACCGCCCCGACGCGGCGGGCGGCCTCGGCCACGGCCGCGTCGCGGGCGGCGGTGGTCTCCGCCGCGGTGAGGGTCCGGTCCGGGGCGCGGAACCTGAGCGTGTAGTTCAGCGACTTGTGCTGCTCGCCGACCTGGGCCCCGGTGTACACGTCGAACAGCCGCACGTCCTCGAGCAGTTCCCTGGGAGCCCCGGCGACCAGCGCCGCTTCCACCTCGGCGGCCGGGGTGGCCGCATCCACGACCAGCGACACGTCCTGCGTGGCCAGCGGGTACACCGACAGCTCCGGCGCCTGCACGGTGCCGCGGCCCTCGGCCGCGGCGAACAGGACCGACAGGTCGAGCTCGACCGCGCAGGTCCGGTCCGGCAGCCCGAACGCCTGGATCACCCGCGGATGCAGCTCGCCCGCGTGCCCGGCCAGCCGGTCCGGCTCCTCCTCGGAGACGACCCGGGCGTAGATGGCCGCGCAGCGGCCTGGGTGCCACGGCGCATGCCGGTCGGCTCGCACCTCTAGCGGCACCCGGCAAATCCGGCCTACCGCCCGCGCCGCCTCGATCGCGTCCGCCCACGAAGCCGCGCGGCCAGGACCCCACCAGCCGGCCAGCTCACGGGCCCCGGCGAGGACGGCGCCGACCAGCAGCGGCTGGTCAGGCAGCGCGGCCTCGAGCGAGGCGAGCTCGGAGGCCGAAGGTCCCCGGTCGACCGGCAAGATAGGCGCCGCGGCCGCGGCCCCGGGCCGCGGCCGGAAGACCGACCCGATCTCGAACAGCGCCGTGTCGGCGAAACCCCGGCCGATGTTCCTGGCCAGCACCCGGAACAATCCGGGCAGCAACGTCGTGCGCAACAGCGGCTCATCCTCGCTCAGCGGGTTGGTCACCACCACGGCCGGACGGCGGTTGTCCTCGGGCGGCAATCCGAGCAGGTCGGCGTCGGACCGGGACGCGAACGGCGACGACAGCACCTCCACGTAGCCGGACTCGGCCAGCGTCCGGCCCGCCGAGCGGCGCAGCCGCTGCCGCGGCGTCAGGCCCCGCCCGGCCAGCGCGCGCGGCAGCCTGGCCGGCACGTTCTCGTACCCTTCCAGCCGGATCACCTCTTCGGCCAGGTCGGCGGGGTCGGTGAGATCGGGCCGCCAGGACGGCGGGGTCACCTCGAGCACGGCCACCAGGGCCGCACCGTCCTGGGCGGGCCGGTCCGCCCGCCAGGGGGCGATGGTCGGCGTCGCCAGCTCGGTCTCTCGCACGGCGCACCCCACCTCGCGCAGCCGCCCGATGACAACGTCCGGGCCGTAGATCACGCCCGCGACCCGGTCCGGGTAGTCCGCCGCCATGGAGATCACCACCGGTGGCACGTCGACCTGCGCGTGGGTGCAGCCGGGCAGCACGCGGCCGCCGCCCAGCCCGAAGAGCAGGGCCGCCGCTTTCGCGCTGGCGCGCAGCGGCAGCTCGCGGTCCACGCCGCGCTCGAACCGGTAGGACGCCTCGCTGTGCAGCTTGTGCCGCCTGCTCATCTTGGCCGTGGCGTCGGCGTCGAAATGCGCGGCCTCGATCACCAGGTCGCAGGAGTCAGCGTCGATCTCGGTGGACAAGCCGCCCATCGTCCCGGCCAGGGAAATCGGCCCGGACCCGTCGGTGATCAAGATGTCGTCCGGGTCCAGGGTCCTGACCACGTGATCGAGCGTTTCGAGCTGCTCCCCCGGCTGAGCCCGCCTGACCACGATCTCGCCGGTCAGCTTGGACCGGTCGAACGCGTGCAACGGCTGTCCGAGTTCCAGCATCAGGTAGTTGGTCACGTCGACCGCGAGCGACACGGACCGCACCCCGCACCTGGCCAGCCGGACCCGCATCCACAGCGGGGTCGGGGCCGCCGGGGAGAAGCCGCGCACCTCCCGCAGCACGAACCTGTCGCACCCGGCCGGGTCACCGATCCGGGCCGGGTAGACCTCAGCGCCCACGTCCTCGAGGTTCCCGCCGAGCACGTCGGGACCAGGCAGGCCGCTGGACGCGGGATCGGTGAAGGGCACGCCGAACGCGCTGGCGAGCTCGCGGGCGATCCCCCGCACCGAGACCGCGTAGCCCCGGTCGGGGGTCACCGCGATCTCGAACACCTCGTCCCGAAGTCCCGCGTACGCCACGAAATCGGCGCCAAGCGGCGCGTCCGGCGGCAGCACGATGATGCCGGCGTGATCCTCGCCGATGGCCAGCTCCTGGGCCGAGCAGATCATCCCCTCGGAGAGGTGGCCGTAGGTCCTGCGCGCGCCGATCTCGAACCCGCCGGGCAGCACCGCGCCGGGCCGCGCGAGCGGCACCCGGTCGCCGACCGCGAAGTTGACCGCGCCGCAGATCACCCCGGACGCCTCGCCGGGCGGCCCGGCCAGCTGCCCCTCGGAGATCGCGACCCGGCAGTACCTGATCGGCTTCTTCAGCCCGGTCAGTTCTTCGATCGAGAGCACCTGGGCGATCACCACGCCGCGGATGTCGTGGCCCACCGACTCCAGCGACTCGACCTCGAGCCCGGCGGCCGTCAGCCGCCTGGCCACCTCGGTCGCGTCGGCCGGCTCAGCCAGCGGCGCGTAGGTACGCAGCCAGGAAAGAGGCACTCGCATGTCAGATCTCCATCCCGAACGCCCGGCTGAACCGCACGTCGCCTTCGGCCGTGTCCTTGATCCCGGCCAGGCCGTGCCCGATCATCAGGCTGCGCTCGATGCCGAGCCCGAACGCGAATCCGCTGTATCTGTCCGGGTCGATGCCGCACGCCACGAGCACCCGCGGGTTCACCATGCCGCAGCCCGCGATCTCGATCCAGCCCTGCGACTTGCATACCCGGCACGGCTCGCCGCCCGGCTTGGCCGAAGCACCGCGGCAGATGTGGCATTCCATCGACACATCGCCTGACGGCTCGGTGAAAGGGAAGTAGTCGGGCCGCAAGCGGGTACGCAGCCCCACGCCGAACATGGCGTCCACGAACGACTGGACGGCGCCGCGCAGGTCGGCCATGGTCAGGCCCTCGTCGACCGCGAGCCCCTCGATCTGGTGGAACACCGAGCTATGCGTGGCGTCGGCCGTCTCGTACCGGTAGCAGCGGCCCGGGCTGACCACGTAGAGCGGCAGCGGGCGGCTCAGCATGGACCTGATCTGCACCGGTGAGGTGTGCGTCCGCAGCACCATGCCCGACTTGACGCCAGGTCCGGCCGCACTGGCGAGGAAGATCGTGTCCTGCATTTCCCTGGCCGGGTGGTCGGGCGGGATGTTCAGCGCGTCGAAGTTGTACCACTCGGCCTCGGCCTCTGGTCCCTCCGCGACCTCGTAGCCCATCGCGACGAACACGTCGGACAGCCGGTCGGCCAGCATCGTGACCGGATGGCGGGCGCCTGCCGGGATCGCGCTGCCCGGCAGCGTGACGTCGACCGCCTCGGTGAGCAGCACCTGCCGGTCACGCTCGGCTTCCAGCTGGACCTGGCGCTCCCGTAGCGCGGTGCGGAGCCGGCCGCGGGCCGCGCCCACCCGGCGTCCCGCCTCGGCGCGCGCCTGCGGCGGCAGCGCGCCGATCTCCGCACTGGCCAGCGAGAGCGGCGCCCGGTCGCCGTCGTGCGCGATCCGCGCCGCCTTCAGTTCGTCGAGTGTCCCGGCGGCGGCGACGGCGGCGAGGGCCTCGTCTTCGGCGCGCGTCACTTCCTCTGGCGCCAACGCTGCCACCCGCCTCGGGTCGTAACTCTTGTTTGGTGCGGACATTGGGTCCTGCTTCCTGCGGGCCGTACTTTGATGTGGAGGTCTGACGGGGTTTCCGGCGGTCAATGTCGGCCGAACGGGCCGTGGTAGCACGTCCGCGTCAGCACGAAAAGCCAGCCCGGCCGAGGGCGAGCCCTGGATAGCCCGAGGGGACATTACCGTACCGAGCCTGCGAGCGTAGGGGTGAGACGGCCCGACCCGATCAACCGATCCGGCGGGCGGTCTGCCTGCGCGCTTAGGCGGGAGCAGCCCCTGCGGGCACGATAAATCGGAACTCGGCACCGCCACCTGGGGCGCGGGACACGCCGATCGTGCCGCCGTGCGCCTCGACGAGGCCCTTGACGATGTACAGGCCAAGACCGGTGCCGCCACGGCGCTTACCCCGCCAGAACTGGCGGAACACGCGGGGCGCCACCTCGGGCGAGATGCCCTCGCCCTGGTCGCGCACCAAGACGGCAGCCGCGTCAGGCGCGCTGAGTGCGCGGGCCGGCGTACCCGCCGTGTCGCGGCCTAGCTGTGCTGGTTCCACCACGACCGTTACGATACCAGCTCCGTGCCGGACGGCGTTTTCCACCAGGTTGCCGAGGATCTGATCGACCTTGTCGGCGTCCAGCCAGGTCTCCGGCAGGCCGCTGCGGACCTCAAGCCGGAACCGGTCCTCGGCGTCGCCCGCCGCCACCCGCCCGGCGATGATCTTCCTCGCGCGGTCCGGCAGGTCGACCAGCTGCCGGTTGATCTCCAGCCGTCCGGACTCGAGCCTGGACACGTCGAGCAGCTCGGTAATGAGCCTGGTCACCCGGTCAGCGTCGGCGTTGACCGTCTCCAGCATCACCCGCTTTTGGTCATCGGTAAACCGGCCCCACTTGTTCAGCAGCGTGGCGGTGAAACCCTTGACGCTGGTCAGCGGGGACCTCAGCTCGTGCGCCACGGTGGAGACCAGCTCGGCCCGGCTGCGCTCGAGCCGTTCCCGCTGCTCCGCACCGCGCAGGGTGATGACCAGCTTCTGCAGGGCCCGCTCTCCTCGGGGGGAGCGGGGCGCGCGGACGTAGCCGACGGAGACGAGCAGCTCGGTGCCGTTGGACAGGAACAGGGACCGCTCGGGGTGGCGGGTGCGGGTGGGCAGGCCGTGGTACGGGTCGGCGCACACCCACCAGTCGTTGTCGTCGGCATCCCGCAGCGGCAGCACGTCGAAGACGAACTTGCCGATGACCTCGCCCGGGTCCAGGCCGGTCAGGCGGGCGGCGACCCGGTTGAACACCACGATGCGGCCGACGTCGTCGGCCACCACCACCCCATCGGGCAGCTCATCGGCGAAGACCAGGCTTCCGATCGGGACCGGCCCCTCCGGCAGCGGCTCTCCGGGGAGCCTGCTTATGAGCTTGTCCACGGCAACGAAGCCTCCGTCCGGCGATGCCGGACGGAGAGGGTCCGGCGGCCGGAAGTGGTCACGGTATGGGTAACGGATTGTGATCAGACTCTAGCGTGTATACCGCCATTGTGACAGTCCTGAGACACGAATTCTCTCTGTTGTGGCCTAAATACTCCATGCCGCCAGGAATGGCTTACGTATCATCTTGTCCGGTTACGGCACGTACTCGCTGCGCACGCGCGGACGCGTAGAGACACACCGCCGCCGCGGCGGCCAGGTTGAGGCTCTCCGCCTGGCCGTAGATGGGCACCGCGATGGGTTCGTCGGCCAGCGCGACAAGCTCAGGCGGCAGCCCCCAGGCCTCGTTGCCGAACATCCACGCCGTGGGCTCGGCCAGCCGGGCCTGCACGCCGGGATCGTCCAGGGAGCGGCCCGTGCGGCCGTCGGCGGCCACGATCCGAAGGCCGGCCGCGCGCATGGTCGCGACGGCATCCTCGAGCCTGGCGCCGGCCACCACCGGCAGATGAAACAGGCTGCCCGCCGATGCGCGCACGCACTTGCCGTTGTACGGGTCGACGGATGCGTCGGCGAAGACGACGGCCTGGGCGCCCGCGGCGTCGGCGGTGCGCAGCACCGTGCCCGCGTTGCCAGGATCGCGGACGTTCGCCAGCAACGCGACCAGGGCCAGACCCGGCTTCAGCCCGGTCAGCGGGACGTCGATGAAGCCGCAGACCGCAAGCAATCCCTGCGGGGTGACCGTCTGCGCCAGCTCATCCATGATCTCGCCGCTGACGAGGTGCACCGGGATGCCGGCGTCGGCGATCGCGGCGACGAGATCGGAGTGCCTGCTCCGCGCGGGCACGGTCGCGAACAGGTCGGTGAGAGCGGCCCCGCCGCTGAACGCCTCCGCCACCGCTTGCGGGCCTTCGGCGAGGAAGGCCCGCTCGCGCTGGCGGAAGGCACGTTTCGTCAGGCGCCGCGCGGCCTTGAGCCGCGGCGAATGAGTGCCCGCGTAACTGATCTCGGCCGGTGCGGTCCTAGGCAGCCGCTGACCCTGAGACGTCGGGCCCTGTGACCTCGGGTAGGGCCTTCTTCGCCACCTCGACCAGAGCCGAGAAGGCCGACTCGTCCGCGACGGCGAGCTCGGCCAGCATCCGCCGGTCCACCTCGACGCCGGCCACCCGCAGCCCCTGGACAAAGCGGTTGTACGTCATGCCGTTGGCCCGGGCCGCGGCGTTGATCCGCTGAATCCAGAGCCGCCGGAAATTGCCCTTGCGATCCTTGCGGTCGCGGTAGGCGTAGGTCATCGAGTGGAGGACCTGCTCCTTGGCCTTGCGGTACAGCCGTGACCGCTGGCCCCGGTAGCCGCTAGCCCGCTCGAGGGTAACTTTGCGCTTCTTGTGGGCGTTGGTCGCCCGCTTCACGCGTGCCATTGTTGTGTCTCCTCTAGCGCGGACCGGGCTACTTGCCCAGCAGCTTCTTGATCTCCTTGACGTCGCTGGGTGCGAGCGTCACTTCCCCGGTGAGCCGCCGCGTCACGCGGGACGACTTGTGCTCAAACATGTGGTTCATGTTGGCGCGGCGGCGCATGACCTTGCCCGTGCCGGTCAGCCGGAACCGCTTCGCGGCACCGCTGTGTGTCTTCATCTTCGGCATGGTGGCCATCTCTCCATTCGTGTACCTGCCGCCCGGTACGCGGGCGTACGGGCGGCAGCTCGTCCATCTCCGCCGTGGCGCTTTACCACGACGCTCCTTCACGGTGCTCGTTCCCCCGGCACACAGCAGTCACCATCCCCGGCGCTTTACCGCCGGGGCTCGTGGCCGCCGGGTGTCGCTACCGGCTAGGCCGGACCCGGGACTGCGGCCTCGTCTGCGACAGGCTCGCTGTCCGCAGGCTCAGGAACTTCCTGGGGTGCTACATCGGCAGCGCGCGGGCTCGGCACGGACCGGTTGTTCGGCGACGGTGGGGTCGGATGGGCCCTGGTCGCTTCGCTCTTCTTCCGGTGCGGGCCGATCACCATGATCATGTTCCGCCCGTCCTGCTTGGGCTGCGACTCCACGAAGCCGAGCTCCTCGACGTCTCCGGCCAGACGCTGCAGCAGACGGAAGCCTAGTTCAGGACGCGACTGCTCACGTCCCCTGAACATGATCGTCACCTTGACCTTGTCGCCCGCCTTCAGGAACCGCTCGACGTGGCCCTTCTTGGTGCCGTAGTCGTGCGGATCGATCTTCGGGCGGAGCTTGATCTCCTTGACGACAGTCTGCGTCTGATTCTTGCGCGACTCCCGGGCCTTGACTGCGGACTCGTACTTGAACTTTCCGTAGTCCATGAGCTTGCAGACCGGCGGGCGCGCCGTGGGCGCGACCTCGACGAGGTCGAGATCGGCCTCCTGGGCCAGCTTGAGTGCGTCGTTGACCGAGACAATCCCGATCTGCTCCCCCTTCGCTCCGACCAGCCGGACTTCGGGAGAGCGGATGCGCTCGTTGATACGTGCTTCGGTGCTGATGTGACCTCCTGAGCCTCACCTGCGCCGCCGGCGCTTCCGGCGGCGATATCTATCACCTCGCCCGGGAGTTCCCTCCGGCGGCGGGCCCACGAGGAGACCGCCGACGAGAAAAGCCCCGCGAGCGATACGCTCAGCGGGGCAACCACGACAACGGCGCCGTCCCGCGAATGCGCGGAAATGCGCCGTGCCAGAAGAATCCGGCACCGTACGCGCTCCCGCGCGCACCGCATGCCAGAACATCTGGCCAAACCCGCCTGCCTCAGGCCGACTGGGTGGGAGGTGGTCCTCCGCTTTGCGCGCCCGGCAGCAAGCCACCGGGCTATTGGCAACCAAGCTTAACAGCACCGCGCCGTCAAGCGGTATTCCCGCGCTCGTCCTAGTTGAGGACCCGCCTGGTGAAGGTGCGGGTACCCAGGTAGCTGAAGACCACGGTGCCGCCGACCAGCGCGACCAGCACGCCCCACAGCGGCATATGCCCGAGGGACGGGGTGAGCACCGAGCGCAGCCCCTCGGACATGTACACCATGGGATTGATCAGGACCACGATCTGCAGCCAGCGGATATCGTGCAGGGCCGACCAGGGATAGTAGACGCAGCCGAGCATGGTGGCGGGCAGCAGGATCACGGCGAACAGCATCTGCATCTTGCGCGGGTCCATCAGCGTGCCGAGCAGCAGTCCGAGCGACGACGTGAGCAGCGACGCGAAGACCAGGATGAGCGCGAACAGGGCCCAGTTGGTCACGTGCACGTGCGGCGCCTGACCCGAGGCGTGCACCAGCAGCACGATCGGGAACACGATGACCGCGCCGATGAAGGACTGGACCGCGCCTGCCACGATCTTCTGGATGGCCAGCACCCGGATCGGCACAGGGGCAAGCGCCCTGTCCTCGATCGTGCGCTGCCAGGAGAACTCCATCACCAGCGGGAACGTCACCGCCATGATGCCCTGCATAAGCAACATGGAGGCCATCAGGCCCGGCACCAAGATGGTGGCGAAGTTGATGCTGCCCGCGGCCCGCGAGACCGCCGCGCCCCCGCCGAGGTTGAAGCCGCCGCCGATCTTCGGGAACACGTAGGCGAAGACGAAGACGAAAAGCAGCGGCTGCATCACCGCCCGGGTGAAGGTGGCGACCGCGTTGCGCCGGAGCACCCGGAACTCCCGCGCCATCATGGCGTTGAACGTCCTGATCAGCGTGGGCCGCGGCTCGGGCGCCTCGGCGATCAGGGCGGCCACCTGTGCTAGCCCGGGGGGACGACCCCCCGGAACCCCCCGCTCCCGGGGGGACCCATCCCCCCGGACCCCCCTTGCCGTTGCGGTCATTCGCGGTACTCCCGTCCGGTCAGGGTGAGGAAAACCGTCTCCAGGCTCGGCTTGAGCTGAGTCGCGTCACGCACGGTCAACCCGGCGGCCGCACCCACGGCGACCAGCTCGCCGAGCATGCCCTCGGGTTCGCGGGTGAAAATCCTGATCTGGTCTCC